>CAIMXI010000448.1 GCA_903845365.1 uncultured Geobacteraceae bacterium | reverse complement strand
GGAACTACAACACTTAGTGCAATGAACACAGCAATAGGTACCAACGCCACTGCGATCAGCACCGAGACCACCAATCGTACAACTGCTGACAGTAACATAGTAACTGGTGTAACCGACCTGACCGCTGCTAAAGTTGGAACTACAACACTTAGTGCAATGAACACAGCAATAGGTACCAACGCCACTGCGATCAGCACCGAGACCACCAATCGTACAACTGCCGATACGACGTTAACAACCAACCTTGCAACAACCAACACGAACCTCGCTGCTGAAACAACAGCTCGTCAGGGTGCCGACACAACTCTGACAACCAACCTTGCAACAACCAACACGAATCTTACTGCTGAAACATCAGCTCGTCAGGCTGCTGATACAACCCTGACGACGAACCTTGCGACAACCAACACGAACCTTGCTGCTGAAACAACAGCCCGTCAGGGTGCCGACACAACTCTGACTACCAATCTTGCAACAACCAACACGAACCTTGCTGCTGAGACAACAGCTCGTCAGGGTGCCGACACAACTCTGACTACCAACCTTGCAACAACCAACACGAATCTTACTGCTGAGACAACAGCTCGTCAGGGTGCCGACACAACTCTGACTACCAACCTTGCAACAACCAACACGAATCTTACTGCCGAAACATCAGCGCGTCAGGCTGCCGACACAACTCTGACTACCAACCTTGCAACAACCAACACGAATCTTACTGCCGAAACATCAGCGCGTCAGGCTGCTGATACAACCCTGACCACCAACCTTGCGACAACCAACACCAACCTTGCTGCTGAAACATCAGCTCGTCAGGGTGCCGATACAACTTTGACGACGAACCTTGCAACGACAAACACCAATCTTGCTGCTGAAGCAACAACCCGTGGAACTGCGGACACTACTCTGACCACGAACCTTGCAACAACCAACACGAATCTTACTGCCGAAACATCAGCCCGTCAGGCTGCCGATACAACCCTGACCACCAATCTTGCGACAACCAACACGAACCTTGCTGCTGAAACAACAGCACGTCAGGCTGCCGACACAACTTTGACTACGAACCTTGCAACGACAAACACCAATCTTGCTGCTGAAGCAACAACCCGTGGAACCGCCGACACAACCCTGACCACCAACCTTGCAAAAGTTGCCGACACTTCAGCAGCGACTGCCACTCTGAACAGTTCTGTCAAACTTGGCACGACAACTGCCGGTGACCTCGGTGCTGTATTCAACGGTCAATCAGCCACTGTTTCAGCGCTGAATGTAACCGGCGCACTGACAGCCGGCTCCGTTGTTGCTAACACAGGTGCCACGCTGGGTGGCAAAACAGTGGCAACCCAGGAATATGCGGATAACGCCAAATCAGCCGCCATTACCGCCGCCGCCGCAGATGCAACCACTAAAGCCAACACAGCCCAGAGCAATGCGATTGCTGCTGCTGCAACTGACGCAACCACCAAGGCTAATGCCGCTGTTGCTACCAATACGACTAACGTTAACGCAATTATTGGCTTGAAAAATGGGCAGCCTGCATTCAGCGCTTCAAACACAATCAACGACAAACTCAATCAGGTTGAAACAAGTATTCTGAGCTTGCAGGACAGCCAGGGAAGCAAAGGTTTCTTCCAGGGTCTGTTTCAGTTTTTCAGTGGGAAATAACTAGAGTAGTCCGACATATTCCCGTTCACACGCATTGTGTGAACGGGATAAACCAGAATATTAAGATGAGGGACCCCTGCAATGTACCCGGCATTCTTTAAAGAAATAGTTGCATTGGACAAAAGGTTGGATTCAGGAGTGAAGGTTCTTCCTGTTGAAAACTACGCATTTGTCAGTAACGAATCGGTAATGCCTGCTCTGATTGATGAATTACCTGTACTGGCAAGAGATTATCCTGTTGTTTTTACCAGTCACGAGACCCCGGTCATGATTGCGGTGCTGGGGCATGGTCGCAACGCCTTTGTTGACGAGCAGGCCAACTGGCAGCCAGGAAAGTATATTCCTTTCGCAGTCAGGACTTATCCTTTTGCCGGTTTAGCGGACAACACCGGAAATATTATTTTCTGTCTGGACAGAAAATATCCTGGAGTTGGCGATGCCGGTGGTCATGAAATTTTTGCGGATTCAGAAGGTACTTTCACTGAATTTGGTCAAAATGCTGCCAATTTTGCAAACATCTATGCGACTTCTCTAAAAAATACATATCAATTTGGACAGCGACTGAAAGAGCTTGGGCTCTTGATTTCTGCAGATATCACCGTGACAAAAAACGGCCAGAAGTTTGATTTCACAGGACTTCAGCAGGTCGATTTCTCCAGGTTGTCGTCTGTTTCGCATAAAAACCTCAAAGAGCTTATAAACTCTCAGGGACTCTATTATATTTATCTGCACCAGCTTTCACTGAACAACTTTTCCAATATCGTTTAATTACCTCGTTAACTGGGTTTATCCCGTTTAACTTGATACAGGAGACCAGTATGAAGATGGCACGGTTTGCTTTAATTGTTTTGTCAGTTTTATTTATTGCGTCATGCGGAGGAGGGGGTGGCGGCAGCGCTGCCACCCCGGTGATGAGCGGGCAGGTTATTAACGGCTACATGAAGGGTGCGTCGGTTTATATCGTTTCGATTGATTATGATATTGGAAATGTCGCCACCATCAGTCAGAGCGCAAAGTATAAGGCTGATGCATTGACAGATGAAAAAGGAACTTTCACCTTCACTGGGGTACCGGAGTCGTTATTCAGCGCCTCTGCTACTCCAGCTTACAAACTTGTTGCTGTTGGCGGGATAAACACTTCTACCAATGAATCACAGGTAAATAGTGTGTCGGTTTCTCCGATTAATGCCAAGGTTATAACGCCACTTACCACTTTGGCGATGAATGCGGTAGCCAGTAAAGCATCAGCTTCCGGTTCGGCTGTCACGCAGACCATGATTGACGATGCGCTGAACAGTGTTGCAGTAGCCTCAGGCATGGATGCAAACGGCAAACACAGTATACTTAACACCGATTTTATTGCCAGTGCTGGTAGTGATTCAAATGCCGTCAAAGCTTTGACACTAGATCTGGTAATAACCCAGCTTGAGAAGAACAATATTCTGGGATCCGGATCGCTTGCGACCGCTTTGGCAGTACCAACTGCCAAATTCAACGATATTTCAACACTCCTCACGACCGCAGCCGGCTCTAACGCAACTAAAGTCGCACAGGCTTCTGTTCTGGCCGCTTCGGTGCAAAACAGCATCAGCTCGATTGTAACCCTGTCTCAATCAGTTCAGCAGACATCAGTTGATTCAGCCGCTACCATGAAGAGTCTTGAGGGTCAATTAAACAACTCCATCAAAACCTCCATTGCAACCGTTGACGCCTCATCCAATATTGCCGAAGTGACAAACACCATCAGCAGCGCGGCAACCGCTAATGTAATCAGCAGCGTGCCGGCACTGGTTCCGTCCAACAAAAGCGGACAGCCGGCCGATCTGACCAGCTCAACTGTGCGCAGCTACCTTCTTGCCAAAGCATCAGACGGAGGCATAGCCGAGTTACTAGGCTTCAATATCAAAACAGTTTCATCCGGCACAGCACTGCCAAAAATTGTTGCGCGAGTATCAGGTAACTTTGCCAAAAGTACTGCAAAAAGCGTTGCGGCGGTATCAGCTAATCCTTGCGCCACTGCTGCCGATAATACTTCTTTGCCGATCAATTGCGCCGATGTTTTCGGATCTGAATTCTGCGCCAATTCGACAAGCGGATATCAGGGCACTGTCACATGTATGGCTAAGCAACCAACCAAAATATCCATATCTCTAACAAACTTCAGCGCCCCGATTTTCGATTCAAAGTTAAGTGGAAATATTGAGATCAGCAGTAATACGATGTCGTTTGACAATGTGACAAATGGCACAACTTCATTTAATGGTGCAATCTCTTACAGCCAGGGAGCCGACGGCGCACTCGTTTTTGCTGTAAAAAGCATGGCAGTTACCTCGTCGATGTGGAAATCGCTTCTGCTGGATTCGTTTTCAAATGGCAGAATCACCCCGGCAGCGACCAATAATGATAAAAACCGGATGAATATTTTTCTCTCTGGCGCAGGAACCCCTGCTGTCAGTAATATTTCCAGAAAACTGAGTCTTAGCTATGAGCGATCTCAGGATGCCACAAAAAAGGCAAGTGGGAGTCAGTTTATTGACAATGCAAGCGTAATACTTAACGGGCAGATAATTGAGGGTACCGAATTGACAACTCTTTCAGGTTTCGGAGTCTCCGAGACCAGATTTTATAATTCTCTCTCTGATCAGGATTATCTGTATAAGCTGGCGTCTTTTAATTCAGGGAGCAAACTTTCATCGAGCTTATATGGATATGCCTATTACAAGGGATCAGATATCAGATTCGACTATAACAAGGCGACTGCTGAAGCTGTTTATAAAAGCGGCACTCTTAGTCTGACATCGGAATAACCGCATGTCTTTCACTGTGACAACTGGAGAGATGAAAAAACTTCTTATTGCAACAATCTGCGTGTCGTTTTATATGGTTGCAGTCAGCAATGCTGCTACTCCGCCTGTTCCGACTGCGCAGGAACGAAATGATCCAACGGCAAGCGAGTTTATGAAGTCATTGAAACCCCTGCCATCACAACTCATGGATGAGCGTGACAAAAAACCGCCAAAAATCAATATAGAAGCTGAAAAAAAAGATGTTGACGCTGTCTCCGATGCAATAATCTCCTTCACTACCTTTACCCTTCAGGGCTCTACTCTGCTTGTCAAGAGTGAAATTGAAGCGATCATAACCCCTTTTATCGGTGAAAAGATGACTATCTCCCAGTTGCAGAGGCTGGCTGATATCATCACAAAACTCTATGAAAAAAAAGGGTATGGAACCAGTTACTGTTTTATACCCCCGCAAACGGTGACTGGCGGAAAAATTGTTTTTCAATGTGTAGAGCCCAGGATAGGTAAACTGATTGTAAAAAATGCTGAGGAGTATAACGAGAAACTGTTTTCACGGTTCTTAAGGCCGCTGCAGGACAAACCACTTAATACCTTCGAACTTGCCGAGCGTCTTAAATCGTTCAGTCTGATGCCGACTTTTTTTGCGGTTGTGGAGATTAAAAGAACCGACAGAAACGATATTGTTGATTTGTATATTCAGCTTAACGAAAAAGCGGTAAATCCATCAGAAATTTATGTCGACAACTATGGCAGCAGATATTCCGGCAGAGAGCGCGTTGGCGGTTTGTACAATGTTGTTAATGTGACCGGATATGGCGATATTTTGAATCTGCATGTCCGTACTTCGATGGATACAACGCTGAGTCATGCGTTCTCGTTGTCGTACAAAAGATTAATAAATAACCAGGGGGGACTTCTCTCTTTGTCCGGAGGATATAACGATTACGAGGTAGACAAGGATTATATTTCCAGTAATTTGCGCTCCAGTGGCAACGGCACCAACTTATCGGTTAATTACAAGCACCCGTTGATGGTAAAGAATAATGTAATTGTTACCGGGAACCTTCTCTATGATTTCAAGGACGTAACCTCGAAAACCATTCTGACAGCAAGTGGGGATGCTCTTTTTGATAAGGAAGATGCCACGCATGTTTTCGCTGTCGGAACTGATATCGAGTCTGTCGATGGTTTTGGTGGATGGAATTCCCTCGGTTTTTCCGTTTCGAGAGGGGTTGAGGGTTTCTTTGATGGAATGAGAAAAAGAGATACGACCTGGACTACCACTTTTCCTATCAAAGGAACGATCAGGGAAGGAGTCAAGCCTGATTTTACTCTTCTAATGTCAAATTATTACAGACGGCAGAATGTACAGATAGCAAATTACGGTTTTGAATACCTTGTGGGGTTGTACGGTCAGTACACTCGGGACAGGTTGCCGTCATCATATACGTTTGCTGACGGCGACTACGGCTACCACGCGATTTTAGAACTCAGGCTTCCTGTTTTAGCTGATGTTTTAAAAATCTCTTCCGCATTTAATTATGAGAACTATTTTAATTCGTCTAAAACAAGGGATCTGGTTGGAGTCTCATCCGAAAGCGCAAGCTGGGTAACTTCCGGCATTATGGGGCATATTGCGCCTATTAATGCGGACTACTCACTGATGTACTCAAGAGGAGTGAGTGGACAGAATTCACGCTGGGAAGATTACAGGAACAGCAATAAGTTGAATTTTTTGTGTTCAATAAAGTTTTAAATAAGAAACGGCAGCTCGAATAACACGGAGCAACGGAGCAACGGAGAAATCAATATCTTACACGAGAAACTGCATTCATCATAAAGGTGAGTCTCAAAAAGGTTTTTTCAAGAAGATACTTCTTTGTTTTTTTGCTCCGTTGCTCCGGTTTCAAATGCTTTTTTAGTAACTAACGGGTGAAATTGAAGTATTTATGGCACGAAAAAGTTTTTCACATCCCTGCAAAGGCAAATCAGTAAAGGGTTTGAAGGCTGTTTTGAAAAAATTTCAATTTTTTGTTGTACCCCTCCAGAGCAGTTAGATGGTGTAATACATCTAAAACATGGAACACGGATCAAATTTGATTGAACGGATCAATACGGATTTGAAAGCTTTTGAATTTGGCCTGATCCGCTTTTATCCGTTACATCCGCTTTTTCCGTGTTCAATTAAGGTTTTATTTGGTTCCGGCTAGTCCGGGTTAGGTTTAAACAAATCGGCTGTTTATATTACGCGCAGTCATCGTAACATCCCAGTCTCCGGATATTCTCTCGTTGCAACATTCTGTTTGTCCATCCCTGATAGTCTCCTCAATCTGATCTGGTTCCCATGATTCGCTGCGATAAACCTTGAAACTGTTACCCGCTTCAGTTATAAATACCGCTTGTCAAACCGTCTTCACCAGCATCCCGGCAGTTAAATATAACCTGTCGTAACCCCTCTAAACTGTTGGCATTTTGCCGACGGATCATAAACTTGAAATTCCAGGAGTCTGTGTGAAAATTTGTTCGCTGGCGAGTGGCAGCAAGGGTAACTGCCTCTATCTTGAAACGGGAGACACTCGTGTGCTGGTGGATGTCGGCCTGTCGCTCCGCGAGACGCTTTTCCGAATGGACGAAGTTGGCATCGATGCTTCAGGCATTCATGCGGTACTCGTAACTCACGAGCATATAGACCATATCAGGAGCGCCGGTTCCTTCTCCCGCAAGTTCAATGTGCCGGTATTTGCCAGCCATTTCGTTAATGCGAAGTCAGAAAAATATTTCAAAAAGACTCAGGTGAACGAGTTCGAATCAGGTTCTGCTTTCACCTTCAGGGATATTCAGATCGATCCGATTCCGATTACCCATGACAGTTGTGATCCGGTCGGGTTTGTGTTTGATTCCAGTGAAGGGCGCGCCGCTTCTGTTACCGACTTTGGTATTGTCACGCGCCTGATCACTGAAAAACTGCGTGGCTGTCGCTTTCTTAACCTGGAATCGAATCATGACGTTGATATGCTAATGAACGGTCCCTATCCGTGGGAGCTGAAGCAGCGCATCAAATCACGGCATGGCCATATCTCCAACGAAGAATCGCTTGAACTGCTCCACGAACTTGCCCACGAAGGATTGGAGATGCTGATAATGGCGCATCTCTCCGAGGTCAACAACCACCCGGAGCATGTGCTGCGCTCTACGGAGTCGTTTCTGCGTGACCAGAATGTTTGCGCGCCGCAGATTGTCATCGGTGATCAGTACCGTGCTAGTGAGATGATGGAAATATAGGCTTGCAAAATTTAATTGAGGAGAAATTACATGATCGAACGTTATTCACGCCCTGAAATGGCACATATCTGGACCGCATCAAACCGTTTTCGTATCTGGCTAGAAATCGAGACCCTTGTCTGCGAAGCTCAGGCGGAACTGGGGGTTATTCCAAAAGAGGTCGTACCGGTGATTCGCGCCAAAGGCAATTTTGATATTGCCCGGATTGATGCCATCGAAGCTGAAGTCAAGCATGATGTCATCGCCTTCCTGACATCGGTTGCCGAACATGTCGGCCCGGAAGCCCGTTTTATCCATCAGGGGATGACCTCATCGGATGTCCTCGATACCTGCCTGTCGGTGCAGCTTGTTCAGGCGGCGGACGAACTGCTGGCCGATCTGGATATGCTGCTGGAATCGCTCAAACTGCGCGCTCTGGAGCATAAGGATACGGTCTGCATCGGCCGCTCTCACGGAATTCATGCCGAACCGGTGACCTTTGGCCTCAAGCTGGCCTCTTTTTATGCTGAAATGCAGCGCAATCGTGTGCGTCTGACCACAGCTCGCCAGAATATCGCTACCGGCGCCATCTCTGGTGCTGTAGGTACTTTTGCCAACATTGATCCATTCGTTGAAGAGTACGTCTGTGAAAAAATGGGACTCATACCGGAACCGGTTTCTACTCAGGTCATACCGCGTGACCGCCATGCCGAATTTTTCTGTACGCTGGCAATTATCGCCTCGTCGATGGAACGTATCGCCGTAGAGGTTCGTCATCTGCAGCGAACAGAAGTTCTTGAAGCGGAAGAGTTTTTCAGCAAGGGGCAGAAAGGTTCATCGGCGATGCCGCACAAACGGAATCCGATTCTCTCGGAAAACCTAACCGGTCAGGCTCGCTACATCCGCTCACTCTGCATCCCCGCCCTTGAAAACGTGGCGTTGTGGCATGAACGGGATATTTCTCACTCATCAGTCGAGCGTTATATCGCCCCGGATGCCACTGTGGCGCTTGACTTCTCCCTGCGGCGACTCAACGGCCTGATAAAAAATCTGGTAGTCTATCCTGACAATATGCTGAGAAATCTCAACCAGATGAAAGGACTTGTCTTTTCCCAAAAAATCCTGTTAGACCTGACTCAGTCCGGCGTGTCTCGTGAAGAATCTTACAGTATGGTGCAGCGTAACGCCATGAAGGTCTGGGAGCAGGGCGCCGATTTCCAGACAGAGCTACTGGCCGACCAGGCGGTTGTCGGAGCGCTTGGCGAAGAGAAAATCCGGGAATCTTTCGATCTCAACTACCACCTGAAGCATGTTGACACTATCTTTAAGCGAGTTTTTGGTGAGTAATTTTATTGAACTATTACAGGCTCTTTTTCAGACTCATGAGGGCGACGGAGCATTTCTTTTCTGGTCGAAAGAAATCCTGGGCGCATCTCTTATTCTGGCTCTTTGCTGGGTACTTGCGCAACTGGCCATATTGATTTTGAACAAGTGGGGAACACGCCTGACAGCGTTTACATCATCAGATCTTGATGATCGAGTGCTGCAGCGGGTCATTCCGTACGTCTCGCGGTTGTTTATCGTCACCGGCAGTTATCTGGCTATTCGTTCGCTGCCGCTGCATGAGAAGCTGGTGCTGATCGCCTCCGGTATTATTTTTGTAATCCTGGTGGCGATTGTCTGTAACCTTATCTATCACGCCATTGATGAACTGATGAAATGGTATGTTGCAAGTCAACAGGAGACATCCGGGGCGGTGATGTCACGCCAGATGATGCCGGTGGTGGAAAAGATCGTCTCTCTGGTTCTGATGGGCGCAGCTCTGGTTGTGGTACTCAAACATTTCAATTACGATATTTTTTCTCTCGTAACCGCTCTTGGCATCGGTTCACTTGCCATCGGCATGGCGGCCAAGGATACGCTGGCTCATATGATCTCGGGCTTTACTATCATGCTCGATCGTCCGTTTCGTATTGGAGACCGCATTCTGCTGGCCGGAGGACAGATCGGAGATGTAGCAGATATCGGCCTGCGGAGCACAAAGATAAAGACACTGGATAACCAGTTGCTGATTATTCCAAATTCAGACCTCTGTAACTCAATGTTGACCAATCTGGCTTTTCCAAATAGCCGGGCTAAAGGGCGTATCAATATCGGCGTGGCGTATGGCAGTGATGTTGACCAGGTGAAAGTGCTGCTGGTAGCGACTGCGCTGGAAGCAGAGAATGTACTCTCAGACCCGCTTCCTGATGCCTATTTTGTCAGCTTCGGTGATTCTGCTCTTAATATGTCTCTCTTCTTCTGGGTCGAAGAATATGCGACTCTATTTGCCACTACCGATAGGGTTAATTCTCTGATTATCAAGCGCTTTAGAGAGAAAAATATTGAAATTCCGTTCCCTGTCAGAACGATAATTATGGACGGCATCAACAGATGAAAATTTCCGCAAAATAATTCTAAACAGTTACGAAGTAATTCAGGAAGCCACGAAAGGATAAATGGATGGCAAACCGTATAGAAATAGCACTAAAACCGGGAGTTCGTGACGCCAGGGGCGAGCGGGTTAAGCGGGAAATAGAACATTTTCTGCATCTGAATGTAGAAGAGGTCCGTACCGTTGACGTCTACACGGTTGATGCCGCGCTCTCGGTGCAGGAACTTGAGCAGGCGGCATCCGGACCATTCAGCGATCCGGTTATTCAGGACTGGAGTATCGACCGTCCATCTGCCACCGGATTCGATTTTGCCGTCGAGATCGGTTTTCGTCCCGGCGTTACCGACAACGTCGGGCGTACTGCCCGCGACGCGGTGGCGTATCTGACCGGTTGCCCCTTTGCGGAGGGGGAAAATGTCTACTACGCTGTGCAGTATCTCCTGAAAGGTGGGCTCTCCGCTGCTGATGTTGAAAAAATCACCACCGGTCTGCTCTGCAATACTCTAATTCAACGCTACAGCATCCTCACCGCTGCCGAATTTGCCGCATCGGGCGGTTTTCCGGCCTACGTGCCGAAGGTAAGTGCTGAAACGAAAGCCGAAGTGAATCTGATTGACCTGGAAGTTTCTGACGAAGAGCTGATGCGGATCAGCAAGGACGGGGTTCTGGCGCTGACGCTCGATGAGATGAAGATCATTCAGGCACAGTACCGCGATGAAAAAGTTCTTGCGGCACGTCAGGAGTTCGGCCTCGGTGCGCAACCGACCGATGTTGAGCTGGAGTGCCTGGCGCAGACCTGGTCGGAGCACTGCAAACACAAGATTTTTGCCGGCACTGTACAGTATGAGGATGAGAAGGGGAACCGGCAGGAGATCAAGTCGCTGTTCAAGTCGTTCATTCAGCGTACCACCAAAGATGTGCGCGAACGCATGGGAGACAAGGATTTCTGCCTCTCCGTGTTCAAGGACAACGCCGGCGTGATCAAATTTAATGATACTCATTCGCTGGTGTTCAAGGTTGAAACCCATAACTCACCGTCAGCCCTTGACCCGTACGGCGGAGCGCTGACCGGCATTGTCGGTGTCAATCGAGATCCGTTCGGCACCGGCATCGGCTCAAAGCTGATCTTCAACACGGATGTCTTCTGCTTTGCCGACCCGTTCTATGATAAGCCGCTGCCAAGCCGCCTGCTGCATCCACGGCGAATCTACGAAGGTGTCGTCGAAGGGGTTGAGCATGGCGGCAACAAAAGCGGCATCCCGACTGTTAACGGCTCACTCGTTTTTGATGACCGCTTCGCCGGCAAACCGCTGGTTTTTTGCGGTACCGCCGGTCTGATGCCGACAACCGTCAATGGTCTGCCGGCGCACGAAAAATCGATCGAACCGGGTGATCTGATCGTCATGACCGGAGGACGGATCGGCAAGGATGGTATTCATGGCGCGACATTCTCTTCAGAGGAGCTCAATGAGAACTCACCGGTAACTGCTGTGCAGATAGGAGATCCGATTACCCAGAAGCGAATGTTCGACTTTCTGATCCGCGCCCGTGACAAGGGGTTCTACCGCTTCATCACCGATAACGGCGCCGGCGGCCTTTCTTCCTCGATCGGCGAGATGGCGGGTGAATGTGGCGGTTGCCGGATGGATCTTGCCAAGGCACCGCTCAAATATCCGGGGCTCAATCCATGGGAAATACTGATCTCGGAAGCTCAGGAACGGATGTCACTGGCCGTACCGCCTGAACTGATCGATCATTTTATGGAGATGGCTGCCCGCTTCGGTGTCGAGGCGACGGTGCTGGGCGAATTTACCGACAGCGGTGTCTTCCATATACTCTACGGCGAACGGACGGTTGCCTGGCTGCCGATGGCGTTTATGCATGAAGGACTCCCCCCGATGCAGCTCGCCGCCAAGTGGACACCTCCGAAGCATGTGGAACCGCTTCTCGAAGAGAAGAGCGATTATACCGACGATCTGAAGCGGTTACTCTCTGCGCTAAATATCTGCTCCAAGGAATCGGTGGTGCGTCGCTACGACCATGAAGTGCAGGGTGGTTCGGTGGTGAAACCGTTCACCGGCGTGGCTAACGACGGTCCTTCCGATGCGGCGGTCGTCAGGCCGCTTCTCGATTCCTTTGAAGGGGTGGTGACGGCACACGGCATCTGCCCCCGTTTCTCGGATATCGATACCTACCATATGACCGCCAACGCTGTTGATGAAGCGCTGCGCAATTACGTGGCAGTCGGCGGCTCGCTTGATCTCGTTGCCGGCCTCGATAACTTCTGCTGGTGTGACCCGGTGCTGTCCGATAAAACACCGGACGGCGCGTATAAAATGGCTCAGTTGGTGCGTTCAAATCAGGCGCTGTATGACGTCTGCATGGCATACAACCTGCCGCTGATCTCAGGCAAAGATTCCATGAAGAACGACTTCTATGACGGCACCACCAAGATATCTATTCCGCCGACGCTGCTCTTCTCCGTCATCGGTAAGATGGATGATGCTCGAAAAGCGGTGACAATGGATGTCAAACGGCCGGGCGATATCGTCTATCTCCTCGGCAAAACGGCGGATGAACTTGGTGGCTCCGAATATCTGGCGCTTTCAGGCTCAATCGGCAATAAAGCGCCGCAGGTTGATGCCACCAAGGCATACCAGCGCTATCAGGCGTATCATCAGGCGGTCAATCAGAGGGCCGTAGCTTCCTGCCATGACCCCTCCGACGGTGGTCTGGCTGTAGCGGTTGCTGAAAGCGCCTTTGCCGGAGGCTTTGGAATAACTCTTGATCTCGCCCGCGTGCTCTGGAAAGGTGATGCGGTGGGCAAGAGCGATTGTGCGCTGCTTTTCTCCGAGTCAGCTTCCCGCCATCTGGTTACGGTTCACGCGGAAAACCGGGATGCATTTGAGGCGGTTATGAGCGGGCACTGTTTTGCTTCTGTTGGGGTTGTGACGGAAGAGGCGGTGCTCTCGATTACCGGATTGGATGGAACTGAAGTTGTCAGGGCGGGTTTGGCGGAGTTGAAAGAGGCGTGGCAGAAGACTTTGCGGGAGCTGTGATACATTCAATTGACCAAGCTTTGTCTGCCTGGTATTTGCCTATAGTCCCCCTCCTTCCTTTCAAGGAGGGGTTAGGGGTGGTTGTTTTTGACTTTAATCAATCATAAGAATAAAACAGAATCAGAACTTAAAACCGACCACCCCCAGCCCCTCCTTAACGACAGGAGGGGGGCTAAAAACATGTTTACGCTTTTAATTTTGCGAGAGAGGTTGGGACGTGGCGTGTCTTGATCTTCGCCCGGAATGGCTGGTTATTATTCGGCAGATTCTTGCCACGTATCTGCCGGAGGCTGAAGTTCTCGCATACGGTAGTCGTGTAACGGGGATGGCTCACGAGGGTAGTGATCTTGATCTCGTTGTACTAAATCCTCTCAACCCTATGATACCGGCGATCAATCTGGGCGAAGTCCGGGATGCTTTTTCGGAAAGCAATCTGCCCATTTTAGTTGACATTCTCGCTTGTGCGCGGATTCCGGACCGTTTTCGGGAAGAGATTGAGCGGGTCGGGGCTGTTGTTTTTTCTGGTGAGGTTGGAAGGCAGTCGTGACAAAAATATGAGCCTCGGCATGGTGTTTGCGCGCCGGTCATCCCACTATTTTTAATTGTTGACCGGTTCACGCACGGGGGCGAGGATAAAAACCTGAAAATTCCGAACGTTCGGAAATTGAGCTAAATGCTATTCTTGAAGAATACAGCCTCAAAAACTGCCCAAATTTTCACTTGGAATACCCAATGGGATTTCATGATTTTTTTGAATACGACGAACGCAAGGCTTGGATTAATCTTAAAATCATCGTGTATCTTTTGAAGAAGCCATGACGGTTTTCACAGACCCATTGTCTCTCACCATTCCAGATATTTTACACTCTGACGAAGAAGAACGACGTATAATAATGGGGCAGTCAATCAAGAAGCGCTTGCTTGTTGTCGTACATATCGAGCGAGGCGAAAAAATTCGTATAATCAGTGCAAGAAGGACCACAGCACATGAAAGGAAAAAATATGAACAAACATACTGAGTGCGTCAAAGAGCCTGATATGCTTGATGAATATGATTTTAGTGGTGGTGTGCGTGGTATGTATGCTGAGCGATTTAAAGGGATCAAGAGTGATGTGGTTGTACTTGCCCCTGATGTTGCGGAAGTGTTTGGTGATTCAAGGTCTGTGAATGCGGCGCTTCGTGTTATTGCAAAGCTGGCGGGGAAACAGGTGAAAAAATCTGCCGCGTAAACAGGTAGTTCGCGTTGTGCATTTTAACGCGACATATCGCGAATGAAGCTGTAGCACTGGATAGTTACATTTGAGCTTAAAGGTTTCATCCGCTTTTATCCCTTTTATCCTTGTAAAATTAAAGGTTTGCTTTTAACTTCAAAGGCTTTTTAACAGGGATAAAGAAAGATAAAGGCGGATAACGGCAAAAACAATAATTTTTTTGGGTTAAAAGCATAAATTCAACAACATCTTGGTTTCGGCCTGTCCGGGTTGAGCCGTAGATGAACGAGTAGTATAGAAAAATTGTAATAACCAGAAAGTACCCATGACCACAACCATCCACCATACCCTGAAAACCATCTTCGGTTTTCACGAATTCCGCTCTCCGCAACAGGAGGTCATCGAGCGAATCGTGGCTGGAGAAGATGTCTTTCTGGTCATGCCGACCGGCGGCGGCAAGTCGCTCTGTTATCAGATACCGGCACTGCATCGGGATGGGGTGGCTGTGGTCGTTTCGCCGCTGATCGCCCTGATGAAAGATCAGGTTGATGCGCTGATTGCCAACGGGGTGCGGGTCGCCTGCCTTAACTCGTCGCTCTCTTCAGCCGAGGCTGCCGGTGTTTATCGGCAACTGGATGCCGGTGCGCTTGATCTGTTGTATGTTGCACCGGAACGTCTGATGATGGCGGATTTTCTGGAGCTGCTTAGGACATTGAAACTCTCCCTGTTCGCTATTGACGAAGCGCACTGCATATCGCAGTGGGGGCATGATTTCCGTCCTCAATATACGCAACTGGGTCGACTGCGAGAACTCTTTCCGTCGGTTCCGATTGTTGCAATGACTGCCACTGCTGACCCGGAGACCCGCAAGGATATCCTTAACCAGTTGGCGTTGACAGGCGCTGCCGTTTTTGTCGCCGGCTTCGATCGTCCCAACATAACCTATACGGTGATCCCAAAACAGAAACCACTCGTCCAACTTGGTTCCTTCCTGAACGGACGACGTGACGAAGCGGGCATTGTCTACGCCTTGAGCCGCAAGCGGGTGGAAGAGGTGGCGGAGCGGTTGCGGGATGCCGGATTCAACGCCGCCGCCTATCACGCCGGGCTGCCGGATTATGAACGAAGCCGGGTTCAGGAAGCGTTTCAGCGGGACGATATCAGGATCGTAGTAGCCACTATCGCTTTTGGTATGGGGATCGATAAATCAAACGTGCGCTTTGTGGTGCATTACGATATGCCTAAGAGTGTTGAAAGTTATTATCAGGAAACGGGGCGGGCAGGGCGTGACGGATTGCCTTCTGAAGCGCTGATGCTCTTTGGTATGGGTGATGTTATGACTGCCCGTAAGCTGATCGAAAATAGTGAAAATGCCGAACGGGTCAAGATAGAGCTGCAAAAGCTGAACGCCATGGTGGGGTATGCCGAGGCGCTGACCTGCCGTCGCCGGGCGCTGTTATCCTATTTTGGTGATCTGCGCGAACATGAGTGTGATAATTGTGACATCTGTACCGATCCGCCGCAGCGCTTTGATGCCACGGAGCAGGCGCGCAAGGCGCTTTCCTGCGTGTATCGGCTCGGCGAACGCTTTGGCATGATGTACGTAATTGAGGTGCTGCGGGGGAGCAGGAATCAGCGGGTGCTCGATATGAAGCATGACCGGTTGTCAACCTGGGGCATCGGTGCTGATACGTCGGCTGTGCAGTGGGAAAACATCATGCGTCAGTTGATCCACCTCGGCTATCTGGTACAGGACTTCACCCGCTTTGGTGCGTTGGGACTCTCTGCTGCTGCGCGTCCCGTTCTGAAAGGGGAGACACAGGTCATTCTTGGATTACCGCGTGATGCAGTGGCAACGGTGGAAAAAGGCAAAAAGCGGGCTGGCGGACGAAAAGATTACGACCAAGCGCTGTTTGACGCTCTGCGGGCTCTGCGTAAACAGATTGCGGACACAGCTTCGGTACCGCCTTTCGTAGTGTTTTCCGATGCAACCCTGGCCGAAATGGCCCGCACCCGACCGACACATTCAAGGGATATGTTGCAGGTAAGCGGCGTTGGCGAACATAAGCTGCAAAAATATGGTAAGGCATTTATAAATGTTATTTCCGGCTACAAAAAGGATAATTCTGAAAAAAAGGCCGCAAACTTTTCGGATAAAGATCTGGCGCTGACTATGAGCGATACACAAAAAGAGACTCTGCGGTTGTACCGAGAAGGGTATGATCTCTCTGGCATTGCCGCACAACGAGGCCTGAAAAATTCAACGATTGCTGCTCATCTGGAAGAGTTGCACAACCTGGGTGCTCATGTTGATTTGTTGAAGTTTGTTGAAGCGGACAAAGTTGCTGCCATTCGTGCCAGATTGAAAGAGGTTGGTCCGGGTAGCATGTCGTTGATTAAGGAAGGCTTGCCGGAGTCGATTAACTACGAAGATATCCGATTGGTTCGAGGAGCCTGGAATAGCGGTCTGCGGGTGTAATTGAATACAGGAGACCGAAAGCAACATCAAGCTGATGTCTTCCTGATGTTTACAAATATTAGTTCTTGTCTGTGCATTGAAGGCATAGTAGACTAAGGTATGTTAGTTTACTGTTGGAGGTTCCACCATGTTGGCAGTTAATATTCACGAAGCGAAAACGCATCTCTCACGTCTGGTCGAGGACGCTGCCCACGGCAAACCTTTTATTATTGCGAAGGCCGGCAAGCCGATGGT
>CAIMXI010000447.1 GCA_903845365.1 uncultured Geobacteraceae bacterium | reverse complement strand
GGAGTTAATCGGAAATTGACAACATCTCTGATTAGATCGGTCAGATAATACCTTCCGCTTTCCGTTGTGATTGTGTGGTGTCTCTCCATTAGTTAATACGCCTCAATTTTCTGAAAATCTTCCGTCTCACTTATCTATGCCAACCTCATCTGGGCTGCTTGACAGATTCTTCCCTACTGTTTTTGTACTCATCGTAGGAGATACTATTTGCTTTGCCAAGACACTTTTGAAGCTCGTTCTGGCGTGGATCGTTGTAGCAGTCCTGGCGTTGTTTCTCTTGCAGCGCTTCGTACCATGCTCTATGGGTGCAACCTTGACCAATCAGACAATAACTTGCTGACAGCAAAATCATGATGATATGTTTACTCATTTTTCACAGCCCTTCAATTCTCCAGTGGTAATTTTCAGCACCGAAACAGCCATAGTTGTAATAAGCCATCGATCACAACCACAATGGGTCTTCATATTGAGATCTGGCGAACCAGATTCCCTACTTTTGCAAAGTACTCTTTCACATTGGCAGGCAGTATGGTGTTGTGGTCTCCACGTTCAAATAGTACCAATTCCTTCGGTTCATTGGCCCAATCGTAAAGCCGCTCGGCATGACTTACCGAGACCAGATCGTCATTACGGGTGTGCATAATCAGCACGCTGCCGGTAAATGATGTTATTTTTGCCTGCTGGTTAAGGAGTCGTTCCACCTCGTTTTTAAGTTCATCCATGGTAGCACCCACATGATGCGGTTCAATGCGAACCAGAATCCGTTCCAAAGGATCAGCCAGACCGCTCTCAATAATGAGGCCTGCTGCCTGGGGATACAGATAAGCTCCATGCAGTGCGTACAAGGAACCGAGTGAGCGTCCGAAAAAGATTATCTCTTCCGGCGGGATTTTGCTGGCCTCAACAATCAGACGGACATCCTCCAGCATGGCGGCCAAGGCTGGTTCACCGCTCGACATTCCGTAGCCTCGGTATTCAGCCAACAACAAATTGGCTCCCAATCCGGTAATGCGCTGTTCAAAATCTCCCAGATAATCCTGAACGCTTTCGCCGTTGCCGTGAAAATGAATGATAGTGGGAAACTTATCGGAAACCTTCAGATAGCGGCAGCCCAAGCGGTAGCCGTCTCCAGTAACAAAAAACGGATTATCAAAATGATTCGGCCAGGGATAGAAATATTGAGCCGATAGGGCTGGATGATCGAGTATTGAATAGTTCATTGTGTGTTATCCGCAAATCTCAAATGCCCTGTGGTCGCAAATCCCATAGTACTACGCCGCTTCTTTGATCGACAGCGAAATCCGCTTGCGTTGGGCATCAGCTGATAAGACTTTGACTTTTACAACCTGTCCTGCCTTGACCGCATCATTTGGATCTTTGACGAAGCGCTTTGCCAGATGGCTTATATGCACCAATCCATCCTGGTGAACACCGATATCAACGAAAGCCCCAAAAGCCGTCACATTTGTCACTACTCCCTGCAGGATCATCTCTGCCTTTAGATCGCTGATCTCCCGGATATCATCTCTGAAGGATGCCGTTTGGAACTGACTGCGTGGATCACGCCCTGGTTTCTTCATTTCTTCAATAATATCGTTAAGGGTTGGTAGTCCGACTTTTTCTGTCACGTACCGCTTTAGGTCTATACTGCCGACTAACGCAGAATCTGCAACCAGTTGATTCAGTGTGACGCCCAGATCGGCAGCCATTGCCTCTACCAGTAGATAACGCTCTGGATGAACAGCCGTATTATCAAGTGGGTGCTTTCCATCTCTGATGCGGAGGAACCCAGCCGCCTGTTCAAATGCCTTTACTCCAAAGCGAGGTACTTTGAGAAGAGCTTTGCGAGTATCGAATTTTCCGTTCTCATCGCGATAGCGTGTTATTGCCTTGGCGAGTGCGGGGCCAACTCCTGATACATAGGCAAGCAGCGCCCATGACGCGGTATTCAGATCCACCCCTACATAGTTGACGCAAGACTCCACCACTGCATCAAGTGACTTCTTGAGCATACCTTGATTTACATCGTGCTGGTACTGACCAACTCCGATACTCTTAGGATCGATCTTGACCAATTCTCCAAGCGGGTCCTGAAGTCTTCGAGCGATAGAGATTGCACCACGCACCGTCAAGTCCAATTCAGGAAACTCTTCCCTGGCAATATCAGAAGCGGAGTAGATGCTGGCACCTGCCTCACTGACCGATACCACAGGTAATTGCAGGCCTGCAGTCGCTATGGTCTCCTTAACAAAGATTTCCATCTCACGACCAGCGGTCCCATTACCGACTGCTACCATCTCGATGGCATGGTATTCAATCAATCTTAATAGATCCTGCTTTGCCTGTGGAATCCGTCCGTCACCGATGTGAGGATAGATCGTAACATGCTCCAGAAAACGTCCGGTGGCATCAACTGCAGCCAATTTGGAACCTGTACGAAATCCGGGATCTATACCGAGAACTCGTTTTCCACCGGCAGGCGGTGCCAGTAAAAGTTCCCGCAGATTCCGAGCAAATACCTGAATAGCAGCTTCATCAGCACGATCTTTGCTATCCAGACGCAGTTCTACCTCAATTGAACTGGCAATTAATCGCTTGTAGGCATCCTCTGCAACTCCTTCAAGTAGAGATGTAAAGATGCTATCCCGCAGAATTAACCGTGACTTTAATCCAACGAGGAGCTGTTCGATTGGGGCTGCAAGTGAAAGAAAGAGAACCTCTTCCTTTTCACCGCGACGCATCGCCAGAATACGATGTGATGGAATAGATTTGAAGGGTTCCTGAAAATCATAGTACATCTCAAATTTTGTTACCTGCTCTTTATAGCTGGACGCTACACGCGAGGCCATTACGCCCTGTTCTTTAGTCAGTCGCCGTACCAAAGCACGAGCATCGGCGTCGTCAGAAAGTCGCTCAGCCAGGATATGACCTGCTCCTTCCAGAGCTCCGGCAGCATCAGCAACTTCCTTATTTGGATCAATAAATGGAGAAGCTATTTCCTCGGGAGTTCCTGTCGTCACATTTTGAGCGGCGATAATGTCGGCGAGAGGTTCCAAGCCTCGTTCACGGGCAATGGTAGCCTTTGTGCGTCGTTTTGGTTTGTATGGTAGATAGAGGTCTTCTACCTCGGTTTTCTGGCGTGAGTTTTCAATCTTGTCACGTAACTCTGGGGTAAGCTTTCCTTGCTCTTGGATGGTATTGAGTACACTTATTTTGCGCTCCTCCAATTCGCAGAAGTAAGTGAACTGCTCTTCAACTGAGCGAATCTGCACTTCATCCAATTCACCCGTATTTTCTTTACGATACCGGGCGATAAAGGGTACGGTGGCTCCTTCCTGCAATAACTCAACAGTGTGCTCCACCTGGAACGGCTTGAGGCTGGTCGCTTCAATTATATATGGGATCAATTTTCTGATTTGATCATCAGTCAGTTTCATTTGTGCTCCATTTTATGTAGTTTCGAGCTGACTATTAGAAAATGCTATAGATGGCTCAAATCACTGGTGTCTTAACTGCCAATAATTTTAACAAGAACCCTTTTACGCCTTTTTCCATCAAATTCGCCGTAAAATATCTGTTCCCATGGTCCAAGATCAAGTTTACCAGCAGTAACTGCGACGACGACTTCACGTCCCATTACAGTTCGTTTCAGATGAGCGTCCGCATTATCTTCATAACCATTGTGGCGATATCGTGAATATGGTTTTTCTGGAGCAAGCCCCTCAAGCCATACCTCAATATCATGATGCAAGCCGGATTCATTGTCGTTTATGAAGACGCTGGCTGTTATGTGCATCGCATTGCAGAGCAGGATACCTTCTATAATTCCACTCTCCCGTAAACATTCAGAAACAGTAGCCGTGATGTTGATTAATTCACGGCGCTGCTTTGTCTCAAACCACAATTCTCTACGGAATGATTTCATTATTATCTCCCCGGTTTTATTGAATAAAACTTGATACATAAGTATTTGTCTATCTGTGTGCATTATTCCAATGATTCTACAAAATGTCAAACTACGTAGAAAGCTGGAAACAGAGGCGTATATTCAATTCATACACGTACAACTCTGGGAGTTTTGTGTTCTAAAGGCAGGTAATTGTTGATGAAATGCTTATGATGGCGGGAATTTGGTATCAATATTTCATACAACTTGCGATGAATCTGCATTGGATTAAAAGATTGGTCATTTGAAGAAAAATAAAATACTCAGCAAAACAAGCTATTTACGATATCAGTAATCTTATAAATGCAACTTGGCACCAGCTATGCAGTAACAAATACTACAGCAACCAAATTCAAAACACCAAAAATAGGAGGATGTCATGAGAGCACTTATCACCACCATCATTGGAACCATCGCCCCAGCGACGGCATTTGCGGCTAACGGATTGAGTGAAGATAACAGTGGGATTTTTGTCTGGGTATTTTTAGGATTCTGCGCCCTGAT
>CAIMXI010000446.1 GCA_903845365.1 uncultured Geobacteraceae bacterium | reverse complement strand
GTCGTCAAGATTGCTATGGTATGATTCAACATGGTAATGGGTTCCTCACAGGATTTTGTCTTTTGCAAAACAAGATTACCATGTTTTGAACCCATTACCTCGGCTTTTTATCTGATCAGTTAGCGGAAACTAAAGTTATAATAGAGAAGGTGAAGCTATTTAAAAATATTGATATAGTGTTGTTTTCCTGGATATTGATCTTGATCTTTGACTTTTTTGTATTGTTAACGTATAACTATATTTAATTTTACCAATTAGGAGTTGATTATGTACTCAATGTTTTTTCTGGAAGAAACTGGTGTTGGAATCGGATTATATGTTTGGGTAGGTTTAGCTTTGTTTTTCTGTTTGGTCATCATTGGTTGGGTTGCAACGGTAAAAGGTTGGTTGAAAAAAAGCCCAAGTGTAATCGCCTCACCTGTACAATCCAAAAGCCATGGAGTCCATCACTAAAGTGGGTTGAATTTCACCTCAAAAATTAGACACGAATTACTATAAATATATTTTTCAAATTATAGGTGGAGAATTATTTATCGCAAAAGAGAAATTATTTAAGCCCTTTAGTGCATCAGTATCGCGGTAGAACTGCCAGTTACCCGACAGACCCCGCACAAATCCCGGCGTGCGGAACTACCGCACCGGGCTTTTCAGAAATACTCGTATCGGCAAAAACATTAAGCCACACCGAAAGTTAGTTTCATTCTTGCACGCTTGGGACGACCTAATGTATGGTTTTATAATGCCGAATTGTTTCATCAGTTCCTTGATTCCAAGCCAATTATAGCTCTTGCGTTGGCTGCGGCGATTTAGATCTTTCGCCAGCGTCCTGACAACATAGAAATAAAACTCGCTCAGGCTGGGAAGGTTTCCATAAATACCGTAGTAATTGTAATATCCTCTCAGTTTGGCATTCAAGGTCTTAAAGAAGTCCGGTAGTCTGAGATGTCGGGTTTTCCTGCTCCATTCGTTGAAACGTTTCTGCGCATTTCTCAGGGTTTTGCGAGCGGTTCGCCGGTCTACATGTGGCTTGCCAGCCCGGTCTTTGCCCCATCGAAACGCGAAACCAAGAAAGTTGAAGCTGGTTTTCCCAGGTGTAATTTCCGAACTAAACGTGATTATCTGCGTTTTCTCCGCAGACAGTTCCAGTCCAAATTTGCCCAGTCGCTGCCCTAATGCATCATAGAAGCGCTTTGCATCTTCTTCTCTCTCAAATACGCAGACAAAATCATCTGCATACCTTATCAGACACACTTCCCCATTACAGCGCGGGATAACCACTTTCTGAAACCACAAATCCAGCGCATAGTGCAAGTACACATTTGCCAAGATTGGCGAAACGACTTCTTCAACAATGTTGCAAACTTTTTACATCAACCCCCGATTCGCATAAATCCGGCGGTATACTGAAAACGACCTTGATCTCTTCTTTCCCGATTTCCACTCGTTTTACCAACATCCGGATCAGTTCACGCCGTGTCTGCCAATCAGCGTCAGCCCAGGTTGACTTTCACTTGTTCTCCTAATTCTTCTAACCGATGGATTGCGGTTTGGAGTTCCGCCTTCAGGTTTTCCTGATCTTGGATTTTTTGTGCTTGTTGCTCCAACTCCAGCAATCGTTGTCTCAATCGTGTGATGCGTGGTTCAAACTCGGTTTTCTGCAAAAATCCTTCAGCATAGCTATCGATCAACCGCGCCATCCCTTGCTGTATTTTACCTCGTTGTGCCTGGAGCAGAGCCAGATTTTCCGTTTCTTTGCTCGGAATATTGAGCCTGCGCTCATATTCTTGTTGCAGCCGCTGTCGGTCTTAGAGTAGGTCACAGACTTCTTCCCAGACTATCTGCTCCAACAAATCGGTTCGTACCTGACAGTTGTCACAAATTCGCTCTCCGCCAAATCGATACGCATCGGAACCAATACAGCGGTAGTATGCGTAATTACGATGGTTGCCTTTCGCGGCCTTCGTGCTAATCGCTTTGCCGTAATAAGCATAACCGCACTGAGCGCAAACCAGTAACCCTTGAAGAAGATACCGGGCACCCTGTTGGCCCTGGCGAGCACGTTGCCGGTTTTCTTGCAATTGGTTTTGAACAGTTTCGTATACGTCTGGATTGACCAAGGCAGGAACAGGGATCAGGGTCCATTCCTCGGCTGGCCGCTCAAAACTGGAAACGGCTCGACGAGGTTGCAACTGACGCCCATGTTGAGCTCGCAAGCGGGGCCGGAGAGTTCATGACCGTGTTTTTCCGAAAGCTGCATTACCTTTGTAGGCTGGATTCTTAAGATTCCCCCAAACCGTTGATCGATCCCAGGCAGTTTTCTGCTTCGGACTCAAAACATCCGCCTGTTTCAAGCGCCTACGGACTTCGCCAAGGCTTACGCGCTCCACGCCTACCCAGGCGAACATTTGCCGGACAACCTCGGCTTCTTCTGGAACTACTTCATAACGCGCCTGGCCGCCTCCGTCTTGTTTGCAAAGGTAGCGATAACCATAGGGTGCCCCGGATAATACTGCTACGGAGCCGGATTTGGCTGCATGGCGCTTCCCGCGGCGACTACGCTCTAAAATCTTGGCCCGTTCATACTCAGCAATCATTCCTTGCATCTGCAATAACAGGTTGTCTTCGGGGGTCTGTCCCACATCTCGGTTTAGAAACACCACCTCGACGCCGCACCGGTGAAATTCGTCGACCAAGAGAACCTGGTAGGCATATTTTCGCGCTAGCCGGTCAGGTGAATGCACATATAGGCGCTCAAGACCGTAGACCGCAATCGCATCTCGTAGCTGCTCCAGGGCAGGGCGAATCAAGGTCGCTCCACTATACCCTGCATCTATGAAGGTCAGATCTTCCGTCAGTTGGTATCCATCCTGGGAAATTCGTTCTCGCAATGCAGCAATTTGGCTATCGATCGTACCCGCTTCAGCCTGTTGATCGCTGGATACTCGTGCATAAAGCGCAACGCGTAGCTCGGTCATATTGACACCTCTTCCAACACTGGCAAAATCTTATCCGACTTCTCGACTTCTTTTTTTCAAAGAAAATATCTGATATTGCTCGGTCGGTACCACTTTTTCATAGACAACCTGCAAATTCACCGATGCCATTCGATCGGGCTCAAACATCCGTACCACCCGAAGTGTCTGTTTCTTTGTCCGCTCCTGATTCATCGTGACTCGCTCCCCGATTACGCCGGGTCGTGCTCTGAACCACTACCTAGGTGGCCAGAGGTGCTCCGCGAAAACCATCCCCGTATTGGGGGCGTAATCGCTCACGTGAGATGGTTATCACAAACTCTATCACTTTTTTTGCAACATTGTTGAAGATGTCGTTTCGCCAATCTTGGCAAATGTGTACTTGCACTATGCGCTGGATTTGTGGTTTCAGAAAGTGGTTATCCCGCGCTGTAATGGGGAAGTGTGTCTGATAAGGTATGCAGATGATTTTGTCTGCGTATTTGAG
>CAIMXI010000445.1 GCA_903845365.1 uncultured Geobacteraceae bacterium | reverse complement strand
CCCATGTCAGAGGCCCTCCATTTCAAACGGTTTGACTTCATAAAGTGTGCACCAATGCTGACCGATAACGTATCCGACGTGAACGGTGGTGCCGTCCTTTCTGTCGCAATACATTTTGCTGTTTTTCCTGCAACCGAGCCGCTTCACCAGCTCTTTTAGTGGATGCTTGCCTAGGTCGTGATACGTCTGACCGTACTGATCGATTGACATGTAATTTTTGCTCATAAGCAAACCTCCCTTTTTTCCCACCAACCACGACACTCCCAACCGTCTTCAGGTGTGTTTTTTCCTTCGATTTCGATATTTTGCGTTGCAGCAGAGCTCGCCGGAGGTAAATCCGTCTTTCAGCATTTGGAGCACCCGATCATACGCATGTTCTTCCAACACTTCCGCTAAACAGAATGGTATTTCCGCCTGTAGCGACTCGCAGTGCCAATTGTATGAGATTGCAATTTCTCGCTTCACGGCTTCAACTCCTCCAGCACGAATTCCTGGCAACCGATTGGTAACGCTTCAAATTTGATACGTTTCCCGAGATGCGCAGAAGTTGGTCGATCAACCGGAGAGTGGTTAAAACCGTGCTGACCAAAACCTTGCGGGTGAAACGGATGCTCGCTCATTGCCAGATACACATATTCACCATTGATTTTTTCGGCAAAAACAGCGGTGTACCGATCGTATGTTTTGTTGTCGTTGTCGTAGATTCGGACGCCTTTCATATCAGTCACCTTTCGTATCGAGCGTTGGATGGCTTGCCGCATTGTGGTCAATCATTAAGTCGACGAAAGCATTGGCCTGGATTCCGTACTCTTGCAGGGTTATGTCACGCATGCTTTTTCCGTCGTCTTCATAGGTGCCGTGAAGTTCATGAAACAGGTCATCTAGCTTAAGGACATCCAGTTCCAACCGCCTTGTAATGCACATCAGCTGTGCGTCCAGATACTTGTGACCGTTTTTCAGATTGAATAGTTCATTCATTTTTTTTGTAAATTCCGGGATTGATTTTGGTCTCATAGCAAGCTTGGGTGATGGCTCATTCACCAGAAGTTTGCCAAGTTCGGCATCAACCACTTTAGTACCCTCCACGCGACGCGGAGTTTTTGAAGAGTTTTTTAAATCTTCCGTAGTGGTCCAACGCGATTTACCGCAGCGAGAACCACCCATCCCAGTTTTAATTTTGCTCATGTTTGTCTCCAAAAATAGGTTTCAAATAATTAAGTCGGCATTCAGCTCGACTGTACCCAGCGATGTAACATGTCTCCGCAGGCAACTCCGGGTAAGCTAAACCCCAAAGACAGGACGCCTCCAGTAGACCGTCAGAGGTCATTGCGAACCTACCTATCGCGAGAAATCCAGAGTTATCGGAGCAATCAGCGACGGCACGTAATTCAGCGCAACATCTTTGTTTGAACTCGTACCCTGTCTCTGTGCCGAGTTTCGAAATTGTTGCTAATATTTTTGCCATAGGTCGAGCCTCATGTTTATTGGTGCGTATTAAGATCGAAGTCTGTTTCCACCGGCAATTGCGTTCAATCGGGCAACCAGATCAGCGCGTCGGAACTCCAAATGTAAATTCCCGTTCATATAGCATTTGAACTTGAAGTACGGAGTCTCGCCGTTGCCGGTTTGACTATCAGCAATTGTACAGTACAGGGGGCCGTGATAGGATTTGACTGGACCTTGACCGTCCAGCATCGAGAAGACATTATCGAGTGCGACGAGATATTTCTCGCGCCGGTGATTCACTTGATATTTCCCGCGATTCCACCCTTTTTCAACGATCCATGTCAGAACCACTTTTCGCCCAAGCTCGAATTCGGTGTTTGTTTTGAAACGACTTCCTGGCGGTCGTAAGTATTCGAAGACCTCTTTAACTGCTTCCTCCAAGTAGGTGTTCACGTTGGCGGCAGACTGTTCAAACATGGCGAGGATGTTGTCTTCACTGAGTTCTGGAAGATCTTTACCGTCTTGAATCTGTTTGTCGAGTTCATCACGGCGCTTGATGGACAACAGGCGGCGAAGTTCCATTCGTTCCACAATGCAGCGCCAGGCGTCCTTTTTGATTTTATTATTGATCCAAGTGGAAGCCTCCTTACCGATGGAGCCGTGCAT
>CAIMXI010000444.1 GCA_903845365.1 uncultured Geobacteraceae bacterium | reverse complement strand
CCCATGTCAGAGGCCCTCCATTTCAAACGGTTTGACTTCATAAAGTGTGCACCAATGCTGACCGATAACGTATCCGACGTGAACGGTGGTGCCGTCCTTTCTGTCGCAATACATTTTGCTGTTTTTCCTGCAACCGAGCCGTTTTACCAGCTCTTTTAGTGGATGCTTGCCTAGGTCGTGATACGTCTGACCGTACTGATCGATTGACATGTAATTTTTGCTCATAAGCAAACCTCCCTTTTTTCCCACCAACCACGACACTCCCAACCGTCTTCAGGTGTATTTTTTCCTTCGATTTCGATATTTGCGTTGCAGCAGAGCTCGCCGGAGGTAAATCCGTCTTTCAGCATTTGGAACACCCGATCATACGCATGTTCTTCCAACACTTCGGCTAAGCAGAAAGGTATTTCACCTTCAAGCGCTTCGCACTGCCAGTTGTACGAAATTGCAATTTCTCTCTTCATGGTTTCAACTCCTCCAGCACGAATTCCTGGCAGCCAATTGGTAGCGCTTCAAATTTGATACGCTTGCCGAGATGCGCAGATCTCGGTCGATCAATCGGTGAGTGATTAAAGCCGTGCTGACCAAAACCTTGCGGATGAAACGGATGCTCGCTCATTGCCAGGTACACATATTCGCCATTGATTTTCTCTGCAAAAACAGCGGTGTACCGATCGTATGTTTTGTTTTCGTTGTCGTAGATTCGGACGCCTTTCATATTAGTTCGCCTTCCGAATCGAGCGTTGGTTGGCTTGCAGCATTATGATCAATCATCAAGTCGACGAAAGCATTAGCCTGATTTCCGTACTTTTGCAGAATGATGACACTCATACTTCTCCCGTCGTCTTCATAATTGCCGTGACGTTCATGGAGCAGATCATCAAGTTTGAGAATATCCAGTTCTAACCGCCCGGTAATGAGCATCAGCTGTGTGTCCAGATATTTGTGACCGTTTTTCAGATTGAAAAATTCATTCATTTTCTTAGTAAATTCCGGGATTGATTTCGGTCTCGTAGCAAGCTTAGGCAATGCTTCATGCACCAGAATTTCACCAAGTTCGGCATCAACCACTTTAATACCCTCCACGCGACGCGGAGTTTTCGAAGAGTTTTTTAAATCTTCCGTAGTAGTCCAACGCGATTTACCGCAACGAGAACCACCCATCCCAGTTTTAATTTTGCTCATGGTTTGTCTCCAGAAAATGATTTCAAGTAATTAAGTCGGCATTCAGCTCGACTGTAGCCGGCGATGTAACATGTTTCCGAAGGCAACTCCGGGAACGCGAGGCCCCAGAGACAGGAAACCTCCAGTAGACCGTCGGAGGTCATTGCGAACCTACCTATCGCGAAAAATGCAGAGTTATCGGAACAATCGGCGACGTCACGTAATCCAGCGTAACATCTTTGTTTGAACTCGTACTCAGTCTCAGTGCCGAGTTTCGAAATTGTCGCTAATATCATTGCCACCGTTTGAACCCCATGTCTCGGATGCGTATTAAGATCGAAGTCTGCTTCCACCAGCTATAGTATTCAGTCTTGCAACCAAATCAGCACGTCGGAACTCCAGGTGCAGGTTTCCGTTCATGTAACACTTGAACTTGAAGTACGTAGTCTCACCGTTTCCGTCTTGGCTATCAGCAATCGCACAGTACAAAGGGCCGTGATAGGATTTGACTGGACCTTGACCGTCCAGCATCGAGAAGACATTATCGAGTGCGACGAGATATTTCTCGCGTCGGTGGTTCACTTGATATTTTCCGCGATTCCATCCCTTTTCAACAATCCAAGACAAGACTACTTTCCGACCAAGCTCGAATTCGGTGTTTGTTTTGAAACGACTACCAGGCGGTCGCAGGTATTCGAAGACTTCTTTAACTGCTTCCTCCAGGTAGGTGTTCACGTTGGCGGCAGACTGTTCAAACATGGCGAGGATGTTGTCTTCACTGAGTTCTGGGAGGTCTTTACCGTCTTCAATCTGTTTGTCGAGTTCATCACGGCGCTTGATGGACAACAGGCGGCGAAGTTCCATTCGTTCCACAATGCAGCGCCAGGCGTCCTTTTTGATTTTATTATTGATCCAAGTGGAAGCCTCCTTACCGATGGAGCCGTGCAT
>CAIMXI010000443.1 GCA_903845365.1 uncultured Geobacteraceae bacterium | reverse complement strand
TCTATGCTCGCCGACTGATTACCAAAGGTACCTTGCTGGCCGTGTTTCTGGCAACCTCGGACGAGGCCATTCCGGTGATTCTCGCGCAACCAGGCAAGGGCAAGTTTGTTGTGACTGTTCTGGTTACCAAGCTGATCATTGGACTGGTAGCCGGATATGCGATTGATCTGGCTGTTGGGAGTTCGTCACGGAAAAAAGAGGTTCATGCTCACCAACACCCTGTCGAAGCACCCCTTGATGCTGGTTGTTGCAACCATGATCTTTCAGGTACTATCGGCAAGTGGCAGTGGATCACGCATCCACTTATCCACACAGCAAAGATATTCCTTTTTATCATGGCAGTAACCTTTGCCCTCAATGTTCTGATAGCGTCTGTGGGTGAAGAGAATCTCGGTCGGGTTTTACTCAAACAGCATCTGTTGCAGCCATTCCTGGCAGCATTGATTGGCCTTATCCCCAACTGTGCCGCTTCAGTTGCAATCGCTGAATTATTTCTGAAAGGCGGGCTGAGTTATGGTTCTGCAATTGCCGGGTTATGCAGCAGTGCAGGACTTGGCGGTCTGGTGCTGCTCAGGGAGAACCACGACAGTCGCGACACCACCCGAATTCTGCTTCTGCTCGTTGTCATCAGCACGGTCGCCGGAATTACTATCCAGCTCCTGTATGGCTGATCGAATTAAAAGTTGTGCCCTATTTCACCGTTCCGTTTTGTCAATTTTTTGGTTTTCATGCCAATCCACAAACCAGGATACGCTTTTTTGCTGATTTCAGGAACTTGTCGCAAAGGTGAATAACATGGCCAAACCGTTCAGGCTGATCAATCTGCCGTTTTATCTGATCAACCAGATTGATCGTATACTCTGCGATGTATAGCATAACCTTTGACAAAAATTAACAATGGAGAAGCGCAAATGGAGATCAATAAACTCAAATTAATTCGGAGATAAACTGATGAGTGGCGGTCATTTCGATTATAAGGAGAGTTATCCGGGCTTATATTGCCATTGAAGTTAATTCGACCGATTGTGGGTTTCACGCATCAGTTTCTGTTTGACCACGCTAACTATTTAAAATTCAGCAATGTACGAAAGCCTCTCAGATCTCCTCAGGCAAATCGCACTGGGTGAAGACTCAGTTCTTGAGCTCAAGAGTGTTGAATTCAGTGGCAACAAGGTCGTTGGTCCTCATAAGGACGGGATGGCTGACGAACTTGCAGCAATGGCGAACACGGCCACAGGAATTATTGTTTTGGGTGTTGATGACAAGTCGAGAGAGATTCAAGGTATTCCATTGGAAAAACTCGATATCGTTGAAGGGTGGCTTCGCTCCATAAGTAATGATTCTATTCAGCCGCCGCTGGACTGTGTTATCCGAAAACTGATTGTCCGGGATGCTCAAGGCGACGAAAAAATAATTCTGCGGATTGATGTGCCGAGAAGTCTTTTTGTTCATAAAAGTCCCAACGGTTATTTTCGTCGTACTGGCAGCTCCAGGCGAGAGATGACACCGGACACCTTGGCTCGTCTGTTTCAGCAGCGCAGCCAGACCAGGATTATCCGATTTGATGAGCAAACGGTTCCCGGCACAACGCTGACCGACCTGAATCCAAAATTGTGGAATCGATTCAGAACAGTGCTCTCTCCGAAAAGTGACCAGGAGTTTCTGGAGAAGATGAAACTCATTGCCCGTGATGAAGACAATGCGATGCATGCCACCGTCAGCGGTATTTTATTAACCAGTGATGCTCCCGAATTATTCATGCCAAATGCTTTCATCCAGGCCGTCTGTTATCGGGGAAGTGAAAAAAATGCCGCATATCAACTGGATGCAAAAGATATTACCGGGCCTTTGGATGCGCAGATAGAGGATGCGTGCAAATTTGTGGAGCGCAATATGCGAGTTTATGCCATTAAGGCACCAAACCGGATTGAAACGCCACAGTTTTCCATGAATGCCGTTTTTGAAGCCGTCGTTAATGCTGTTGCCCACCGCGACTATTCGATGTATGGCTCAAAAATTCGGTTGCATCTTTTCGCCGACCGTCTGGAGATTTTTTCGCCGGGCACCATTCCGAACACCATGACCATTGATAGCCTCTCGGAACGGCAATCTTCACGAAACGAGCTGATCAGCTCTCTGCTGGCCAGATGTGCCATGAATGTGAACGCCCTTGGCAGTCAAAGGAACTTCATTATGGATAAGCGCGGGGAAGGGGTGCCGATTATTATTCTGGAAAGCGAAAAATTGTCGGGGAGAAAGCCGGTATACCATTTGCTTGATGATGCCGAACTGAAATTGACCATAGTTGCAGCCACCCCTCCTCATGGAAATGAGTGAGGGTGAGGGGTATGGTAGTACGGGGCTCTTGGTATCAGTGCTCGCTTAAAATCCGAACTGACCACTGTGCTTGCCTGCCGGTCAGTATTGGAAAAACTGAATGAGCAAATCCTTACAATGCTTCAAATCATGTAACCAGCCATAAGAATGCACATTCCACTACACCATTTTGAGGACTTCATAGACGAAACCATTTTACGGAGAGGGTTGTCGTATTATAAAAACGGACAGGTTCACGAGCCGGAAGAGATACGCATGGGTGAGTATGAGGCGATTGTCGAGGGTACCGAAGATTATACGGTACGAATGACTATGAACAATGGTGTCATTACCGAGCATGTCTGCAATTGCCCTTACGATATGGGCCCGATCTGCAAACATGTGGTGGCAGTCATCTTTTATTTGCAGCAGGATGAGCTTGACCTGC
>CAIMXI010000442.1 GCA_903845365.1 uncultured Geobacteraceae bacterium | reverse complement strand
GTTGATGTAGTTGCAAACGGTATTGAGGCCGTGCGAGCGCTTGAGTCGACTGGTTATGACTTGGTGCTTATGGACTGTATGATGCCTGAAATGGATGGTTTTGAAGCGACGGCGATGATTCGTGATCCTGAGTCGAAGGTATTGAATCACAAAGTACCGATTATTGCCATGACCGCAAACGCCATGAAGGGGGACAGAGAAAATTGCATTGAAGCTGGAATGGATGATTACCTGACCAAGCCGGTGAAAAAAGATGCACTGGCGGCGGTGATTGAGAAGTGGGGATAAATCTCTTCGCAGTCATCAGCTACGGCCTAACCCGGACCAGCCGGAACCAAGATGTAGTTAAATAATATGGTTTCAAACAAAAATCTTTTTGCTATTGCCTTTATCCGCCTTTATCCCTGTAAATAATCCTAAAAACGGCAGTAAATAACACGGAGAAACGGAGAACACAGAGAAATCAAAGGCTTAAGACAACAAAAACCTATTCCTTTTGGGTGAATCTTAAAAGCAATGTTTAAGTCTATAACTTTCAGATTTTACTCCGTGTTCTCGCTTAGAAGCGCCTACTTTTGGCCGTTTCTCCGTGTTTCAAATGCTTTTTCTAGGATAATAGGTTTTGCTTTTAACTTCGAAGGATTTTTAACAGGACCCGTAGACTCTGTTTCGGTTACAATTAGGCAGTCGTTTAAAAGAGTATTGACGATACTCTCTTTTGGAGGTATTTTAGCCCGGCTAAAAAGCTGAACTCCTGTACTTCAATTCCCATCCTTCCGTAAAGAGAGGAGTTTCACATTGACCACTCCGGGCCGCTGGCTATCTACTGCTGCTTTCGCCGTAATTACCTTCCTTTTCATCTTCACAACTTTTGCCATCGCCGCTCCTGATAAAACGGAGGAACATCAGCATCACGCCGCCCCAGCTCCACCGCAGGGGAGCGGAGAGGTCGGGCTGGATGAACGGCTCGGCTCCAAGGTTCCGCTGGACGCAATTTTCAAGGATGAAAGCGGGAAAAGTGTCCGTCTTGGCGATCTGATCACCGGCCCGACGATCATCTTGCCGGTCTATTACGCCTGCACAAATGTCTGCAACTATATGCAGGGAGGGTTGGCGAGAGTTATAAAGGAGTTGAAGGGGAAGCCGGGAATCGATTACCGTGTGATCTCAATCAGCTTCAATCATGAAGAAACCCCCGAACAGAGCGAGCGTACCAGAAAAATGTACCTGGCCGCCATCAATGCCCCTTTTCCTGAAGAGGGGTGGCGTTTTCTGACCAGCGACAGGGATAACATCCACCGCTTCACAGAGTCGATCGGTTATCGCTTCAAACAGCAGGGGCGCGATTTTATACACCCTGTCGCAAGCCTGATAGTTTCTGGCGACGGCAAAATTGTGCGCTATCTGTACGGCACCTCTTTCCTGGCGAAGGATCTAAGCCTTGCTTTCCTGGAGGCGCGTGACGGCAAGGTCGGTAACACAATCCGGAAGGTTGTTGATTTCTGCTTTACCTTTGATCCGACCGGCAAAACTTATGTTTTCAATATTTTAAGGGTGAGCGCGACCGTCGTTATCCTTGCTGCCGTCAGCTTTCTGCTGTTTCTGCTGCTGACCGGGAAAAAACGAAATAAAAATGGAGGGCAAAGTTAATGACTAAAGCTCAAAGTGTTCAAGAAAGGGGGTTCTGGACGGATACCGGCAAAACCGGCATCACCGCCTGGATTTTCTCCACCGATCATAAACGGATCGGGCTGCTCTACTTCTACTCGGTGCTGACATTCTTTCTGGTCGGCGTTTTGCTCGGCCTGCTGATGCGGCTTGAGCTGATGGCGCCAGGTCGCGACATCATGGGGCCGCAGGCATACAATGCACTGTTTACCCTACATGGCGTGGTGATGATATTTCTCTTCATCATTCCGGGGATACCTGGCGCATTCGGCAATTTGGTCATGCCGATCCAGATCGGTGCTCCCGATGTCTCCTTTCCGCGCCTTAATCTCTTCTCCTGGTGGCTTTACGTCATCGGTACGCTGCTGGTGCTGACTTCCCTATTTACTGGCGGCGGAGCACCGGACACCGGCTGGACTTTCTATGTCCCCTTCAGCGCGAAATCGGCGACCAATGTTTCACTGGCACTCTTCGGGGTTTTTGTGCTCGGGTTCTCATCAATCCTGACCGGACTGAACTTCGTCACGACTATTCACCGCTTGAAGGCAGAAGGGATGACCTGGAACCGCATCCCGCTCTTCTCCTGGTCGCTTTACGCCACCGCCTGGGTGCAGATTCTGGCGACGCCGATTCTTGGCATTACACTGGTTCTGGTTATTGCCGAAAGGATGCTCGGCACCGGCCTGTTCGACGCCGCCCGTGGGGGCGATCCAATCATGTTTCAGCATCTCTTCTGGATATATTCACATCCGGCGGTCTACATAATGATCCTGCCGGCGATGGGGATTATCTCGGATATTATCCCGGTATTCTCCCGCAAACCGATTTTCGGCTATAAAATGATCGCTTTCTCCAGCCTGGCGATTGCCGCAGCCGGCTCACTTGTCTGGGGTCACCACATGTTCACAACCGGCATGAGCGATACCGCTGTGCTGGTGTTTTCATTTCTGACCTTCATCGTGGCGATACCGTCCGCCATCAAGGTGTTTAACTGGGTTTCAACCATGTATAAAGGCTCGATAACTCTCGACCCGCCGATGCTCTTCGCGCTCTCCTTCATTCTGCTCTTCTCGATTGGGGGGCTGACCGGTCTGGTTCTCGGGGCTCCTGCCACCGATGTGCATGTCCATGACACCTATTTTGTCGTGGGTCACTTCCACTATGTCATGTTCGGCGGAACAGGCTTTGCCTTCTTCGCCGCCATGCATTACTGGCTCCCCAAGTTCTATGGCCGGATGTACCGGAAAGGGCCGGCTGTTGTCTCCTGGGTTCTGATGTTCGTCGGCTTCAACGTCCTTTACATGTCAATGAAGGTACTTGGAATGCGGGGGATGCCGCGCCGCTATTACGATTATCTTCCGGAATTTGCGAATCTGAATATGGTAGCGACGGTCGGAAGCTGGATTCTGGCGCTTGGTCTTATCATAATGCTGGTGAATCTGTTCAAGGGGCTTTACAGCGGAGAGCCGTTCACCGGCAACCCCTGGGGGGGTGCATCGCTGGAGTGGAGTACCTGCACTCCGCCGCCGACCCTGAATTTCAACAGTACACCGGTTGTGACCCATGGCCCTTATGACTTTAAAGCTTTGGCAAGCGACACCCCAGACTACCTCAAGGATGAGAGGAGAGTGCCATGACCCACGCAGTACACAAGGATTATGATGGAGCCAAGCTCGGCATGTGGCTTTTCCTCTTCACCGAAATTCTGCTTTTCGGCGGACTGTTTATCCTCTATGCGGTCTACCTCGCCCGCTATCCGAACGAATTTTCATCCGGCGGACATCAACTGAATGTTGTGCTGGGGGGTACAAATACCTTTCTTCTCGTTACCAGCAGCATGTTTGCCGCCATGGCGCTTACGGCGATACAACAGGGGAAACAGGCGCTGACAATTCGCCTGATATTGGGGACACTCTGCTGCGCTGCCGGCTTCATGGTCATCAAGTTCATTGAATGGAGTGCAAAGATTCACCATGGAATCTATCCCGGATCGGATGGGCTTATCAGCGGTCCCCCCGGTGAGTCGGTATTTTTCAGCCTCTACTATATGAGCACCGGCATTCATGGCCTGCATGTCCTGATCGGTGCGACTCTTCTAGGCATAGTTGCCCAGCGTGTCAGAAAAGGGACGATCAACAGCACAGATTACGTCATTCTAGAGAACGGCGTCCTTTACTGGCATTTGGTCGATCTGGTCTGGATTTTCATTTTCCCGCTTTATTATCTAATGCTTTAGGAGGGTGTCATGACTG
>CAIMXI010000441.1 GCA_903845365.1 uncultured Geobacteraceae bacterium | reverse complement strand
TAAAGAAAAGGTTTCGAGGTTAAGCTTGGAATCAAGGCGATAGGCAGAAAGATAGAAGAACAAAATGAAGGTCAGTATGTGCTGAGAGAAGAGCCGATTGCTTATGATACTGTTTTGACCCCCAAAAGGGGCTTTTAAGGCCAGAAAACAGCTATTTTTGGGATATAAACCGTTAGATATTGGCTAGTTGGCTTGGTCTGACCCCAAAGTGATCTAAAAATTGTTTTTTGGAGTGAACATGGCATTCGAGCAAACAACAGTCCCTTACGAAAAAAGCAAACTTTATGACCTCCATTTGAGTGATCTTCAGGCAGATCCAGACCAACCTCGCAAAGTTATTGATGCCGTGGGTTTAGAAGATATCACCGCTTCAATCGCCAAGTTGGGAGTACTTGAACCGATCCTCTTCCGCGCCGGTGCTGATGGCAGCCTGATTATTGTTGTTGGTGAGCGCCGCGTTACTGCTGCTCGAGCTGCTGGCTTGGCTGCCATTCCGGCGGTGTACATTGCCGATGCCAACTATGCTGAAGTGGCGCTGGTGGAAAACCTGCTACGTCAGGATCTTACCGCTGTTGAAGAGGCTGAAGCACTCCAGCGATTGATGACTGACCAGAGTTATACTCAGGAACAGCTGGGTGTTATTGTCGGCAAGGCTCGCACGACGGTTGGTGATATTTTAACGCTCAATAAACTTCCGCAGGAGATTCGGGATGAATGCCGTGGTAATCGCCAGATATCCAGATCAACACCGATTGATATTGCCCGCAAGAAACAGGTACGCGGGATGATGACTGCGTACAACAGCTACAAAACGAAACAACAAAAGGTTAAGGGTACCAGGCAAAAGAAAGATCTGAACGATCCAGCGGCTTTGCTTGATGCCATCAATAAGTTAATTGATAAGCTCAAAAGATAAGCTCAAAAGTGTTGACAAAACTGCGTGGGGAGTGGAGGATGTAAACCTTTTGGAGTAGCTTTGCTTGGCCTCAAAAGCGAGATTGAGCACTCTATGACACCCGTGCCGACACCGTGAATTGTGTCTGACTCGAAGGGTAAATCTTTTAATGATGTCCATATTCGCAAATGATATTATGGTTTTACGAGTGCCGGTGTGCAGGCACTGAATATGTTAACTGACTAACCAGTGCGTAAGGAGAACTGAAAATGAAGCGCGAATTTAATGTGCTTATTGAAAAGGATGAAGACGGCTATTTCGTTGCTTTTGTTCCAGCACTGCGTGGATGCCATACCCAGGCAAAATCTCTGGACGTGCTGATGAAGCGGGTGCAGGAGGCTATCGAGTTGTGCCTTGAGGTGGAAGTGCCTACCATGAATGAATTTGTCGGAGTTCAGCGAATTGCGGTTAACGCGTGAGCAAGCTTCCTTTAGTTACAGGCAACCAAATTATTAAATCTCTCCAGAGACATGGTTTTTTAGTGCTGCGTATCAAAGGAAGCCACCACTTCTTGCAGCATCCGGATGGACGCTGCACAGTAGTGCCGGTTCATCGTGCGGAATCAATCGGAAGGGGTCTCTTTGCACAAATATTGAGGGATTGTGAATTGTCTTTTGAAGATCTATGGAAACGTTGACGGTGATGATATGTTGCGGTTCGACGTCATAAACCGTCTGTTCCCTTAAGACTGTAAGATTGCAGGTTGTGAGGGTGGAAGTGCTGTGGAGTGGGATTACATTTAGATTGAGAATGGCAGAAAGTCAAGCCTGACCGTACGCAGTAACAGTTGAATATCTAACGGGTTATTCCAGGTTGCTGGTGTATTGGCCAATCATGGTTTTGAGCAAAAAGAAATCTATCAAAAGGCACGCGACTTTAAAGATGCTCAAATAGCTGCTGCAACTCGCTGCCTAAGAGACGCTTCTGTCTGTACAATCAGCGAAGATTTATCTTTTGATTCGCTCGATGAAGTTTCTGTGAAAACCCCGATGGAAGCTTTAACCTGGCTCTATCGTGAAACGTTGGATGCAGAGAATATTGCCATACCGAGCGGGGTGGATTAAAGAGGTTGCTG
>CAIMXI010000440.1 GCA_903845365.1 uncultured Geobacteraceae bacterium | reverse complement strand
GGGACGTGATGCAAAGATAAAGATAACGGTAGGCGGTGATAACTCCTACTGCAAGAACGATGGTTCACATATCAACATCGCCAGAATGCCTTCAACATCGCTGGGTAGAATGTTGATGACCGGCCTGGTATTCCATGAAATCGGGCACAAGAACTTCACAACCGGCGGAGGCAGGCCTGATGGGTTGCTGGGTGACATGATAAACGTCGTCGAAGATATCCGGGTTGACATGAAAACCATCGAATCACGACCGGGCACCTGCTTCAACCTGGAAGCGGTTACCACCCACTATATCAACAAAGGGAGTCTTGAACCGAAGAACCTTACCCATGCGTTGCTCGGTAAGGTTATGGCGTATGGCTTTGGCAGGATATTGAAACAGGCAGCAATACTGGCACTCGAAGATATCTGCAATGAGATGATGGATGATGCCTTCGGCTCAGAGTTCATTGATGACGTGGATGCAATTATCAAGGACATGGATAAACTGTGCAGTACAGCGGATTCACGGGTAATGGCGCAGAAGCTAATCGATTTGTTGGTTCAGCAGAAGGCACCTCCACATCAACCTCAACCTCAAACTCCAGCGTCATCTATAACGCAAAGCGCAGCACAAGGCACACCCTCAGACGCATCCCATGAACCAAATGATCCGCAAACTCAGCAAACACAGCATAATCAGGGGCAGGCACAGAGAGGCGGTCAATGGTGCAATGATGATTTATCCGGTACACAGCGTCAAGGAGAAGATGGAACTGAGGAAAACCCGCAACAGGGGCAAAGAGGAATGCAGGCATCAGGTTCTGGTGCCGGTGCCAGTCGCGGTGGTGGCAAGCGTCCAACTGTAGAAGAAATTGATAAGATGCTGAAGAACAATACCGGTTATGGCGATCTCTCAAGCTTGATTCAGAAGGAACTGGACGAAATAGCTGACAATACGCCCTACAAAGTATTGGCTGGTATTCCCCTGTTACCGGATATCGGGAGACTCAGAGCATTACATGGCAAGTTGAACGAGGTGGAAGCAATTTCTGCTTCGTCCAGAATGCGGGCTCGCTTGATGGGAATGCTACAATCCATGAAGATGCAGCCGACCTCCTACGGGCTTTCTGGTAGGAAGCTGGCTGCAGGACGTCTGGTCAGGATGGCAACCGGTGATCCGCGTATTTTCAGAAAGAAGGTTGAAGCGGTAGAGGTTAATACCGCCGTCATGGTTCTGTTGGATTTATCCGGCAGTATGTGTAGCAGGTACAGGGTTGCCAACGCCGCAGCATTTGCACTTCATACGACGCTATTCGGTCTGAAAGGTGTTGCGGTTTGTTCTGCCGAGTTCAGCGGCAAGAATGTGACTCCTGAAATCAATATACTTGTGGACTTCGGCAGGAAGCCACTATCCGAGAACTTCAACCATTACCCGTTCGATGGTACGCCCACTCATAATGCAATTTGGGCGGGACGGGCTCTACTGTTACAGCGACCAGAACCACGGAAGATTCTGCTAATTCTGACAGATGGCTGTCCTGATAACGGTGCTGCAACAAGGTCTGCAACACAAAAGGCTCTGAAGGACGGTATAGAAATCGCTGCAATAGGCATTATGGATGGTAGCGTTCGCAATTACTGGAACAATCATAAGGTCATCAAAACCATTCAGGAACTTCCGTCTGCCATGTTCGGGATAATGGAAGGATTGCTGACGAGGCGCAATACCGCAACAGCATGAACACAATAATACATAAATACATTTCAAGCCGCAGGAGACTGCGCGACGAAGGAGTAAACGATGATAAAGTTCAATTCAGGGAAAATAGTTGTTACCCGTGGAGTTAACGACGAGATGAATAAGGACGTAACGTTTGAACAGCATGTCAGGCTATCGCTTGAACGGCATCTGGCAGGGGATTGGGGTAATCTCTGTGATGAGGACAGGGTGACAAATGAGTTGGCCTTGCTGGATGGCTATAGATTGTTCTCGGCTTACACAAAAGTTGGCGTACCGCCCATCTGGATAATCACGGAGTGTGATCGGTCGGTCACTACAATCTTGTTTCCGGATGAGTACTGATTCAAAATCAACGAATAAAAAGTTTGAGCAGCAAGAAATAGGTCATATAATTTCACTTTATTTCAAGGCTAGCAACAATTACAACGTTCACGTATACGTTCACGCTTTTTAGATTTAAACAATAAAGGTTACAGCAATTAAGCTGTAACCCATTGTTTTTACTGGCGGAGAGGTAGGGATTCGAACCCTAGGTACGTTTCCGTACACCTGATTTCGAGTCAGGCACCATCGACCACTCGGACACCTCTCCGTGCAGGTTAAACTCTACATTTAGCTGTGTTATTCTAGTATGTTGGTTTTCTATAGACCTGCTGCAATATGTTGCCATCTTCATTACGTTGTTGCTGGTTTATGCACTCTAATGCACCATGAGTGTACCATTATTCAGCTGTTTTTATCTAGTTTTGCGTTGCACAAAGAACAATTTAATTCAAAAGAATCTATACCCTATTCTGTTTATAAATTCAACAGAGGTTTTCATAGCTAAAATTCGAGAAACTTCCTCGAATTATTTTTGATGAGCTCGTCATTCTCCCCAAGAAGTCTGAAAGTATCTTTACAACGCATCGCCGGGTTATGACAAAACTTTCCATTTTGCAGAGTGCCATTATGCCTTGAGCGGAGTTTATCAAAAATCCTAATACCCAGAAACCCTTTGTGGTTGCCCATTTTTTTGTGTAGTATCGCAGCAAGTTTATATTTTTCACCAGAGGGGTTTCTATAAATGTACATGCTGACGATTCGTACAAGTTTTGCTGCCGCGCATAATCTGGTTAATTATCATGGTGATTGTGAAAATCTGCATGGCCACAACTGGAAGGTAGAGGTTGCAGTGACTGCCCGTGAACTGGATAAAGCCGGCCTCGGTATCGATTTTAAACTTCTCAAGCGCGAAGCCGGGGCAATCATTAACGAGCTTGATCACAAATATCTCAACGACAACCCGGCGTTCGCAAATATTTCTCCTTCTTCGGAACACATCTCAAAATATCTGTATAAGCGCATCTCTGAACGGATGAATAACGACAACATCAAAATTGATTCGATTACGGTCTGGGAGTCTGATAACGCCTCAGCCCGCTATTATGAGTGATCCGCTTTATATAAACGAGATTTTTTCATCCATTCAGGGCGAAGGGATGCTTGCTGGTCGCCGTCAGATTTTTGTGCGTCTGACGGAGTGTAATCTTGACTGTCGCTACTGCGATACAGTTTTCGTGAAAACTGACAGCTGCCGTATAGAAACAAAGCCCGGATCAGGAACATTCCATCACCTCTCGCAGCCGCTGACCCTCCAAACATTTTTATTACTATTACACGATTGGCTACTGCAACTGCCGTCGGCTCACCATTCGGTCAGCTTCACTGGTGGGGAGCCGCTCCTCCATGCGGATGTTCTCAGGGAATGGTTTCCAGAAATCAGAAAAATCCTTCCGATCCATCTTGAAACTAACGGAACCTTGCCGGTTGCCATGCACAAGGTAAAGGAGTGCGTCGATTATATCAACATGGATATGAAACTCCCTTCAACCGCAGGCTGCACTGAGCATCTCTGGGATCTTCATGCACTATTTCTGCGCGACTGCCAAGGCACAGATGTCTCGGTAAAAGTCGTGGTGGGTGATGGCACTACTGATGGAGAAATTTCAACGGTGTGCGATATAATGTCTTCTGTTGATACTTCGCTGCCGCTCTTTTTGCAGCCGCTCTCTCTCCCGGGCGGGAGAACCGGTATTGCCGCTGCCACCATTTTTCATCTACAAGAACTGGCATCTTCCCGACTTCCGGATGTCCGGGTTATTCCACAGATGCACAAGCTTTTGGGGGTGCTGTGATTCTTGAAAAGATACCTCTTGGCCCGGCGCTCAGCATTACGTTGACGGATCAGACCCGCCACTATTTCGGGGGCTACTATCATGTGAAACTGCTCGCCAGTTGTGATATCCCGCTTGACAAGAATTATTTTGATAATGTCGAAGATTTTTTTACTGCGGTCGGTAAGATGGGAACTACTGTGAGATTTGAGAAGGTTTTGGAGAAGATGGCTGTACCGAAAACTGAGATAGCATCAATTCGCAATCAACTGACCAAAGCCTTCCATGAAACAGCGGTAGCCTATTTATCTTCGCCCGATTTTGCTCCCGGCTTTGTTCGTAGTGAGTATCAGAAATGTATTAAGAAGGCTCCACATATCCAGAGAGCCCGAGCGTAGTGTGACGCTGCCGGTTGCTACTATTGATAAGCTTGCCTTTGGTGGCAACGGTGTCTGCCGGATTGATGGCAAAGTCTGTTTTGTTCCGTTCAGCTCCCCTGGCGATGAAGTAGTTCTCCGTGTCGCACTCCGAAAAAAATCGTACTGTACAGCTTCAATATCTGAAATAATCACCCCTTCTACCGCAAGGACTACTCCGCTCTGTCCAATCTTCGGTCGGTGCGGAGGGTGCCATTGGCAGCATATCCGTTACTCTGCGCAGCTTGAACAGAAGCGGAATATTCTGGCAGAAACACTTTGGAGAGGAGCGCGCGTACCGGCTGTTCTAGTTGAAGATGCTGTTCCAGCCCCCCTTATGTATGGCTACCGGAATCGGCTCCAGTTCAAGGTCGCAATTCACCACGGAAAAACATGCATCGGGTTTTACCGGCAGGGCTCACACCAAGTGGAGGACGTCGCTGGCGGTTGTTCAATAGCTGCTCCTATAATCAATCAGACGTTGAACTGTTTCAGGGGAGTACTTCAGCTCTATCCCGGTAGAGAGGAGGTCACTCAGCTCACAATAGATGCCGGCGACAGCGGAGTAATTGTCTTTATACATCAAGCCGGGAGCATTACCCAGAAAAGCAGAGAGTATTTATGCTCACAAGCTGGTGATTTGTGGCCATGCACGGGGCTTTTTATCAAAACTGTGCGTCATGAGTCCGGTGAAAAAATATGTGGTGAATCAGCAATCAGCTACCGGATGAATCAGGCCGACCCTGCTAAAAAAACGTTGGAACTAACGTATCCACCTGGCGGATTTGCCCAGGTTCATCAACGTCAAAATGTATCCATGCTTGCTCTCATACGGAAGCTGGGAAATTTTACACCTGCTGAGAACCTTCTCGATCTTTATTGTGGTAACGGCAATTTTTCGCTTCCTCTCGCTGCTGAAGTCGCCTCGGTGGTCGGGATTGAGGGAAATGCCGACTCTGTTCTGGCGGCAGAACTTAATCGGAACACAAACAAGGTTGCAAATGTCCGGTTTTTTTGTGATGATGCTAATTCAGGCTTACAGTATCTTCTTGCCAAAGGTTACAAGTTTGACACCGTGATACTTGATCCGCCTCGTTCAGGCGCAGCCGACGTTGTTGCCGGTATTGCCCGATTACAGCCTGACAAAATTATCTATGTTTCGTGTGATCCGAGTACCCTTGCCAGGGATTGCGGTTTGCTGACAGTGAGCGGGTACCGGGTTGTTACTTCTGTTCCGATCGATATGTTTCCACAGACGTTTCATATTGAAAGCGTCACGTTACTCTCCAGATAGAAAGGTATTGTCGTGAGTTTTATCAGCAAGTGGTTTTCTAAGTCCCCGGCAGATCTTCTCACGAAGGGTGACAACTGTCTGGAGTCAGAGAGCTTTTTTGATGCCAGGACGTATTATGAGGATGGTTTGCTAAGGAGTGCCGGTGGTGAACTTGAGGCTGTTTTCAGAGAGCGGATCGCCACAGCGAATCTCAGGCTTGCTGAACGTAATCTCTTTGAGGCTGAATTCGCCCATTCGCACGGTGATTTTACTAAGGCAATAGACCATCTGGAACTCGCAAAAACATTGACATCTGACCCGGTGATCCGGAATAAGGCGGATCTGCTGCTCCAGAAATACGGAGAAAAGGAAGGTCACCATGAAGAGCCACAGGCGGCAGCATCTTCCTGTAGCTCGTGCAGCTCTTCGGGATGCGCCCCTTCTGATGCTGAAAATTTGGATCACTCCCTGCCGCTGCTGGAATATTATGAACTGCTTATCCAGCAATTGCCGACAGAACAGTGTCAGCGCTATGCCGGACTGGGAGAGGATTTTGCGTTTGCATTCATCGCCGCGAGTCAAGATGAACATCTAGAAGCGTTAGCTGCTCTTGAAAGATGTATCGATTCGGTTCCGCGTGACATTTATTGCTACGAAAAAGGGAAATTACTGCACCGACTTGGCAACGATAGTGAGGCGGAACTGCAGCTTGGTGCGGCTATTCAGCTGAATGGCCGCAATGAACTTGCCTGGCTTAATCTGGCGCTCGTGCTACGTGAGAGTAACCGCTTGCAGGATGCCATGACCGTAATTGAAACGATGATTTGCGAGCAGATAATGTCGGGCGAGGCGCTGCTTATGCGAGCTGATATTTTTGAAATGACCGGTGACCATGAGAGTGCCGTAAATCAGTATGTCGAGCTGCTGCAGACAGCGTTTGCCCGTCCCGCTGCGGAGAAACTGTACATCATCCTTCAGGAGCTTGGCCGCCCGAATGATGCAGCTGTGATCTTCAAAAAGTATCTGAATAAATCTTGTCATTAATGCTCTGACTGTCGTATTATCCAACTTTGCTATTTTACTTTTATTCATTTGTTGGTATAAGCCGTAACGGCTTCTAATATGGAGGGTTTCTATGAATAAATCAGAACTTATTGAACAGTTGGCTCAGAAAAAAGATTTACCGGTCAAGAGGGCCGAAGAGCTTGTAAATATTATTTTCTCTTCGATGAGTGAAGCAATGGTTAATGGCGATCGCATTGAAATCCGGGGCCTCGGCAGCTTCGTGATCAGAGAGTATGACACGTATTCCGGTCGAAATCCTAAAACCGGTGAATCAATCAAGGTGAGCCCCAAAAAGCTTCCTTTTTTCAAGGTCGGCAAGGAGTTGAAGGAAATGGTGCTTGGATAGGCTATCCAAGCTCTGCCTGGGGGTTCCGTCGCGTATCAAAATTTGATGCACTTCTCTCTCTGTTGCGTTATGCAGGGATGGAAGTGCTTCGCAGTTTAAAAAGGAAAGCTGAATGGAAAATTATTGTGCCGCTATTGATTTAGGTACAAATACGGCTCGTTTATTAATTGCTGAACGTTTGCCTGGTGGAATTGTTCCAGTTCTGGTTGAACGTGAAATTGTACGACTTGGTGGCGGTTTCAATGAAGAATTCGGTCTGTCAACTGAAGCGCAGCTGCGTGCTCTTGCCTGTCTCGCTAGATTTTCAGAAACAGTGCGGGGCTTCGGAGTTAATAAGGTTAGGGCATCAGCAACAAGTGCGGTGCGGGATGCAGTAAATGGCCGCATGTTCGTTGAAAAAGTTTTTCAGGAAACCGGCATACATCTTGTTGTCATTGACGGCGAAGAAGAGGCGCGCTTGACTCTGACGGGTGTGTTGTCCGCGCTGGATTCAGAACCAAAAACGCTTGTGGTACTTGATATCGGTGGAGGGAGCAGTGAATTTTCGGTTTCGTCAGGAGGAATGCCTGCTTTTATAAAAAGTATGCCGATTGGAGTCGTCAGGCTTACAGAAGGTTTTGATACGGCTGATAAGATGTATGAGCGCGTAAATTCGGTACTTAATCATCTTGGGGATGATCTTGCCACGGCTGGCATTGCCTTTTCTGAAGAAGCTGAACTTGTCGGTACGGCCGGAACCGCTACAACCCTTGCCGCAATAAAGCTTGAGATGGTTGAGTACGATTACCGTGCGGTTAATAATTTTACGATTAACCGGGTCGATATAGGTGTAATATTTGAGCGCCTTTCACTCCTTAGTCCACCGGATAGGCTGTCGATAAAAGGACTTGAAAAAGGGCGGGAAGACCTGATTATTGCCGGTCTTATAATTATAACTTCTGTTATGGATAAATTTGGTTTTACGCGTTTGAAGGTGAGTGATTTTGGCTTGTTGGAAGGTTTGGCGCTTTCAGAATATTGAGGTTGTCAGAAACGGGGGGCAGCATGTTAGACAAGCGGGGCTGTGGCGTACTGTTGCACCTTACATCACTTCCGGGGCCAGGCGGTATCGGCTCAATGGGGAGCGACGCCCGCCGGTTTGTTGATTTTCTGGCTGAGATGGGTATGTCGTATTGGCAGTTACTGCCGCTTTCACCGCCAGCGTGTGGCAACTCACCATACTCAGCCTTTTCGGCGTTTGCTGGAAACCCTCTTCTGATTGATCTCGAGCAGATTGTCAGCGATGGTGATCTTCCTGAAATCATTTGTAAAGAGAGCCTAAATCATACCGCTGTGGATTTTGATCTGGTTTCGAAAACAAAAATGAAGTTGCTGCATGAAGCAGCCGTCCGATTTTTGGGTAGTGGATCTTCGTCGAACAAGAATGAGTTCTGGAAATTTTGCGATACGACTCCATGGTTACATAACTACTCACTTTTTATGGCGTTGAAGCAGCGATATAAAGGTAAGTCATGGGATAAATGGCCAGCTGGAGCGGCGCTTCTTACTACGGAAAAATATGAAAAGTTTTCCGTAGAGCTCGGTTCAGAAATTGGCATTCAAAAATATATTCAGTGGCAATTTTTCAGGCAGTGGCGACAGTTAAGGGCGTACGCTTTTGGCAGAGAGATTAATATTATCGGCGACATTCCGATTTTCGTCGGTTACGATTCTGCCGATGTCTGGAGTCATCGCGAACTATTCCTGCTTGACTCAAAAGGGAAGCCGACTGTCGTTGCTGGCGTTCCTCCCGATTATTTCAGCGTAACCGGGCAATTATGGGGCAATCCATTGTATGATTGGGATGAAATCGGGCGTCAGAAATATGCCTGGTGGATTGATAGATTTCGCTCAATGTTCGAACTTTATGACGTTGTTCGTGTTGATCATTTCCGTGGATTTGAAGCGGCCTGGCATGTGCCGGCCAAAGAAAAAACGGCGGTACATGGCTCATGGGTTTCGGCACCCGGAATACTTCTCTTTGATGCCGTTTTTGCCGCACTTGGAAATTTGCCGATTATTGCAGAAGATCTTGGTGTTATTACGCCGGAAGTTGTCGCGCTCCGGGATCGTTACAATTTTCCAGGTATGAAAATAGTACAGTTTGCGTTTGATTCCGGCGCATCAAACGGCTATCTGCCGCATAACTATCTGAAAAATTGTGTCGTCTATACCGGAACCCATGATAACGATACCTTTCTCGGCTGGTATAATTCTCTACCAGTGAGTCAACGCAGACGTGTAGATTTTTATGTTGGTAACTGTGGCAAAGAGTCGCTCGCCTCTACTCTTCGCACCGTTTTTATGTCCGTCGCCGATACAGCCATTGTCCCCCTTCAGGATTTGATCGGATTGGGAGCCGAGTCGCGTATGAACGTACCTGGCGTGGCGTTCGGAAATTGGGGGTGGCGATTTGACTGGAGCATGATTCAGGTGGATGTTGCCAGGCTTGTACGGGATCAGTTGGAGTGTTACGGCAGGTATGAACCAAAACTGCACTGAACGCCTGTCAGTAAATTTCTTGACAATGTAACCATATTCTTTATACTGGCTTGCTTTAAATTGTACTCTCTCACTAATCTGCGGACACTACCTGTGAAACTTGTTGTAGATCACATCAAAGATACGCCGCATCTGCTCCATATCGATGAACCGGTTGCAGCGTTTCCTCTGCTTTCATCAATACAGAACGTTGACGGCTGTAGCATTACCGGAAATATACAGGGTGATATAACTGTTGTCCGTGAATATAAGAACATTCGGGTCACAGGAAGGATTACGGCTCCTCTTCTCCTCTGCTGCTCCCGTTGTCTCACCGACTACATCTCTTTTATTGATACGAACTTTACTTTATTTTTTTGTAAAGAAGCTGTAGTTGCTACTTCAACTGAAGATGAGCTTGAATTAGGCGAAATGGATTTGATGTTATCCACGTACTCTGGAGATCATATTGATCTGACTAAAGAAATTGAGGAGCAGGTCGCCATGGAGATCCCGTCAAAACCGCTCTGCAGCGAGGCATGTAAGGGATTGTGCCATGAGTGTGGCGTAGACTTGAACAGTTCCAGTTGTTCATGCAGCAAAGAGCCTGTGCGACTCGCATTTAATGCGCTGAAGAATTTTAAAATAACTGTAACATAGATCGGTGACACGATACCGTGTATCACTGCAAAAAGGAGAAACACCATGGCTGTACCCAAGAAAAAAACATCCAAATCCCGCAAAAACATGAGAAGGGCGCATGACTTTTTAACGACCCCTACACTCTCTATCTGCCCTCATTGCAAGGCTGCAAAACTGCCGCATTGTGCCTGTCTTGCTTGTGGTAAGTACAAGGGCAAAGAGGTTATTGACGTCTCTTCCGCAAATGCCTAGAGACTTGACCCAGTGCCACTTATCGAACAGATGAGAGTTGCCGTTGACGCAATGGGTGGCGATAACGCGCCCGCTATTGAAGTGACAGGCGCGGTTGAGGCGTGCCGGGAATTTGGTCTGTCGGTTACTCTTGTCGGTGATAAAGATCGATTGGAGGCCGAACTGAGCAATCATTCTATCAACGGGCTGGATATCGATATTTTTCACGCAAGCGAAGTTATTGGTATGCATGATTCTGCTTCAGATGCGGTGCGGAAAAAGCGCGATTCTTCCGTGCGCCGTGCCTTTGAGCTCGTCAAGGATGGTAAGGCATGCGCTGCCGTCAGTGCTGGGAATTCCGGTGCAACAATGGCCTCCGGCATGTTTGTTCTGAAACGGATTGCAGGCATTGAACGTCCTGCAATTGCTCAGTTGTTTCCAACTCTCAAAGGGCAGACACTGGTTCTTGACATAGGTGGTAATGTTGATTGCAAACCGCTTCATCTTGTTCAATTTGCCATTATGGGTGAGGTGTATGCCCGCTATGCTATGGGGATACCGTCGCCGAGAGTCGGTCTGCTTTCCAATGGTGAGGAAGATTCTAAGGGTAATGAACTGACACGGGAAACCAATGCATACCTGCGTAAGACATCGCTTAATTATTGCGGGTATATCGAGGGGCGTGATATTTTTGCTGGCAAAGTTGATGTCGTCGTTTGTGATGGCTTTGTCGGAAATATTGTGCTTAAACTTTCCGAGGGTTTGGCGGATGCAGCTGGCAAAATGCTGAAAAGGGAGATCGTAAAAAGCTGGGTTTCCAAAATCGGCTATCTGTTTGTGCGTGGCGCCTTCGACCGTTTTAAAAAGCTTGTCGATTATGCCGAATATGGTGGAGCGCCTCTTTTGGGGATCAACGGAGTAGGTATGATATGTCATGGCGGTTCCAATGCCAAGGCGATCAAGAATGCGATTCGGTTTGCTCATGAGTACGCTAAAAACGGTGTATCAGAACATGTTTCCGAAAAACTGTCAGAAAACTATTCGGTCTCGATCCGAAACGATAGCCAGCCTGCTGCTGTAGCGGAGTTTCAATCGTGAACGTAAGAATTACTGGAACTGGCTCTGCGTTACCCGAGAAAATACTCACTAATGCCGATATTGAACGGTTAGTTGATACCAGTGACGAATGGATAACTACGAGAACAGGTATTAAGGAACGGCGCATTGCCGCTGCCGGTGAGTATACTTCAACTTTTGCCGCTGAAGCTGCGCGTCGTGCCTTGACAATGGCTGGTACTCATCCCGAAGAGCTCGATTTCATAATAATCGGCACAGTTACTCCAGACTTTCCCTTTCCCTCAACGGCTTGCCTTGTTCAGGATCTTTTAGGTGCCACAAATGCAACCGCTTTTGATCTTTCAGCGGCCTGCTCCGGTTTTCTGTATGGCTTATCAATCGCTGAAAAATATCTTCGTGCCGGTGCTGCTCAAAAGATTCTTGTAATCGGAGCTGAAGTCCTGTCCCGCATTGTCGACTGGCAGGATCGCAATACCTGCGTTCTCTTTGGTGACGGTGCAGGTGCGATCGTTCTGGAAGCTTCCGAGAGTGGCCACTCCCTTCTCACAACTCACACATTCAGTAATGGTTCTTTCTGGAATCTTCTCTATCAACCGGCGTGCGGCAATCGCAATACTGCTGACGACAGCCGAACAATTGATGAACGACTGTTCTATCTGAAGATGGAGGGGAATGAGGTCTTTAAACATGCTGTCCGTGGTATGGAGGAGGCTGCCATAAAAGCGCTCGATGCTAATGGACTTGCTCCTGAGGATATTTCTCTTATGATCCCTCATCAGGCTAATCGCCGTATAATAGATGCAACCGCGAAACGCCTGGGACTCGGTCCAGAGAGATTGTTCACCAATCTGCATCGCTACGGTAATACCTCATCAGCATCAATTCCTATTGCCCTTGATGAAGCTAACCGTCAAGGAGTTCTCAGGTCTGACAGCACACTTCTGCTTGTTGCTTTCGGGGGGGGACTCACTTATGCGTCTGCTCTTGTCAAATGGTAGGCAAAATTTTATTTCAACTTAAGTCGAGGATTTAGTTTATGTTTAAAACGGCATTCATTTTTCCGGGTCAGGGGTCTCAGTATTCCGGCATGGGAAAGGACCTGGCAGAGACATTCGCCGTTGCACGGCACCTGTTTGAAGAGGCTGACGATGCTCTTGGCTTCAAGTTGTCTGCACTCTGCTTTTCAGGGAGTGATGATGATCTCAAGCTGACTGCCAATACACAGCCGGCTATTCTGACGACCAGCATTGCCGTGTTGAAGGTTGCCCAGCAGGAAACCGGATTGAAGGCTGATTATCTGGCAGGTCATTCACTTGGTGAATATTCTGCCCTGGTCTGCTCCGGAGCAATTTCTTTCGCGGATGCGGTAAGAACGGTGCGTGCCCGTGGGACATATATGCAGGAGGCTGTTCCAGTAGGCACCGGAACAATGGCAGCCATACTTGGAGTTGAACGTGATCTGCTTGAGGATATCTGTCGCGAGGCTACCGAAGGTGATGTCGTGTCATCTGCCAACTATAATTCTCCCGGACAGATCGTTATTGCCGGTTCGGTGAGCGCCGTTTCCCGTGCGATAGAAATAGCCAAGAGCCGCGGCTTTAGAAAAGCCATGCTGCTGCCGGTCAGCGCCCCCTTTCATTGTGCTTTGATGAAGCCTGCTGCTGAAAAACTTGCTACTGTGCTGGATTCAATTTACTACTCTGATATGATTCTCCCTGTTGTCAGCAATGTTGAAGCGACAGCATACTGCGACAAAGGCCGAGTCCGTGACCTGCTGGTCTCCCAGGTGTGTGCTCCGGTATTGTGGGAACAATCGGTGGTTGCCATGGCCGCTTTGGGGGTAACTAAGTTTATTGAATTAGGACCCGGCAAGGTTCTGTCAGGATTAGTCAAGCGTATTTCCAAAGAGGTTGAAGTTGGTTCTATTGAAGATTGCGCCGGAATAAAAGCCGCCGCAATTTAAATAAATTTGAATTATAACACTAAATTACTATGAGAGGAGTTGCCATGCCTAAAGAGAAAGTTGCAGTCATCACCGGAGCGTCGCGCGGAATCGGTAAAAGTATAGCGCTGGCTCTTGCAGCCAAGGGCGCTACCATTGTAGCGGTTGATATGGATCAGGAATCTACTGAAGCGGTTGTTGCCGAGTTGCAGGCGACAGGAGCCAGAGCGCTCGCGGTTGTCGGTAATGTGACTGTTGCGGCTGATGTAGAGCATATATTTGAATCGGCTACAGAGGCATTTGGGCGTGTTGACATTCTGGTGAACAATGCCGGTATTACTCGTGATGGCCTTTTGATGCGTATGAAAGACGAAGATTGGGACGCAGTTCTAAACGTTAACCTAAAAGGAGCCTTTCTCTGTACACGATCCGCCTTCAAAGTTATGAGCAAACAGCGCTACGGTCGTATTATCAATATTGCCTCTGTCGTCGGTCAGATGGGGAATGCCGGTCAGGCAAACTACTGTGCCAGCAAAGCCGGACTGATAGGTCTTACAAAGTCAAATGCCCGTGAGATGGCAAAACGAAGCATTACAGTTAACGCTGTCGCCCCAGGCTTTATTGCAACCGCCATGACCGATGCACTTTCAGATAAGGTTCGCGCCGAACTGACTGCTCAGATACCTCTGGAGCGCTTGGGCAGTGCTGACGATATCGCAAACGCTGTTGTTTTCCTTGCTTCCGAATCTGCCGGGTACATCACCGGTCACGTACTGTCCGTAAATGGCGGGATGTACATGTAGTACACGTAGCTTATGTATTCCTGATACTCCCTGAAATTGAAATATCGATTGACATTTAAGGTTTTCATGCTTAATTAAGCACACAGCATTATATACAGAACCTGAAAAGGGTTAAAATCAAATGGAGGTGAAAAATGTCTGATATTGCAAAGCGGGTGAAAGAGATTGTTGCAGAACAGCTTGGTGTTGAAGAGGCTCAGGTTTTAACGGAATCCTCTTTTATGGACGATCTTGGTGCGGATTCTCTTGACACAGTAGAATTAGTAATGGCTCTTGAAGAAGAGTTCGATATCGAAATTCCGGACGAGGATGCGGAAAAAATTCAAACGGTGAACGATGCCATCGAATACATTACAGAGCATATTTGAAATAACAGCACCATTGTATCTGGAGAGGGGGTTACCCCCCTCTCTTTTTATTATTATGGAGTAAATTAGATACTGTTTGAATGGAGTTGACTATCATGAGAAGAGTTGTGGTCACTGGCGTCGGGGCTGTTTCTCCGCTCGGCTGTGGGAATAATAAAAACTGGGATGCACTAACTTCCGGAAAGTCGGGTATAGGTTTGATCACCCGTTTTGATACGAGCGACATGCCGGTCAAAATTGCCGGTGAGATTCCGGATTTCAATGCGGAAGAGTTTATTGATAAAAAAGAGATAAAGAAGATGGATCTTTTTATTCAGTATGCTCTGGCTGCAGCTCATTACGCCATGGAGGACTCCGGGTTTGCAATTAATGAAGAAAATGCCGAACGAGTTGGCGTGCTGGTCGGCGCCGGCCTAGGTGGTTTGCCGACAATTGAAAAGTACCATACGATTCTCAAGGAAAGCGGCCCAAAAAAAATATCACCATTTTTCATCCCGATGCTGATAATTAACCTTGCCCCTGGCCACATTTCCATTAAATACGGGGCAAAGGGACCAAATATTTCGTCGGTATCGGCTTGCGCAACGAGTACTCACTCAATTGGCGATGCATATCATATTATTAAACGTGGCGACGCTGATGCCATGATTGCCGGCGGAACAGAATCGGTCATCACACCACTTGGTATTGGTGGTTTCGCAGCAATGAAGGCGCTTTCGGATCGAAATGATGATCCAACCGCTGCGTCTCGTCCGTTTGATATAAACCGTGATGGTTTTGTCATGGGAGAGGGGGCAGGCATAGTTATTCTTGAAGAGTACGAATCAGCGAAAGCTCGTGGTGCGAAGATTTACGCCGAGGTCATTGGGTATGGTATTACCGGAGACGCTCATCACCTGACGGCACCTGCTCCGGGTGGTGAAGGTGGTGCTCGAAGTATGAAGATGGCACTCAAAAATGCCGGAATAACACCAGAAAAGGTTTCGTACATCAATGCGCATGGCACATCCACTCCTTTGGGTGATATGTATGAAACAATGGCGATCAAGAGTACCTTTGGCGAACACGCCAGAAAAATGATGGTCTCCTCGACCAAATCAATGACCGGTCATCTACTCGGAGCTGCAGGCGGTATAGAAGCTGTTTATACCCTTATGGCAATGGACAGTGGGGTTGTTCCTCCCACAATTAATTACTCCGATTCTGATCCAGAATGTGACCTGGATTATGTTCCAAACAGCGCGCGTGATGCGAACATTCAGTATGCCATGAGTAATAACTTTGGTTTTGGCGGCACGAATGCAACCCTTCTGTTCAAGAAGCTTTAGTGAGACTTTTTAGATGATTGTTATCGGAAGTGATCATGGAGGATTAACACTCAAAACCGCTTTGACCAGTTATATGAAACGACGCGGGCTTGAAGTGACAGATGCCGGGACTTATGACGATACTTCGGTTGATTACCCTGATTTCGCACAGAAAGTTGCCGAATATGTCATTGCGGGAGATGCCGAAATTGGAGTTCTCGTCTGTGGGACCGGTATCGGCATGTCGATAGCTGCAAACAAAATTTCTGGAATTCGAGCCGCACTGGTGACCGATCTGTTTATGGCTCAGATGGCTAAAAAACATAATAATGCCAATGTGCTGGTACTTGGCGGTCGTGTTCTTAATGAACAAAATGCCTGCGATCTTCTCGCTGCATGGCTTGATGCCACATTTGAAGGCGGACGACATCAGATCCGTCTCGACAAGATAACGGCACTGGAAAAGAAATATTGATAGGAGAACGCATGTCCGTCCTTTCCCAATTTGATCGTCAGGTAGCCGATGCCATTAATGATGAAGCGGAACGTCAGGAATATAATCTGGAGCTGATTGCGTCAGAAAACTTTGTATCCAAAGCCGTTCTTGAGGCTCAGGGCTCGATCATGACCAACAAATACGCTGAGGGATATCCCGGAAAGCGCTATTATGGTGGCTGTGAACATGTTGATGTTGTTGAAATGCTCGCAATTGACCGGGCCAAGGAGCTCTTCGGTGCCGAGCATGCCAATGTCCAACCACACGCGGGATCACAGGCAAATATGGCGGTATATTTTGCTGCATGCAAACCGGGTGATACGATTCTCGGGATGAATCTTGCCCATGGCGGGCATCTAACTCACGGCAGCCCGGTCAATTTTTCCGGCAAGCTTTTCACCGTAGTTCCCTACGGCGTCTCTCCAGAGGCAGAAACCATAGACTATGAAGAGGTTGAACGGCTCGCCGTAACCCATAAGCCGACTCTGATTGTCGTCGGTGCAAGCGCCTATCCGCGCATTATTGATTTCCCCGCGTTCCGGACAATAGCTGATAAAGTGGGTGCAAAAGTCATGGTTGACATGGCTCATATCGCCGGCCTGGTGGCTGCTGATGTTCACCCCAGTCCGGTGCCGTACGCCGAGTTTGTTACGACAACGACTCATAAAACACTCCGTGGTCCCCGTGGTGGAATGATTCTCTGCCGCGAGGAGTTTGCCAAAACTATAAATTCGCAGATTTTCCCCGGCATTCAGGGTGGTCCACTCATGCATGTTATCGCCGCAAAGGCCGTCGCCTTTAAAGAGGCGCTCCAACCGGAGTTCAAAATCTATCAGCAGCAGATCGTCAAGAATGCCAAAGCTCTCGCAGATGCGTTGATATATCGCGGATTTAAACTGACCAGCGGAGGTACCGATAACCACCTGATGCTGATAAACTTCTCCGGGACGGAGATAACCGGCAAAGCGGTAGAGGAAGCGCTGGACAAGGCCGGTATCACCGTCAACAAGAATACCGTGCCTTTTGAAACACGTTCTCCGTTTGTTACGTCCGGTATCAGAGTCGGAACTCCAGCCTGTACGACTCATGGCCTGAAAGAGGCTGAAATGGATCAGGTTGCCGGATTTATTGCTGACGTTGTGGCATGTATTGGAGATGACCGGAAGCTGGCTGCTATTAAAATGCAGGTAAACAGCATGATGAAAAAATTTCCGTTGTATACAAATTGACTTGCATAATTGATTACAGATCAGTAGTTATGAGACCCGTTGGCTTCGTTCCAATGGGTCTTTTATATTTTTGTTAGCGAGGAAACAGCAAATGACGGAAACCGGTTCCATAACAACCGAGCAGTTGTGTCTGTGGGACAAACGCCACGTTTGGCATCCTTTTACCCAGATGCAGGATTGGGAGCGTGACGAGCAGATTATAATCGTAAAAGGGGAGGGGTGCTGGCTGATTGACAGTGAGGGGGGGCGTTACCTTGATGCTGTCGCCTCCATGTGGACCAATGTTCATGGTCACTGTCGACCGGAGCTGAACGATGCTCTGAAAGAGCAGGTTGATCGCCTTGAACACTCTACTCTGCTGGGTCTGGGGAGTGAGCAGAGTATTATACTTGCGGCGCGACTGGCTGAAATAACCCCCCACGGGCTGGATCGTTTTTTTTATTCTGATAACGGCTCGACGGCCATGGAAGTAGCTGTCAAGATGGCCTATCAATACCAGGTTCATTCAGGACGACCCAAGCGGAGTCGCTTCATAACTTTCAGGCATGCGTATCATGGTGATACGCTTGGTGCGGTGAGTATCGGCGGGATAGGTATATACCATTCTACCTTTAAACCGTTGATGTTCGAGACCATTCTTGCACCATCACCCTACTGCTATCGCTGTGAACTCGACTATAGAAAAGAGACCTGCACGATGAACTGTATTGATGCACTTGAAGAGTTAATGGTGCAGAATGCCGGTTCGGTCGCAGGAGTTGTAATTGAGCCGCTTCTCCAGGGAGCCGGCGGCATGATTGTGCAGCCAGCGGGGTTTTTAACTCGGGTGAGAGAACTATGCGATCGCCATGATATACTGATGATCACTGATGAGGTTGCAACCGGTTTTGGCAGAACCGGGGCAATGTTCGCCTGCCAGCACGAAGATGTAACACCTGATATCATGGCTATTTCCAAGGGGATAGCGGCCGGATATCTCCCTCTGGCTGCGACTGTAACCGGTGAAAAAGTGTACTCGGCGTTTCTTGGCGCATACTCAGAGCTGAAAACATTTTTTCATGGTCATACTTTTACCGGTAATCCGCTCGCCTGTGCTGTCGCTCTCAAAAGTCTGCAGCTTTTTGAACAGGATAACCTTCTGGCAGGGGTTCAATCAAAAATAGCCCGGTTGAAAGCTGGTTTGTCGGATTTTTCAGCAATGCCGCATGTTGGCGATGTCAGGCAGTGCGGTATGGCTGTCGGCATTGAGCTTGTTGCAGATAAGGAGAGCGGATCACCATATCGTTGGGAAGAGAAAACCGGTATCAGAGTTTGCCTTGAAGCGCGCAGACGGGGGGTATTCTCCCGCCCCTTGGGTAACACCATTGTCATATTTCCACCACTGGTAATCTCAAACAGTGAACTTGATCTGCTTTTAACGGTTTTACAGGAGTCAATACGGATTGTAACTGAATGAATAACTTTTTACCCGTGAGACTTTCTAAAATAATATTGACGGTAATTCATTTTGAGTGCTATTGTTTCCACTCTGGAAAAACAAATCCCTATCAAGGTGGAAAGCCAAAAGAACGATCGATACTCAAGTATTGCAGAGAGCGTTATTTATGAAATATAGGTTATTAATTCTTACAATTGTCATCTCCCTCTTCGCCCCTATGACTTCATTGGCGCAAATCGCCTGTCTGGATGTTGAAGGTGAAGCTCTGATTGTCAATAACGATAAGCCAGCTGCAAAAATGGAAGCGATAGCAAGAGCCAAGTGGTCGGCGATTGAGCAGTCTGTAGGAGTCGAGGTAAAGGCACAGAGTGTTGTGCAGAACTTTGCTTTAGTTGATGATGCTGTTACCAAGCAGATAAAGGGTGTTGTCACCGGTCATAAAATTATTTCAGAGGGGAGCAGTGACGGTCTTTTTAAGGTAAAAATCAATGCGTGTATCGAGCCGTCAAAAGCAGGCGATGCTCTCTCATCTCTTGCCCTTAACAATTCAATTGCTGTATTTCTGCCTGCGTCAAAACCGCGGGAAATCACCCATCTTGAACAGCGAGATGTTCATGATGAAGCAAACATGCTTTCTGAGACCGTCATAGGTAAACTTGCTGAGCAGGGTTACACAGTGGTTGATGTTGCTCCTACCGGCGCGGCCGATGCCGCAGTCATCGACAAGGCGATGAAAAGTGGCAACTACATGACTCTTCGCAGTATGATGTATAAATTTATGTCCAATCTGCTCTTGATCGGCAAGGCGGAGTATACAATTTCAACAAAAAAGGGCTCTGACATAGGCTTCGGCGTACAGATGCCTTTCCAAAACGTAACTGTACGACTCACCTATCGTCTGGTGACTAAAGAACCTTCCGGAAAAATGATTATTCTTGCTGCGGGAACTGAAGAGTCAAGAACTATGGCAAACAATGCTGAAGATGCGACTGCGAAAGGCTTGAAGAACATTGCTGATAAATTCACTCCGGTTGTTCTTGAGAAAATATCCAAATATATAAAGGGGATATCACGTAAGATTCATGTAAAGGTTGATGGTATTTCTGATGTTTCAGCTAACTTTACAGTTAAGGATATTCTGCAAAATACGTCCTGGGTCACTTCTGTAGAGGAGAATGGGTTAGGCGACTTTACTGTAAGTTATCCTGAAAATTCTATCTATCTTGCAAATAGTATCGAGCAGCGCGGCGGCTTTAAGGTAAAGAAGTTTACTCCGTATCAGATCGAATTCAAATATATGCAGCAGTAGCAAACAATTATTCGCCAAGTAGTCAATATATTTAAGCATGGGGTGTGTTATGAAAATAGTATTAGCTATTATTGTCCCGATTCTATCCATGCTCTTCCTGTTATCCGGTTGCGCAGCGACTATAGACCTTGCCAAAATGCGCGAATCAAAACTAGACGAAACAAGCACTAAATATGAACTGCCGAGTTATATAAAAGAGAAAACCCGCCCTAAAGTTGCGGTTCTCCCCATCACTGATACAACACAGTACAATAACCTCAAGCTCGCAGAAACTGCCCAGGATACGCTTACCCAGTTACTCGTTGCCAGCGGTGGCGTTGAGGTTATTGAGCGGTCGCAGCTTAAACAGTTCATGGAGGAGATCAAGTTCAAGTCCAGCGTTGGGACAGAGATTGACGCAGACCAATTCGCAAAGATTGCAAAAAATGTAGATACCGTTTTTGTCGGGACAATCTCTTCAGCTGCAGTAACAGCATCCTTTACAGAAGCAAGTTCTTACACCGACAAAAAGGGTAAAACCCACTATTCACCCCCTTCATGCTCAGAAGTAGGCGCCGCTACAATAAACTTCAGAGCACTTGCTTCCCCTGCCGGAACTATAATGAATTCCTTTCAGGTTAAAAGCAAAAGCAACCGCAGCCGCGAAGTCAGATCATCACATGAATGCAAGGTTCAAAGTCCTGGAGGATTACTCTCAGAGGCTATTAATAAAGCTATAGACGATGCCAAAGAAGATATTGCCAATACTTTTCCTTCATTTGGCTACATATTCAAGACAATGACGGATGTAAACGATCCAAAGAAGAGGATAGCGTATATCAATCTTGGCAGGAATGACGGCATTGCTCCCGGCAATAAGGTTGATATATTTGAGTTTATCAAGGAGAAGGATAGAGTGACAGGCGGCGCTAGAACCGTTCAGAGGACAATATGTGAAGCCGTTGTCTCTGAAACACAATTTCTTGTTGACTCTGCTTTGGTCATTATACCTGAAGATGCTTTAAATAGTGTCTTAGTAGGTCAGGCTGTTAAAACAAAGGCGAATGTTGGTGTTTTCAGGGCGATCAATAAAGCTCTAAAGTGAGCAAAAGGGGGATTTATGAATTACCGACTATTGTTGCCGCTGCTGGCACTTCCGGTCATGCTGCTCACGGCATGTTCGAGCCATGTAGCGAAATGTACCTCTCCGGAAGATAACCCGCAGCATCACTACCTCATGGGTATGGAGGCGCTGGAAAAGAAAAACCTCGATAATGCCCAGGAAAAATTCGACCGGATGATCTACTGCGAAGACGAATCATCGAGGGCTTACAGCGGCCTTTCTATTGTCTCCGCTGGAAGAGTAAAACAGCAGGCGGACTCCGGCTACAAAGCTGTTGATACCAGCAGAGCTTATGAAAATTTGAGGAAGGCCGATAAATATGCTGGTAAAGATGAGGAAAAATTCGATTTCGCCCTTGCTGCCATTAGGGTAGAGAGCGCGATCAAGAGTAAGGATTGGCTGGAAAAGGCTTCTACCGCTTATAATGATGGTAGCAATCTCAAGCCTGATGAGCGCCTGCTTATTTACTATCAAGGTAAGGAGGCGCTTAATTACTTCATAGGCCTTGCCTACCTGGAAGGGTTCGAGTTCGCCAAGGCCAGAGACAGCTTTTCGTCTGTTCTCAATGCAAAGCGAGAAGGCAAATGGCATGAGAAGGCTGACAAGGGTTGGAAGAAAACAGATAAGATAGTTCGCGCCATGGCCGGTATTACAGTCGGCGATGTCGGGAAGAAAATTGCTGTGAAAGAGTCTGTTACCCGTGCTGACCTTACTGCCCTGCTGATAGACGAGATGAATCTCGAAAAACTTTTCGCTGGCAGAATACCTGTTGCTTCGCAGGTTAACGCTTTGAAAGCGGAATTTACTCCTGCCGACATCATGAACTCCCCCTTCAAACAGGAGATTATGACCATTATGAAGTGGAAGGTTCGGGGATTGGAACCCAAGTATGATCAGACCACCATGGCCAACCTCTTCAAGCCATCCGAAAATGTTTCCAGAGGGGAGATGGCTTTGATTCTTGAAGATGTGCTTATAAAACTTACCGGTGATGATAAAATCTCCACGGCCTATTTCGGTCAGGAACGTTCTCCCTTCCCTGACGTAAGACCGACTTCTCCAATCTACAACGCTGTCATGAACATGACCAGCAGGGGGATAATGGAGGGTGAACTTTCCGGTGAATTCCGCGTTAATGATCCTGTTGAAGGTTCTGAAGCTCTTCTCGCAATCCGTATGCTCAGACAGAAGTTAAACATCTATTAAATCATTCATAAAGGAGATCCGGAGATGAAAAAAATCGCAATTGCAGCATCCCTTTTTTTAGCACTTTCGCTGTTGGCATATGCTGAAGAGCCTCCAGCAGGCGCACCTGAAAGTTCTGTCCAGCTTGATGAAACTTTCCAGAAAGCCAACACTTGGCTGAGTCAGCAGAATCTCTCCGTTACGGGTGGGCCTTCAGGAAGAGACGACAACGCCGCTTTCAGTCAGGAAGTTATTCTTTTTTACGGTGAAGGTCTGGCCGGTCCGAATCACACTCACCCCACCCAGAGAGAGATGATGGCAAAACGTGCTGCAGTAGTTACGGCACAGCGCTCTCTGGTTGAATATCTTCAGGGGTTTGCCATTGTGGGTGACACCCTGGTAAAAGACGGCATGACTCAATATGACGTCGTAAGGTCTTCAGTTGCCGGTTTCGTAAAAGGTTCTCAGGTAGTTATTCAAGAGTACAGTAAGGACAAGGATATGGCCATTGCCATCATCAAGCTTGGTATGCATGGTCCGAAAGGTTTTGCTTCAACGATGTACGAAAATATGTTGAAAGATCCGAAAATCAAGAAAACTCTGACTGAGCTCGATGGTAAACCTGCGCCTGCATATAAGCACAAACCGGAAGCTCTCCCTGATAATTATGACGGTCTTGTTATTGACGCCAGCAGCCAGAATTTCAGGCCGGCTCTTATAAACAGAATTTTTACTGCCAAAGGCGAGCTTCTTTATGATCCTTCAAAAATCAGCCAGAAAATCCTTGTTGAGCAAGGTTGCGGCGAGTACACCAACAGTGTTGATAAAGCAAAGGCAGCGCTGGAAAAAAGAGGTGTAAAAAATCCATTTGTGGTGACTGCTGCCGGCGCTGTCGGTTCTTCTGACTTACAGGTTTCTGACGAAGATGCTGTAAAAATATTCTCTGCCAACCAGAAAGGTAATTTCATGAGTGGCGCCAAAGTCGCTTTTGTCCTTAAGTAAGGGGGATTTATTATGAAAAAGATGTTGATGGCCGGCCTGTTATTTTTATCGGCTTCGACTGTTTCAGCCGAATATATAAACGGACAGTGGGTAGACCCTTCATGGGTAAAGCTGCACGAAGTCAAGAGCATGAAGATCGTATCGGCTGTTGCACGTCAGAAGACGTCTGCATACCACTCTAATCAGCGCAGTGATCTCTCAATGCAGACAAAGAGGTGGGATAAGAAACCTTCCATCATGACTGAGGAGACTACAGAAATTCTTTTCCTCGATAAGCCTGGAAAGATAAGACTTGCCGGTGATGCTGAGGGGAAAAAAAGCTGGAAAGTTGATAATTTTCTGCTTGTAGAGATTCTGGACACAAACGGTGTCGTTACGACCAAAAAGGTTGTCGGCAGATTCGACTCAGGTGATAATCTGCTTCAGGATGGAAAGCGCGTCAGCCAACTTCAGCCAAATTCAATGACATTCACTCCGAAACAGGTTGATATTGGTCCGCTGCCGGTGAAGAAACCGTTTAAACTCAAAGTAACTGCACTTGATTACGGGGAGTTTGGTGAGGCAAGCGACGTTTATATGATTATCGAGTAGTCAGGTTCAGATACGATTTATAGCCCCGATCAATCTTCTGATCGGGGCTATTTTGTTTTGGCAGTATATACGCCATCCCACTCTGCACCCGGGGGATTTTTAAGATACTCTCTGCATCTTTCAAGGTAAAGTTTGGACGGCACGTCTTCAAGTTCGTCTGCCAGTTTAGAGAATATTTCCGCAGCGCCCTGGAACTCCGCAGATCTAAATAAGTTCAATCCGCTTTCAAATCTGCCAATAACAGCAACATCACCGGCAATTAATTCGTAAATAACCACCGGAAGATGCTTCCCCTTTACCTTTACGCGATCTATCTCACGAAAATTGAATTCCGGGCTGTTAACCGCCTTTCTGGTATCCTCACTGACCAGAATATGGGTGCCGTAATACTTGTTCAGTCCTTCGAGGCGGGATGCAAGGTTAACTGAATCGCCAATAGCGGTATAGTCAAAGCGGATATCCGCCCCCATATTACCGACAACTGCCAATCCGGTATTAATACCAATACCTATGTCGATAATATTCATACCTTTGGTACTAAAACCGGTGTTAAGTTCTTTTAGCGTCTCCAGCATCCTCAGCGCTGCCCTGCAGGCGGCTACTGGATGGTCTGCAAGATCAAGAGGCGCATTGAATATTGCCATAACAGCATCGCCGATAAACTTGTCTAGTGTCCCCTTCTCTTGAAGCACAATGCGGGTCATCGGGGTCAGATATTCATTCAGAAGACGTACTAGCGCCTCTGGTGTCAACCCTTCAGAAATAGTGGTAAATCCACGAATATCAGAAAACAGGATAGTAATCTCACGTTGTTCACCACCAAGTACAAGCTTGTCCGGATCTTTCTCAATCTGTTTTACGAGATCAGGGGAGACATAACTGCTGAAGGCTTTTTTAAGGCTTCTCCCTTTCCGCTCTACAATAAGGTTTCTATATGCTTCGGCAGTTACTTGCGAGAGAGAAAGGGAAAATAGAGGATAAAAAATTGTAACATCGATGAGATAGTGCCTGAAAAGAAGATAGTTCCCGGAAATGAACAGAGCAGTCACCACCGTGAAAATTCCGAGTCCTGCCAGTGTGCCTGGAACAAGACTCAAAAGAAGAGTCAGCAGTACGGGAAGAAACAGGACGGTTCCAATTTCTATAGCGGCTGTTCTGCCGTCTTTGACAATAAAACGATTATCAATACTGTTTGCCGCAACTGTGGCATTAATCTCTACCCCAGGCAGAGCCGGGTCAAAGGGGGTGTTTCTGATGTCATAGATACCTATCTCTGTGGCTCCAACGAAAGCGATACAATCTTTCAGATCATCCTGTTTAATTCTCTTTTTGATGACATCAGCGGCTGAAACCGTCCGAAAGCTCCCGGTGGGTCCGTAATAGTTAAGTGAGAGCTCACCATGTTCATTGACCGGTAGCAGTTGTTTGCCTATTGAGAGTGACTTCACTCCAAAAACTGCAACATTCAGAAATATTTCACTGCCATAGCTGTACCTGAGTGCTTTGAGAGCGAGTGATGGATAGATATCACCGTTGAACAGCAGTAGTAATGGAGATTTTCTAAAAACACCGTCACTGTCCGGGGTCTGGTTGAAAAAACCGAAGTCAAGCGCCTTGGCGCCGAGTAGAGGAATATTCGGAGTCAGGTCCTTATATTCTGGGATTGGCACTGATGTGACATCGCTGTCGATTTTGAGCAATTTTACTTTGGCAGACGAGAGCTGCTCAAGAGCCGCAGGGTCAAGAAGCTGTTCCTCGTCACGGAAAAAATAGCCCATAACAACATTACCGGCTAAACCTATCCCCTCAGCAAAGTGGAGATCACCCCCTCTGGCTTCCGGTTCTGAGAATACGATATCAAGGGCAGAAACTTTGACACCATACTCTGTCAGGTTTTTTACCAATTCACCAATCATGACGCGAGACCATGGCCACTGGCCTAGCTCGCGTATGCTCTTGTCATCAATGGCAATGATGACAACTTTCCGGGTAGGTTGTACTGGGCCGCGGATAAGGAAGCGGTTATCCTTCAGCTTGTTATCAAGATGCTGAAAAAATGGATATGATTGACGATAAGCGAAAAAAACAGCCGAGCCTGAAACCAGACCAATCAGCAAAAAAATGATCAATTTTTTCATTGCCAGAACCTATTTTTCATTTTTAAGAAGATTCAACATAGTTTCAACGTTTCCAATCTGCTTACCTTCAGGATACTTCTTCAGATATTCATTGAATCTTGCTGCCGCTTCTTTCTTAAAGCCAAGGTCGTAAAGGGTCTGACCCGTTATATAGAGTGCTGTTTCGGCCTGTTTAAGGGTTGAATACTCTTCTAGCACCAGCAGGTATTCTGCCAGAGCCGCTTCGCGGTTTGAAAGAAAGCGTGAATAGACAGAACCACGCTCAAGACGGGCATCTGCCCGTATATCGGCATCTTTTGTCAGATCCAGCGCAATCTGGAAAACCACTAGAGCAGCTTCATGCTTACCAGAATCGGCAAGATAGTGACCGTAATTAATGTTCCATCTGGCTATGATGCTGGAGAGGTTGTCTGCGGCAAGCCACTCTGCAGGGGGTACTGTTGAAGTTGCAGCTTCGAAAGCGTTCTTAGCCTGTGCGATGGCGGTTCCAGGCTCTACTTTGACAGGTTCAAGCGGGGTGAATCCGCGAGTATTCTGAGTCATTGTGCCGGGTAATAACTGCGGAGCCTTCTCTTCACTCAGACCAGAAACTTTTACGACCCCTTCGTTACCGAAAAAGACGTTAGCGGGCCCTTCGGACAGCATCAAGAACTCAGTTCCCCTTATTCCGGCAACTGCAGTACGACTGCGAACCTTGATATCGGTCTGCTGCCCGCCAAGCTTTACTACTGAAGCCCTCAGCTTGCCTTGTGTGAGAGTAAAGCTCCCCTCCTTCTTCTTTTTGGTTACCATGAAATTGTTCACTTCAAGCTCCGTGTTATTGGCAATTGTAAACTTGCTTCCGTCAGAAAGCGATAGTTCAAGCCATCCTTTTGCGCCGGTTTTAACCCAGTTCCCCTCGGCTACCGCCTGCCCCTGATTTATGCTGATATACTTGAGGTTGTCGCCGGTTCTGAAAAAAACATCGCCACTCATTTTAGTAACATTTCCAACTGTTGCTGCAAACAATAGATTCGGCAGAAGTGATAAAGTCAGTGTTATCATCAGTAGTGTGCGGCGCATAAAAAAACCTCCTCTTCAGATGTATTCTATTAAGTGAATATGCTCAAAGGTTATCGCTGTCAAACAAAAAAAATTTGGCATCAACCAGGTTTTATTGCGTCAATTTGTGATGCTGTTTTATGACACTATAAATCACGGCTTGCATAATAATTACAAATAAAGTACTTACTTTAATTGTACATCTATACTACATGATATGAGGCCAATTATGAAACGTTCCTTTTTTTTGACCCTACTGTTCACTTTCTTCACGATGACAACTTCTCCCGCCTGGGGTAAGACCCTGGTCGTTGAGGGGAAGCTAGACGGCACGGTTTCGGTAAAGAAGAACATAACTTTCTCGGCTGACCAGACACTCAGCACTTTTATCTATCAGTTTCCTGTCCCCTCCGTATATGACAACTCGGGCAACATCCAGCGGCTCGACGATTTCACTGTTTCGGCAAAGCCAGAGCCTTCTGAAGCCAAAGAGAGTACCGATCAGTACGGCAATCGTTCCCGCAGACTGGTTTGGAATAAACTGCGGTCTGATGCTCAGATCTCCATAAGCTATACCACCGGCATTACCGCGACTATCTCTCCTCGCACCAGCAGCGCCCCCTTCCCGTTGTTGACCGTTCCTAAATCAGAGCAGGGCTTTTTGAAAAGAAGCCCGCTGGCACAGAGTGATGCTCCTCAGGTTATTACTCTGGCTCGAGAACTGACTGTAGGAGCGACCACCGAACATCAGGCTGTCAGCGCGATCCTCACTCACGTTGCCGATGCCATAAAGTACCAGTACAGCCCAAAACAGTATGACGCTCTCTTCGGACTCACAACTGGAACTGGCAACTGCCAGAATTTTGCTCATCTGGCCATAGCGCTGATGCGCGCCTCAGGTATTCCGGCGCGGGTCTCGATCGGCCAGACGCTCAAAGATAAATGGAAGATTCCGCTCGACAACAAGGGGTCATCACTGGTGCAGGGGTTGGGCGAAGGGCTGCATGCCTGGATCGAAGTCTGGTATCCTGATCTGGGATGGTTACCGTGTGATCCACAGATGTCGCGGCTGTTTACCTCGACGCGGCACGTTAAATTCGGCCACGGCATGGACGCCTCTGACGTTCGGGAGTTCTGGAGCGCCGCACCGGTCATGCCCCGCATGAGCGAGAGCTTTGAAGCAAGATACTCAACAGATACGGTGGATTTGCGTCTGCGTGAATCATTTGCCCAGCCGGCCAGCTATCTACTTGCCGGTCCGGTAATCAGTGTCGCCATGGCTTCAGAGGATTTGCCTAAGATTACTCCAAAGCCACTTCCGCCGCCTCAGCCACCACAGCCCAAACCACAACTTGTTGCGCCTCAGCCGGTTCCACCACCTTTGCCACCACAACCCAAGCCTCAACCTGTTGTGTCTAAGCCGGTTCCACTGCCTCAGCCACCACAGCCAAAACCGCAACCCGTTGTGCCCCAACCTGTTCCGCCACCTCTGCCACCCCAGCCCAAACCGCAACCTGTCGTGCCTCAGCCTGTTCCACAGCCTCAGCCACCACTGCCCAAACCGCTACCGGCTACGCCCAAGCCTGTTCCGCCTCAGCCCAAACCGGGCACTCCTGTTGAGATTGGCAACCGGGACTTCCCAACGATGGTGGAAATTTTCCAGGTGGATGGCAACGTGGGTCAAAGAAGTTATGACCGGGAGACTGCCGAATATGTAACATCCAAATACCTCTTTGCCCAGGCGTTCACGCTTGATGCCCCGCTTGCCCTGAAAGACGCCGGATTGGCCATGAGGAAATTTGGCGGTGACGGTACAGTGTATATTGACCTTGTCCGCGATGAAGGGGGCAAGCCGAGTCTTGATGGTGTCCGTTCCATGCCGGTCTCGCTGGAGAAAATCACCCGTAAGCCCGGATATTACTGGGTTGATTTCATCCTGCCGGACAAGACAACTCTGGCACCGGGTAAATACTGGCTGATACTGCGTCATTCAGGTGAAGCGATCATGAACTGGTTCTATACTCCCGGCAAGAGGGTAGGTGGGCCTGATGACAGCCGTTCTACGGTTCAGGGGTGGCAGTGGGAGGATGTGCTGGCAGGAGAGTTTGTGTATCGAGTGCGGGGTCTGATTGGGAAATGAATTACTGTTGAATAACACGATCCATTGTCGTATGTTGCTGATAAATATCTGAAACAGTCTGGAGATTCCTGTAATGTTCTTAAAAGTAGCCGAGCTTGCTGATGCTGCCGGCGTAAATGAAAAAACGGTACTGTTCTGGATTAGAGATATGGGGCTTCCTGCACACAAGCAGGATGACCGCTTTCGTATCAACAGGGTTGATCTGCTGGAATGGGCCACCACAACCGGGATTTCTATTCCTCCGGAAATTTTTGCCGTCCATAACGAGCAGAGCCGTCCGAGCGCCGTTTCGGATGCGCTACTGTTGGGCGGTATTTTTTACGGCCTGCCGGGTGATACCCCTGAATCGGTGCTTCGAGAGGTTGTTTTACGCCTTCATCTCCCCTCCGGCCTTGATCCTGACTTTCTGCTACAAACCCTTCTGGCGCGGGAAGCGTTAGGTTCTACTGCTCTCGGCAACGGTATTGCCATCCCGCACGTGCGCAACCCGATTGTTGGTGCGGCGGGTGAGTCAGCAATCAGTCTCTGTTTCCTCAAAAATCCGATAGACTTTGATGCCGTTGACGGACTGCCGGTGACGATTCTCTTTACGCTGGTGACCCCCAATGTCAAGGCGCATCTGCAACTGCTCGCAAAACTTGCTTTTCTGCTGCATGATCACACCTTTCAGGAACTGCTCCATCGCGCCAACAGTGAAGATGAAATCATGACGACGATTCGTGCGTTGGAGGATACTAAAATACGGAGGTAGCCGCACAATGGCAGAGGAGTTGTTCGCCCCGAGTTCCCTGATTCTTATCGCCACCCTACTGGCCGCTCTTTCCGGTGTCCCGTTGTTGCTCCCCTGGCTGCTTTCAGCGGCCAGAGCTCAACTGTTTTCAATTGCAATTCTTCTTGCCGCTTCATGCGCCGGATTAACCGGCTCGGTTCTGGTACTTCTCTCCGGACGCACTACATTTTTCGAGCTGGCCTGGACACTTCCGTTCGGAACAGCCCGGTTTGGTGTCGATCCTCTCTCCGCCTGGTTTATTCTCGCTGTTTTCCTTATCTCCGGCTGTTCCGCACTCTATGCGCGTTCCTATTGGCATGCTGATCGCAATATCACTAATGTGCGCAAAATGACCTTCTTTTTCGGCATGATGACCGCAAGCATGAGCTCTGTCGTGCTGGCCAGAGACGGGATCAGTTTCCTCTTCGCATGGGAAGTCATGGCGCTCTCCGCCTACTTTCTCATCTCGACAGAAGATGAAAAGTCCGAAGTTAGCGAAGCGGGTACACTATATATGATTACGACCCACACCGGAACACTCGGCCTTTTTGCACTCTTCCCGCTCTTGAACCTGCTGAGCGGTTCCTGGCTGTTCCCGTCAACTGCTTCACTAAATGCTTCTTCCGGTCTATCTGCCGCAATTTTTCTGGCCGCCCTGTTTGCTTTCGGCATGAAAGCGGGCATTATGCCTCTCCATATCTGGCTCCCGTCAGCACACGCCAATGCCCCCAGTCACGTCTCGGCCGCCATGTCAGGAGTAATTCTCAAAATCGGGGTGTACGCCCTGATAAGGACTCTCTCATTCTTCCACGATATACCGCTCTGGTGGGGTGGTACCGTACTTATCCTTGGTGTAATTTCCGGAGTGGTCGGTGTAGCCTTTGCGATCGGGCAGCATGATTTAAAACGACTGCTGGCGTATCACAGCATCGAAAACATCGGTATAATCTTCATGGGATTAGGGGTTGCGCTGGTTGGGCAGAAGGTCGGCTCTGCGGCGATGATGCTGCTTGGTATGAGCGGAGCGCTGTTGCATGTTCTCAACCATGCCACCTTTAAAGCGCTGCTGTTTCTGGGAGCTGGTTCCGTCATCCATGCTACCGGCAGTCGTGAAATCGACCTGTTGGGGGGGGTGGCCAGAAAGCTCCCCTACACGGCATTACTGTTCGGGGTTGGTGCGGTGGCTATCTGCGGTCTGCCGCCGCTCAACGGATTTATCAGCGAGCTGCTGATTTATCTCGGTCTCTTCCACGGGATTCAGGGGGAGGGGAGGGCGGTTGCTGCTGCAGCGCTTGCGGCACCGGCACTGGCTCTTGTCGGCGGGTTGGCTGTAGCCTGCTTTGTCAAGGTGTACGGTATAGTCTTTTTGGGAGTTCCCCGGACAGAGACTCATACAGCAAAGCATGAAGCCGGGTGGCAGATGCTGATGCCGATGCTGCTGCTTGGACTGCTCTGTGTCGCTATCGGTCTGGCACCTGGCGCTGTAACCAAGCCGCTCCAGCTTGTCAGTCTGTCGATTCTTCCGGCAACCGTTACGACGGCGGGGCTACCGCTACAGGAGCTGGTGCCTACAACAATGATATCGCTTTCCGGGGTGGCGCTGCTCGTACTAATCACGTTCATAGCTCTCTGGTATCGTCGTCGGCTGGCAAGGAGTCTCTCCAGTGAAACGGTCACCTGGGGGTGCGGTTATCAGCGTCCGGCACCCCGAATGCAGTACAGCGCTTCTTCGTTTGCAGAAATGCTGACCTCTCTTTTTGCTTTTGTACTCAAGCCTCAGAATCATCAACCGGAAGGAATCACAGGACTTTTCCCCCGCAGATCCCATTTTTTCAGTCATATTCCGGAAGCGGTGCTGGAGTTGCTGTACATACCGGCTCTGACCCGCATCTATGGCCGTTTTTCAGGTTTTCGCAGATTGCAGAGCGGCATTCTTCAGCAGTATGTACTCTATACTCTGGTTACCTTGATCGTGCTGTTGGCAGCCAGCTACTTCTAAAATTACAGGGAGAACTCGCCATGAACCAGACCGCTACAATTAACGAGCAGCCGATAATTAATCGCATAAACTGGGTGTTTGATCTGGCGCGGAGATACTCGACCGAGTACTGTACTCCGGAAGCTTTTCTCGCCCGGGAGCGCTATCTTGCCCTGCATCCAACCGCCATTGCCGTCATGAAATGCATGGATGGCAGGATCAACATTCCGGTTGCCACCAACACTCCGCCAGGCATCATTCAGCCGTTCCGCAACCTTGGGGGGATGTTTGATATGGGGTGGCCACACCTTGGCGAAGTGCTGGCGCAGTATGTCCAACGCATGGTGAAAAAAGGGAGGCGGATCCTGATCCTGATCACCTACCACTTTTCACGCGGTGATGTTCATCGCGGCTGTTCCGGCTTTAATTGTGATACCGAAGCGGCAATTGCTCACACCCGCCAGATTCAGAGCCAGATGGAAGCAATCTTTGGCGCGGCTCACGGAAGCGTTTATCCTATCATCTGCGGTTTTGAGACTGATGAGGATGCGCTGCTGCTGCACAGCTCCGATGGCCGGATTCTGGACCTGTCAGGGGACATTTCAGTAGACGAACTTATGGCGGAGTTGGCGACCCGTTTTCATGACATGCCGGGCGATTTGCGGAGCGACCTTCTGCAATTGCTGGCCGGTAACCTTTCCCATATCAAAGGATTGCGTCAGGAACGACGGACACTGGTTGTGGAACACCGGGAATGGATGATCTGCCTGGGGCGTGGCTTTGATTTTCTCCATACCCCAAACCTGGCGCTGATTGTCGGGCCGTACAGCCCCAATCTGGCCGATCCGATCCGCAAAGCTGCGGCAATTATCGAAAGTAATATGGCAGACGGCAGAATTCCGGACGACGGATTTCTGCTGCTTGCGTCGGTGCCTTATGATGAAATCGGCGTTGACCGCGCCCGCGCTGCGATGAAATCTAATTTCCTGTCAAAATTTGCTACTGAAGTGATAGAGAGTGAATTTCCGGATCTTGCCGGAAAGATGATCCGCCACACTGCGGTACTCGATTGGAATACGCGCAGAATCGAGGTGTTGGGCGGTTCACCAGGGTGAGAAGCTATAAGGGAGTGAAGAAGCGCTGACTCATTTCCATAAGCCCCAGACTATTCAGCAGCTCATTCAGGCGCTCTGCAGGGCGCCGACGTGGCAGATCTTCGTAGCGGGCAATAATCAGTTCATTCTTCATGGAATGCTCCCAACCAACCAGTTCAGTTACGGTAACCTGATACCCGTGTGCTTCCAGTTGCAGACTGCGCAGGACATTTGTGATCATACTGCCGAATTCGCGGGTATGAAGGGGATGCCGCCATATTTCTGTCAGGATGTTTGCAGAAAATGATGCGGATTTATTTTTCCGCAACACGGCAGCCACTTCAGCCTGACAACAGGGTACCAGCACGATAAATCGGGCTTTCCTTTCGATGGCAAAATGAATGGCGTCATCTGTAGCGGTATCGCAGGCGTGCAACGCGGTAACAATATCTGCTGTTGGTGGCAGGGCGTCAGAATATATCGAGTCGGCAACGGAGATGTTTAAAAAAGAGATGCGGGGGAAATCAAGTCTCTTCGCAAGCAGACGCGATTTTTCGACCAGTTCATCTCGCGTTTCAATCCCGAATATCCGTGAATTGTCATCGTGAAATTTAAAAAACAGGTCGTACAGAATGAAGCCGAGGTAAGACTTTCCAGCTCCGTGATCAACCAGCGTAACCCCTCTGTTAACGCTTTGAACCTCTTTCAGAAGCGGCTCGATAAACTGGAACAGGTGGTTAATCTGCTTGAGTTTACGCCTGCTGTCCTGGTTCAGCTTGCCATCTTGTGTAAGGATATGCAGCTCTTTAAGCAACTCTATTGACTGTCCCGGTTTTATGGCATGTTTCTCTAACATCGTTATTGCTCATTTCATTCAGTTTCATTCTTTTGCTTTATCCCAACCCGGACGAGCCGGAACCAAGATGTTAAAAAATATGGTTTAAACAAAAAAACTTTTTGCTTTTGCTTTTATCCGCCTTTATCCCTTTTATCCCTGTAAATAAAAGGTTTTGCTTTTAACTTCAAAGGCTTTTTAACAGGACCCAAATTCGGGCCTAAAGGATAAAGAAAGATAAAGGCGGATGAAACCTTTTTATGGTGAATGCAGTTTCTAATGTTGGATATTGATTTCTCTGTTGCTCCGTTGCTCTGTGTTATTCGAACTGCCGTTTCTGGGTTTATTCTCTCCGAGAGTCAACAAGACAAGGCCGCAGAATAGTAACACTACTCCGGACACCTGCGATATGCTCAAACGTTCTCCCAGAATCACAACACCCAATATTGTAGCAGTAAATGGTTCTGCGAGTGAAAGGGTGGCGGCTGTACCTACGTTGATCTGTTTTAGTCCTCGGGCAAAAAGTCCGTAAGAAACCGCCGTCGCCAAAACTCCCAAGTGCAGTGCCACAGCCATTCCACGCGGTTCAACCAACCAGCCGAGATACGATGTAAAAAACAGAGGGGACAATAAAAGTGCTGCCAGACAGAACACAACAGCCATGACAGCATCAGGTTCATGTTGATCTAACAGACTTTTAATACTTACCGTGTAGGCAGCGTATGAAACTCCGGCTCCCAATGCCAGCATGATACCTGTCTTATTACTCTGAAACCCTCCACCACCGGCTGCCAAAAAGGCACAGCCGATCACCGACAGAAGTGTGGCTGCCATCCAGCGAGAGCCAAGATGTTCACGTCTGACCAGATACCCCAAGACTCCGGCAGCTACCGGGGCAGTACCGATTGCTACCATAGTTCCGGCAGCAACGCCGGTACGAGCTACACCCGCAAAAAAACAGAGCTGATAACCAGCGACAAAAAGGGCCGACATCAGAGTTCCAAATATCGGCCAACGCCCGCTACCTTTAAAGCTGCCCCGGAGCATTGCGAACGTCAGCAGAACAAACCCTCCGACAGCCAGGCGTACGGCTCCAATGGTGGTAGATTCAACTCCGGCAGGTGCTAATCCTTGAGAAGTGCCGGTGGTTCCCCACAACACAGCCGCTGCCAACACATACCAGATGCCGCCACGTCCAGTGTTCTGTGGTGGTAATTTATTCTCATTCATATACTCTACAACCCTAAAAAGCTGTTAATCACCTTCTGTACTTCAGCAATGGAGACACCACTACTTGAATCTTGGTCCACACAAACTTCTACAGCCTTCAATCCCAAGAACATGTTGATGGCCGATTGTACTTCGGCGATGGTTACAGAACCGTTTGCGTCGCAGTCACCAGCCTTTGAACTGACGTTCAAGATTGCAGATAAAGGAAGCGAAATGTTTCCAGTGCTATCCTTGACCCATGCGTAAAGCGTTTTATTTCCTGCTGTGGTGAAGGTGTATATCTTTGGTGCAGTGGCGCTCCAGCTACAACCGGCAGAGCTGTTTGTCTCGGTTATGCAGTAACCGCTGACGGCAACGTTATCTGTCGCAGCGAAGGTCGTTACCGGCACGGTTAGCTGTGCGCTAGTCGGGATGGTGAAGGTGGTTATGGTTGGTGCAGTTACATCTGGCAGTGTGATTGTTGTGCTTGCTGTCGCACTCGTTGAGACATTTCCCACAGCATCTTTCACCCAAGCATAAAGAGTCTTCTGTGTAGCTACACCAACAGGGATATTGCTGAATGTGTAACTGGTGGGCTTGCTTGTATTCCAGCCAGTATCAGTTGAAATAGGTGCCGTTGCGGTTTCGGTTAACAGATATCCAGTTACCGCAGCATTGTCAGTGGCTGTGAAGGTAGATATGGCTACGCTAAGCGTTGTCGCTGAAGCAGGAATGATGAAGGCAGATACGGCAGGTTTCTGACTATCTGTAAAGGTTGCAACAACAATATGATTAGCGGTTACGTTGTTAATTGTATAGCTGCCGCCGATAAGTAACGACACCTTGTCAATTGTGTTGTCTGCGAAGGTAGCAAGTTGGAAACCGCCGGCCGCAGTTATGGTGCAAACTGAGTTTGTATTATAAATCACAGGGCTTGTGCAATTTACTGTGCCGTTGCCACCGGTTACAGTGGTGGTGATGGTGTACGTCTGGATATCAGAGGAGCAGGTTGCTTCAATTCCGCTGTTGCTTCCTGCACATGTCCATCCCCAAGGTCCGCTACCTGAGACGGCTGATGCCGTCCCGATGGTACAAAGATTTTCAGTTGGTATGGTGTTTACCGCTATGCCGTTACTTGTGCCACAGGCCCCGTTGACCAGTGCGGCGTAGATTACGTTCCTTGTTACGCTGCTACTATTGCCTGCTTCATCAGTTGCCTTCACCGTGATCGCAAAAGTTCCTTCAGAGGGAATGGTCAGTTTCTGTGAGAAAGTTCCATCGGTGACGGTAGGTGTATAGGTCTGGTTGTTGAAACTCAGTGATACGGTTGCCGCAGTCTGAGTGTCGCTGACGGTGCCGTTTATGGTGATGCTGTTCTGGTTGATGGTGACATCCTGAATGGGGCTGGTGATTGCCAGCGACGGATTGCTGTTGTCGTAGGTGACTGTTCTTACTGTGCTTGAAGTATTACCCGCCAGGTCGGTTGCCTTGACGGTGATGCTGTTGAGGCCACTGGCAAGGGTGATAGCTGTACTAAAGCTGTTGCCAGTTATTGAAGCATTCTGAGGTGTGCCGGTGTTGAGCGTGACTGTGACAGTTGATGTTTCGCTGATAATCCCGGTAATGGTTGCCAGAGGCTGAGCGGTTTTGCTGTTGTCTGCCGGTGCGGATACGGTCAAAACAGGAGCGGTTGTATCCAATGTTATTGTGCGGATCTCGGTTGTGCTATTGCCAAGTGTGTCGGTGGCTATTATGGAAATTGTGTTAGCGCCAACTTGCAATGTAAGTGCATGACTGAAACTGCCGTTGGTGACAGTGACATCTGTTCCATTGATCTTCAGGTTGGCTACGCCGCTGGTATCAGTCACATTTCCGGAGATATTAAGAGTAGCGGTGTTGGTTATGGCGTTGTTGGCCAAGGTCGAAACAGCCAGTAATGGGCCGGTTACATCCTGCACAGCCGTAAATGCCGCAACAGAAGTATCAATATCAACTGACACAGTTTTTGAGGCAGGGGTGAAAAGATATTGTGGCTTAGAGGGTGTCACGGTGTAGGTTCCGTTCATAAGCGGCCCGATGCTGTAACTGCCGCTACCATCTGCTGTTACGCTTCCGCTGGTAGTGCCACTATAGGTGACTGTTGCACCGGCGACACCGGCGTTGCCGCTTATTATATAGTCGTTTGAACAGGCGACGGCTAGCGTCAGTGCTTTGTCCACGCTTTTCGGCGTTGCTGCTGAATCGGTCAGCCGCGTGGTGATGGGGAAGGTACCGCAGGTTGCCGGTGTTCCAGCTATAACACCGCTTGCGCCGTCAATAGTTATTCCTTGAGGCAGTGAGCCGGTTGCAATACTCCACGAAAGAGGTTGTGCACCGCCGGTGCCGGAAAGTGTCGTACTGTAGGCCGCTTTCTGGGTTCCGCCTGGGATGGTGGTTGTGGTGATGTTCAGTGCATTCCAGACACGCAGAGAAATTGATTGGGTGACTGTAACCGGTGTTGGATATGCGCTGTCCGTTACACTAACACTCAGATTTGTAAGGCCGGCGGCAGTCGCTATGCCGCTGATGGCACCGGTGGCTGCGTCGAGGGTTAGTCCGGTGGGGAGGGCTCCGACAAAACTAAAACTGAGTGGAGCAATGCCGCCGCTGGTCAGAATGTTTTGTGCATAGGAAGTACCGACATATCCGGCAGAGAATGTTGATGTGGTTATAGCAAGTGGCGCTGATGTTTTTAAGGTGAAGGACTTTGATGCTGTTCTCCCGGCTGCATCCTGCACGGTTATGCCGAGCGGAAAGCTGCCTGTGCTGGAAGTCTGTCCACTGATAATGCCGGTAAACCGGTTCAAGGAAATGCCGGTCGGCAGTGAGCCGCTTGTAATTGTCCAGACGTATGCTCCATAACCTCCGGTGGCTGTCAGGGTGGCTGTGTAACTATTGGTTGTAGTGCCTGTAGGAATCTGCGTTGTTGTGATGGAAAGTGGTTCATCCACACCAATGCTCAACTGCTGCGAGGTTGAGCGTGAAGTGGCATCAGTAACGGTAACCGTGAAAGTTCGATCGATCGCACTTGCTAGGGTTCCGCTAATAGCACCAGATGTTTCATTCAAATAAAGTGGCTCCCAAGTAGCGCCCATGAAATAACGGTACTCCCCATTTGTTACCTTGTATGTGTAACCAGGCTTGCCACCTATTACACTTATCGTTGCAATATAACTTGCACTATTTGTCCCTCTCGGCAGAACAGATGTAGTTATCCGCAACATTTGCACCAAGTCAATCGTATACTCCTTTTCGCTGTACCCCGCCGCAGCGTCTGTCACCCCGATTGCAAAAGTATAGCTGCCGCTGCCGCTTGGTGTGCCGGTAATTGCTCCATTCAATGTATCAAGTGAAAGGCCGGTAGGAAGTGATCCGGTGACTTTGTTGAAGGTGTAAGGACCAGTGCCGCCAACAACCATCACCCTGCTTGAATAATCTTCACCTACTGTTGCAGATTGGAGCGTGGCACTGGTAATATTAAGTGGGCCGATTGTCGGTAGGAGGATGTCAGCATTTGCGGATGACGTTGTTGTGGTTACAAGTCCGCTTTTTGAAATGGTCTGGTAGCTGGTTTTTGATATGCTGATACTGTAGGTAGCAGCTGGAAGATCGCCAAAAGTATAGCTGCCGTCTATGCCTGTTGTTGCTGTAGCAGTGGTATTAAGGGTGACTGTTGCGCCGGATACCGGTAGGCCGGTGGATTGGTCAGTAACAACCCCATATATCGTGGAGATGGCAGTGCCGGAAAGCGGAATGCTGTTGGTTGTTCCGTTGGTTGTGATATCAAGTGAAGCGCTCTTTGTGCCGTTGCTTGCAGGTGAAAAGTCGAATATGAGTGTGCAGCTTGCGCCTGCTGCGAGGGTGGGAATAAGAGATACGCACGGGGCACTACCGCCGGTGGTAATGGTGAAATCAGAGGCGTTTGCGCCGGTGATGGATATGGAGGTGACAGACTGTGTACTACTGCCGCGATTGCCGATTGATAACTGGCGAGAGTTGGTAGAGGTACCAACCGGGGTGATTCCAAATTTTGGGGATACCGAAATGAGCAAAGAATCAAAGGGCCAATACTGTTCGGCTCGCACGGGCCAAACATAGCTGAAGTCGCTCTTAGTGTAGATGCCCTCGCTGCCATTGAACATGCTCACGAGCCAGGCGAAACTCGTACCGGCGGAGTAGCTGCTAGACGACCAATAGAAATTAGACTGGATGTTTAAAAAACCCAGCCCATTCAGCCAGGTAGAGGTATTGGTCTGCCCTTTGTTTCCAAGGCTTTCCAGCTCGTTGATGTTTGGCAGACGCCAGTCGTTGTGACCCAGATAGTTTTGGCTATTCAGACTCTTGATGTAATCCAGTGCCTGTTGCCAGGTTTTGGTTCCGGCTGCGGGGTTGGCGTTTTTGCTCCAGATCAGGCCTGTCAGCTTATCGGTCTGCGTCTGATCGCCATTATCAATAAAACGAGGCGTTGACCAGGCAATACCGGTTTGCAATTCACCATCCTGCCCGGTTCCACTGCAACTGATTGTCGCTCCACTATCACTATAACAAGTGGTTTGACCTGTTCTGGGAAGTGTCAAATTACCAAATAACCCAGACTGTCCGGTTCGCACGGGCCAAACATAGAAGTTGAGGCTCCTATTGATATTGCCAACGAAGCCACTGTTCACGTCCACGTACCAGGCGTAATTCGTACCGATCGAGCCGCTGCTAGACGACCAATAGTAACTGGACTGGACATTTAAAAATCCCTGCCCATTCAGCCAGGTAGAAGTATTGGACTGTCCTTTGTTGACTAGACTAGCCAACTCATTGATGTTTGGCAGACGCCAGTCGTTATGCCCCAGGTAGTTTTGGCTGTTGAGGGTTTTGATGTAATCCAGAGCCTGCTGCCAGGTTTTGGTGGCGGCTGCAGGATTGGCGTCTTTGCTCCAGATCAGACCTGTCAGCTTATCGGTCTGCGTCTTATCGCCATTATCAACAAAACGGGGTGTTGGCCAGGCAAGACCTGTTTGTAATTCGCCATCCTGCCCTCCGGTACAGGTGACGGTTGTGCCTGCTGCATCGTAGCATACTGTCTGCCCTGTCTGGGGTAACAGTGCGACAGGTATGGCATCAGCGGCTGCAATCGACGCCGAACAACTCGCAGTTATTCCGTTATTGGTTCCAACGCAATTCCATATCCACAAACCATTTCCTGTGACTGTTGATGCCGTACCGGTTGCGCATAGGTTTGTTGTGGGGGCAAGACTAAACGTGCCTCCATTGCTACTGCCGCAGGAGCCGTTGTCTGCGGAGTACGGCAACTGACTGAAGGTGGCGGCGATGGTGTGATTGCCGGTCACATTGGCTATGCTGTAGCTGCCGCCAGTCACATAAACCAGTTTGTCAACGTTGTTGTCGGTAAAGTTAGCCAACTGATAGCCGCTTGCCGCGGTGACAACACATGATGCGGTTGCGCCGTCATCGACAGGTGATGTGCAAGTGACTGTGCCGTTGCCGTCGGTTGTGGCGGTGACTGACCAGGCCTGGATTGCATAATTTGCAGTGCAACTGGCAGATGCGCCGCCGTTCACTCCACTGCAGGTCCAACTCCAAGTGCCGCTACCTGAAACTGCAGACGGAGTTCCCACACTGCAGAGGTTGGTCGATGGAGCAACACTGAACGCCAGAGTGTTGGAACTTCCGCATGCTCCGTTAGTCGGAGCGGACATGCCAAATGCTGCGGTCATTGTGCTTGCGGGGAGGGAAATGCCTTTCAGCTCCTGAGAAGTACCAGCCCCGCTGTAATAGTTGGAATTCGGAACTGTTGATGGTCCCCAGTTGCTGTTGTTTCCCTGATAGAAGAGTGTGGTTCCCTTCCCCCAGCATGTTGCACCTGACGAAAGCATATCGCATGACACAGTGCTGGCCTGGACCGGTATTACACCCTGCCTTCCACTGTTGGCAGTGTAATCGTTGATGTCATTGGAGCCATCAGTTCCGGCTGTTATGTCAATGTGCGTGATGAGAAGTCCGCCGGCCCAGGCGCTACCAAAACCGCTTTTTCCCCGGACTCCCTGATCCCACCCGACCGGCTGACGGTTTTCAACCAGAAAATACTCGGAGGTGCTGACAAGGGGAGCAATCAATTTATAAGCAGCATTTTGCGATGAAAGCGGGTGTGCAAGAGTGAGAGTGGAAGAGGATGTTGGCGATACCGGTGTTGTCCAGCCAAGATACTCCCTGGACCAGGCATCAAGATTGGTAGGGGTTGTACCACTGTTCTCTCCAGTGTCTGAACCCCAGGAACCACCAGCCATGATTGAAAAATACCCCATCCCCTGGTTAATGTCGGAGGTGTCATACAGGTCGGGCAGGCCGCAGAACTGGTGCCCCATTTCGTGGGCAATGACACCCATGGGATGCTGTACGCCTGAGTTATTCAACTCTCCATTCATGGCATATACCGGAAAGCGCTTTCCGGCGGCAAGAAGGCCACCGCTGGTATACGGCGTTGAATGCGCCCAGACACTTGGAACTTTGCTAGATCCGGATTCTTCATAACCGGCCGGAATGAGGTATACGACCGCTTCGGTTCTGTCAATATAGCCATTGTTATTTGTATCCAGTGAGGCAAAATTCACATATTTTCCGGCAGCATTAATAGCAGCGGCGACCCAGGTCTTTTCTGCTGTGCCGTTATCAGGATGCAGGTATGGAACCGAAACGGTGACAACTCCGGCAGGACCGCCAGGCTGGGTATGTGACACCGGCACTACCGAGAGGGTATTGAACGAATTGTCCTTGTAGTAATTGGCGACTGATTTGAAACCGGCAGCGGTACTGAAGATGGAGTCGCTCCAACCTGAAGCATTTGTAATAAGGCTTCGATCGGTAAAATTAACCAGAATCACAATTACTTTACGGCTTCCGGATATGGGTAGAGGAGTCCAGTCACCGGGGGCAAATGAGGCAGTAGCTGAGGATTGATTGGTAGATATTGAGGATTCGGCTGATGTGCGTTGCTGGTATATTTTCTGCAGCGATTGGGAATGAGATTTTTCGGCTTCTTTGTTGCGAGGCGGTTTCAGCTTTTTACGGATATTGGCCGGTGCATTCTGGTGAGGGATAACCTTTTGGCCCGATCCACGAAGAGTTCCATCGGGGTTCTGTTCTGCGTACTCACATTCGTGACTGTCTTTGTTCCTGATAACGGTATGGCCACTTTCAGTTTCTGTCCAGTTTTGAAATTCATCGCCATGCTTACGTACTTTGAAGGCGGTGCCATCCGGCTGCTGAACATCAAGATAACCGTCGAAAGCCGGCCCCGCATATAGGACAGAAGTTGTTGAAAGTAAAAAAACTATTGACACCAGCAAAATGTTCCACATGTTCAGTTCTCCGTGTTACCTCTTGTTCTAAGCCGGGTAGGGTGGGAAAAGTTTCATCTCTCCCACGCGGAACGCTGCAAACGGTGGGCAGGTAAAGTTTGCCCACCCTACCTGCCTGAGCCTTTGTCTTGTCGTCGAACATTGTGTAAAATCAGTACAGTATTAGTCTCTAATGTACAAGAAATTTAATATTATAAATATAACAAAAAAAACCTCCGTTTTTGGCAGCCCTATTTATGTTACGAAGTCAAGTTCGATTTCATATTCATTTCAATTCCACTAAGCGGTAGGTGGTTTTACCTTGACACACATCATATATACTGTATAAATCATTTCATGACTGGCAAACAGCTCAAAAAATTCTGGAAGAACATGGTTGGATGCTTGATCGCATCTCCGGTAGCCATCACATCATGATCCGCGAGGGGAGCCGGTCTGTACCAATTCCGATTCACAGCACAACCGACCTACCCAAGGGACTCGTCCACTCTATCCTGAAACAGGCAGAGATAAAGGAGTAACAATCATGTTGGTATATCCGGCACAGATAGAAAAACAGGACGATGGTTATCCCAGAGCAAGTCAACGTCCATGGTAGTCATTGCATCGGTTGATGTTATTCTGATGCCGGCGGCGGCCTCGTAAGCATAGAGGGCATAAGTACCGATGACCGTAAAGTACCCGGACAGTCCAACTTCTTCAATCTTAT
>CAIMXI010000439.1 GCA_903845365.1 uncultured Geobacteraceae bacterium | reverse complement strand
CAATATCAGCGGTTTTCAGAACAAAACGCTTCAGCGCTATTTATCCGACAAAAGCAGTGGCCAGATATCCAGAATACTGAAGCGACTGAACAAACATGGCATCATCAAGAAGATCGGCAAAACCTATAAGTACTATCTTACCCGTCTGGGAAAAGCTGTAATTGCCACAGGACTGATTATCAAAGAAATGTCTATAATCCCACAACTAGCAACGGTTTGACGGTAGTACAGTAAAATTTTCCTTGCCACTTCAGCACTAATTTCAGGCGTTAGTTACTAAATCCTGCAGTCTGAATATATGACCCTGAACGCACCCGTGGCTTCCCGATAATCAGAAAATTATCGGTCTCATTTCGTGTTGCCTACCACTCAAAGCGGGCTACGGGCTCATAACGTACCTCTTTTTTTGAAGCAAAGCTGTGTTTGTAGTGCATTGTAGTGCCCTAATGACGCACTTCTCCACGGAGTCTGTTTCACCCTGTCTGGATTAGGTTTTGATTGGTATCTGTTCTGCTTGTTATTCAAAGCATAAGTCATGTGTCATCTGCTCCCAGGCATCCCACTGTTCCCGGTACAGGAACTTGCTCGGAACCTTGAGGGTTAGTTGTCTGCCTGATGATACCAGCTTGCCAGCCAGTCGGATCAACCAGAGGCGGATCGTTTTCACTTCCCATCTTTGTACGGCGGCACCGGTAAGAAGTCCCATCCACTTGAGAATGTTGTAGGCAAGTATGCCGCACTGGAACAGAGCTGAGTTTGCGAGAAATTCACTCGTCCGTATATGACCGGCACCCATCTGGCTCTTACATTCTTCGATCCAGGTTTCAGAGGTGGCTCGTTTACCATAGTGGCGATGTGTTTCCATGGGACTCATCTTTTCGGTTGTTACGTAGCAGAAGCTGTCATAGATCGGGGTTTTGTACATGTCATCAGTTACGCCGGTCTGATACCTTACCGCGACAAAGGGCCGCGCTTTTGACCATGTTCCACACTGATGGCTGAAAGTTGTTTCTTCCCAACCCGGATGTTTTGTAGAGACAACCCAGTTCTGTTTTGCGAGAATCTGATCCAGATTTCTCAGCTTGACCTTGATTAGATACCCAGCGTCAACTGATTCCAAATAGTCGAGCAAGTCACCGTCAAAGAAGCCGCTGTCAGCACGAAGGAGATACTTCACTCCTTTTCGCAACCCTGCCATAAGCTCTTTCATAAACTCAACAGCACCGTTGCTGGTATAGGCGCTGCCACAACGGTACCAGCTGTGCAGTATTTCCTTGGTTTCGGCACAGAAAGCCAGCAGGGGGTGATATGCCAACTGTCCTTTTTTATGAGGATTGTAACCTTTCTCGGCTCCTTCCTGCCGACCACAGACGCCCTGCACCGTTGAATCCATGTCGATAATCATGTCTGTCACGGCGCAAGCAAGTTTACGACCGCTACGCAACATACGTTTCCAAACCTTGTTACGCAGCTTTGGAATCAATGATTCCAGTTCAGTTATGTTCCGTTCCCGTACAGACTTGATGATACGACCAAGGCTCGTTGCATGCGGCACCTTCTCCCATCCGGCACAACGGGAGATAATCTCATCGCCGCATATTTTGGAAACATGCTCTAAAGCCGTTGCTCCGGCAATCTGCCCACAAACCGTCATTTGCACTGCATCAGAAAAACTATACTCCGCGTTGGCTGCACGTTCGGGAGTTGATACCATGTCGGAAATTATTCTATCAAGCTGGAGCGCGTCCATGAACCTGAGAACAGGAATAAGACCTGCGTTGACTGTCATTCCTTTGGCAGTTGCCTCTACCTTGATTTCTGGCTTCTTTGTAACAGTCTTTTGTGAAATGGTTTGCATGAAAAAGGTGATCCTTCCAAAAGGTTTGATTAGTGCCTAACTTCTCGGTAATATTACCTTTTTCTTTGTTTTAATGCAACGTTTTTTTGCAGATTGCAGAATTTAGGTGATATTGAAACAGATAATGCTGCATCTTCAGCCAGCAAGCCACAAACAAAGTCACAGAAGGGTACTCTTTAAAAGAGTACCCTTGTTGTGAAAGGGTAGTCGGTAAAACCGACATCCTTCGCATCATTCTTGTGGTGTGGAAAAACAAGGGACTTGATTACGATGAAAGGGCTATGTCAAACATAGGGCGTAAAAGGGTGTCCATTAGGCGGACTCCCTCTTTTCGACTTGATGACGATGAAAAACACCGACGTGGTGCCCGGAGCCGCAAACTGAAATAAAAAAGCTCCTCTTTGCGGGGGAGCTTTTTTTATTCAGCCAGGGAAAGCGCAGGTTACTATCCGGCCTGATTATTTCCGATGGAGCACTCAGATATACGCCATCGTCTCACTCAAAGGCATCCCTTGGAATACCGGACTGTCTGACTATTGAAAGGAATGTACCTATCGGAATTTCACGCTTGCCAGCCGGTACTATGGCTGTGCTTGTGCCGTTGTAAAACTTCTTGTGGCTCCCAGACTGTGAAACCTCAAGAAAGCCATGTTTCAGCAGTACGCTTATGATATGGCGTGAGGAGAAGAGCTTAGGCATTGACGGCAAACTCTCCGATCAATGCGTTACCTACTTCATGGAATAATAACGGTGCCGAAGGTAAATCATCCCTCAAATACAGTTCAACAGCATCGGCAAGATTTTTTACAGCCTCATCAATGGTTTTACCGAAACTGGCAACATCTACATTCAGGCATTGAGAAACGTAATACTTCCCCTCCTGGTACACTACATATTTAAAAGCGGTCATAGTAACCTCTCAGTCCGACATAATTTCTGTGGTGTCGGTCAAACCGACTTCGCCTACATCACATCTACCACAAGCCGCTTGCCGAAAGCTGCCAGTGCCGTTTCAATCTGTTCTATCCGGCTCTTGTGGCGCAGAGATAACAGCCGATCTACAAGGGTAGGCGCAAGATTCAACATTCTGGCAAGGTCTGCTTTCTTCTTGTCAGCCTCCAGCAGAGTGTTATACAAAACAACCTTGCCAGCAGCTACAACCGGCATTATGACAACCGGACGGCCATCAGCGGGGGATGGGTAAGGTATCCGCTGCCGATCATCCATGTATGATTCCAGCATGGTTTCAAGGGCATCCAGCGCCCAGACAAGAGCTTCTGTTTCGGAATCCCCGTATGTTACAGCCTCGGGAATATCAGGAAACGTTACCATGAAGGTTTCATTATCATCAGGTGTCAGTATGACTGGATATGCGAGCATAATTATCGCCTCCTTATTTCAGCCCGAGAGCTTTTTTAATGACATTGACAAGTCCGGTTCCAAGTTCCTTACCATGACCGTGCATCGGCAAGTCGGTTTTTTTGTCGCCAAGTTTGACAATCAGGTGTCCACTGCCGCCTTGTTTTGTCTCAAAGGTGCATCCCTGATTTGCAAGCCATCTTTTCAACTCTTTGCTGTTCATTTCTGAAAGATAAACATTTTTGATTATGCCGTCAACATAAAATATACATTTAT
>CAIMXI010000438.1 GCA_903845365.1 uncultured Geobacteraceae bacterium | reverse complement strand
GTTCAACACCTCTTCAACCTGTTCGGGCTCAAGCCCCTGTTTCAGTAAGTTATGAATGTTAACCGTTTGCTGTTTTTTACCTTGCAACCGTACAACCAACTTCTTAATGAACTGAATGGGAATCTTATTCTTCTCTACATCGGCAAGAATGTGTTCCCACTTAGATACAAATTCAGGTGACATTTACTGCTTTCCGAACATACTTGCGCTTAACTGGTGCAACAGCAACTACCGGAGCCGGTGCCGCGGGCGACTTGCGCTTTGCTTTTGGTGCTGTTTTCGGGTCAAGTGCCGCTGCTTCTGCCATCAGACGAGCAGATTCATTCAGCAAGCCTTGCGCCTCTGCGGCCATTTTGTTTGCCTGTGCGATTCGTGATTGAGCAAGAGCAGCATCACCCAGAACATCAGGAGTAGCAGCAACTACGCCTTCAGGTGTGCCGCGCATCCTTCGCGCAACCTCGCCCGGCGATTGCATACCCAAACTCTTATCCATGTCTGCCATTTTCTTCACAGCAGCCTCACCCAACTTCATCTCGTTAAGCATCAAGTTTAGTTCGTCTAACTTGATCCTGGTCGTAGAATTGGGTGTCATAACAATAGCAGAAGTTTGAACCTTCTTTAATTGGCCTTCAATATGCAGGATCTGTAGAATAGGCCTGCCGTCTTGAGCATATGTCCGATTAAGGGCATCAGCCAGATTTTCACTGTTCTGACCAATATCGCTGTCTATGCAACGAATCAGGGCATCGTGAATATGCTGATTAATAATTTCGGTATATGCAACAAGGCACATATGTGGCTCACCCGGTACCTCACGGAAAATGACTGCTACCTTGCGGTCACCGTGTTTCCCCACATGTCTAGTAAAACTCATATTAACTACTCCTTAAAGTTAAAGATATTTAGTGCGTAAATAACTGATAAAAATATTTTACGAGGTCTATAAAAATAGGACTAAATAAAAGTGAGAGTCGCGGAATTGGACTTCCCACCCTCTCTAACGATCTGGAGGATCATCAGCATGAATATTTATTCACACAAAAAGTTACCCATAGATTTCTATGTATACGCATATATGCGAGAAGATACCACTTATTATTATATAGGTAAGGGTCAGGGTAAACGAGCATGGGAATCGCATCGCCGGGCAAACAACTCGGAAATATCACCCAAAGATCATTCCCGTATTATAATACTAGCACATCGGTTAACCGAGGCAGAAGCACACTTGCTTGAAAAGAAACTAATAACTATCATAGGCCGTAAAGATTTAGGTACAGGATCTCTCATTAATCTTACTGATGGCGGAGAGGGTGCATCGGGGATAATATGTTCACAAGAGTTACGTCAAAAGAGAGGCGACATGCACCGAGGCCGGGTTAGAGGCCCAATAACAAACAATCATCGGGTAGCACTTTCTAATGCGAATACTGGCAAGAAACAATCGCATGAACAAATAGCAAAACGAACGGATGCTACGCGACTAACTAGAGAGAAGACAGGATGGTCAACTAATCAGCCGGCGCGTCAGCAACGAGTTATATGTCCGCATTGCGGCAAAGAAGGCGGTATTAGCGGAATGTATCGCTATCACTTTGATAGTTGTAAAACCAAGACCTAATATTTTACTGAATCTTTTGTCGGTCGCGCGGAACATAGTCCGAGTAAATTTTGGAACCGTTCTTTCGGATGAAGTCTGCCATGAACTGCGGCGAAGAGTCAAACGCGCCCTCAACTGCTTTTTTATCCAGACAGTCAGTGGTGAAGATATACACCTCATATTGACGATGCGAATTGTATCTGGCACGAAGCAGGATAGTTTGGAGACGAGGCCCAGTGGGTTTATTGGCCAGGACCTCCTCTTTAAGGATGCGCCAGGTGGCCTCCTTTTCCCACTGCTCTTGTTCTTGCTCCAGTTCAGTGAGGTCGTAGAGGGTTTCCAAACCCTCACTGCACCATACTGCCAGAAACTTACGTAGGGTCTTTGACGAGCGCATAAACTTCCTCAACTTTGTTGATCAGGTCATTGAGCGTGACATTGTCCTCAGCGGCACGTAGGATGTCTTTCCATTCGTGCCACCGAGCCCACCGAGCAAGATAATGTGCTTTGGGTGTCTCGGATATTTTCGTGCGCTGAAGTGTGCCAACCATTCTGGCAAACACTGTCTCACCGTTATCCGGTGATTCGTAGATCAGATCAGGTGTCATTCTGTTTTGTTGTCGTAAAGAGCGAAGGTGCCGAATGGGGGATGCGGGTCCTTGTCACCGTGAATGATCCAAGTAGTGTCGCAGTATTCAGCATCACCCCAGCTACCGCAGGGGTATCCGTCAGTGAAAACAATCAGACGTTTCGGGCTGATATCATTGTCTTTAAGATAATCAAAGATACAATCGAAGTCAGTGCCGCCGCCACCTTCGGGTTGATATTCCTCGATGGTGTCCATGTTGTCGCTGTCAAAGTCAGCAGGATTGTATGTCCTGGTGTCGAAGCAAAACACATGCACCTTGTAACCC
>CAIMXI010000437.1 GCA_903845365.1 uncultured Geobacteraceae bacterium | reverse complement strand
TCCGGGGGAAAATAACAAAAATAGTGCAATAAATAGCAGTAGTCTGACGTATTTGGCCATGACGGTATTAAGCATTATCAGAGTGGCGTTGCGATTTTTTCCAGAATGAGTAAATCATAACAGCGCCTCCTGTGTTGTTACATTGCCGTTTGCCTTAGTACCCCAATTGAAATGATAATCTACATCCTGCCTGAACGAATGATGGCATAAACCAGCCAGAGTCCCACAAATCCTGCTACTGTATACCCTATAAACGCAAGCACCGGGAGGTCCATAATTTTTGGACCTTTATCTGTCTGCATGCTGATCGAAGAGCCGATTATCATAGCCGCCAGAATCATGCTTGTCGAAAGACGGTTGATTGAGCGGTCAAAATCGGCGGTAAATTTATCCAGTCCGCGATGTTCAAGGTCGATTTTAAACTTGTTGCGGTTGACGCGATTGATGATTTCTTTCAGATCTCGCGGGATGTTGCGCGCCAGATTAAGATAGGAAACAAGAACCTGGTTGATTTCTCGCGAAACCCGCCGTGGTGAAATTTTTTGTCGAATTTCATTTACAATGAACGGCCGCAGATGTTCAGCCATGTCGAAAGTGGGGTCAAGTGCGCGCCCCGACCCTTCGATCAAAACTAGCGACTTGGCCAGCAGCATCAGATCGGGCTGTATTCTGATACTATAAATGGTGATAATTTCGATGAACTCCAGCAACATCCGCCCAACTTCGAGCTCTTTGAGCGGCATTTCGTAGTAGCCATCCATAAAATTGGACAGATCCCGTTTAAGAGACCGACTATTCAGCGAGTCCGATATATCTCCGGCAAAGAGGAGAATGGAGACGACTTCGTCCATGTCCCGCTTGACAATTGCAGATAGTATATCGGCAAGAAATGTTTTAAGCCCTTCATCCAGACGCCCGACTATACCGTAATCAAGCAGGCAGATTACGTTATCAGGCAGTATCAGCACATTCCCCGGATGAAGATCTCCATGAAAAAAACCATGTGTCAGTACCATTTCCAGGAACGAGTCCGCCCCGCGCCGGGCGATCAGTTTTCCGTCAAGTCCCTGCTCAATAAGCTTTGTACTGTCAGATATCTTAACCCCGACTATATACTCCATAGTCAGGACAGCTTTTGAGGTTTGTTCCCAATAAACCTTTGGAAAGTACATCCACGGCGTTCTTTTGAAATTGTCTCTGAATTTTTCGATAGTATGCGCTTCGCGGGAAAAATCCATCTCCCTGCGGATAGTCCGGGCAAATTCATGGATGACAGCGACCGGATCATAGAGTTCACTGCCGGAAATATGCCGTTCGGCAAGCGAGGCGAGTGCCATCAGAGCACTTATGTCTGCTTCCACCACAGCAACTATACCGGGGCGACGGAGTTTGATAACCACATCCTCACCAGTAATCAACCTGGCTCTGTGAACCTGGGCAATGGAAGCGGCGGCCAGCGGTTCAGGGTCAATCTCCGCAAAGAACAGCGCAACAGGGGCTCCCAGCTCAACAGTTATCTGAGCCAGCGCCTCCTCAAACGGGAAGCTCGGCACACTGTCTTGCAGCTTTTCAAACTCCAACACAAAGGCGTGCGGAATTATATCCGGCCTGGTTGAGAGAAGTTGCCCCAATTTGATAAAGGTCGGCCCAAGCTCCTCTAAAGCAAGACGCATCCGCTCTGCAGCAGTAAGCCTGGCAATATCGGGCCTCTTTCGATTAAACAGCTTCCGGCTGCGCGAAACGACATCGGTAAGCCCAAGCATCTCAAGTGCCTGATCAAAACCGTAGATACTGAGGACACGAACGATATTCAGATAGCGCCTGATGCTGCGGATGTTGCGGTTGATCTTCAGAAACGGGAGCATCAATTAGTTGCTGCTTCGCGATTCCAGTTCCTCAACCCGCTTGGCGAGTCGGTCAAAATCGTCCCGGGAAACTAGCCCCAGGCGATCAACGACCTTCTGAACTTCATCTTCGGCGATAGTCTGAATTTTTGCCCTGCTCTCTTTCGCGAGGTTCTGAATCTTGTCAACAAACTGCTTCCCCTCATCTTCACTGAATTTGCAGCGATCTTTCATTTCTGCAACCATCTCTTCAGCCTTCTTCTGTGTCATAGCCGCAACACCGATTGTCGTCATTACAGCCTTTTCAAGTAACTCCAGCATGGTATACCTCCCGTTTTTTTGTTGCGACCAGATGTTTGCCAATTACTCCCGCACCTTTCTGGCTATTTCAAAGAGTGCGATTCCCCCGGCAACCGAGGCATTCAACGAACTCACCCCGCCATACTGCGGGATCGACATTACAACATCACACTGTTTCCGCACCAACGGCCTGATCCCCTCCCCTTCACAGCCAACAACCAGCACAACATTTCCTGAAAAATCGGTGCCGTATAGCGACTGCCGGGCAGCACCATCAAGAGCGTACACCCAGTAGCCAAGTTTTTTCAGCTTTTCAAGCGTGTGGGCAATATTTGTAACCATAGCAACCGGAACAGTCTCTACTGCACCTGCCGACGTTTTTTCGGCTGCGGCGGTAATACCGCAGGCCCGGTCTTTTGGTATAACGACACCGTCAACTCCAGCACAAGCTGCGGATCTGATCAGCGCGCCCAGATTATGCGGATCCTGAATCGCATCGAGAACCAGAATAAATCCAGCTTTTTCAGAGTGGCTGATTGAAGTCAGAAGATCGTCAAAGTCGGAATAGCGGAAAGGCTCCACCTCCAGAGCGATGCCCTGGTGGTGCGATGACGCGCACATCTTCGTCAGATCAACCTTATCACGGCGGTGAACCGCAACGCCCCGTTCCTCGGCCAATCTGATTATTTTTTCAACACGATGATCTGTCGCACTGATCTGAACATACATGTTGAAGGCTCTACGCGATCCCTGCAGCGACTCCTTTACCGGATTGACTCCGAATATCAATTCACTCTTCATACGGCATCATCCGATATTTCGGCAGCAATCAATTCTGCTGCCTGAGCAGGATCCGGCGCTTTGGCAATCGGTCGGCCGATTACCAGATAGTCGGCGCCAGAGCGTACCGCCTCTGAGGGTGCCATGATCCTTTTCTGATCGTCTACAGAGGCAAAAGAAGGGCGTACCCCAGGGGTAACGATGAGAAAATCGGAGCCACATGCATCTCTGATCAGACCAATCTCAAGCGGGGAGGCAACCACGCCATCCATACCTGACGCTTTTGCAAGCCGGGCAAGACGCAGCACCATTTCCTGGACAGAATGCTCTATTCCCACCTGTCGGAGCGTTTCGACAGTGGACGAAGTCAAGATGGTTACAGCAAGAAGCCGGGGACGCTCAGTATCATTAAACTCCTTGTGGACGGCTGTCACGGCAGCTTCCATCATTTCAGCGCCACCCAGCGCATGCAGATTGGCAAACCGGACGCCAAGACGCGCTGCTTCAAGCATCGCGTTCGCCACGGTGTTCGGGATGTCGTGATATTTAAGATCAAGAAAAACCTCGCCGCCATGACGCTTGACAGCTTTGACCGCTGCCGGACCACAGGAAGTGAACAGTTCCTTGCCGACTTTGAACATACCGACTTTATCAGCCAGCATCTCACTCCACCGTTCAATATCATCCAGACCATTTACATCCAGGGCAAATATAATTTTTTTTCGTGCTTCCTCTAAAGTCATGGTGCCCTCATTTCATGAATTCTATTGCAGCAGCAATTATTCCGTTCGCATCGATGCCTACATCCTTGCGCAACTGAGCCTGACTCCCCTGCTCGACATAATGATCGGGAAGTCCAAGACGCCGCACTTTTATATTCTGCAGATTGTTATCATGAAGCAGTTCCAAAACGGCGCTGCCAAAACCACCCTGCAAGGCATTTTCCTCAACAGTCATAATCATCCCGCTCTGACGAGCTACTGTCAGGAACAGCTCAACATCAAGCGGTTTAACAAAACGGGCGTTAACCACTCCGGCAGAAATTCCTTTTATTCCTAGTGCTTCTGCAGCCTGAAGCGCAGGGTAAACCGTTGCTCCAACAGCAATAATAGTCAGATCGGTGCCGTAAATGAGCAGTTCACCCTTCCCTATTTCAATACTTTTAAGGTCGCTATCTAAAGCCACTCCATAACCGGCACCGCGCGGATAACGAAGCGCAGTCGGCATACCGGAATAAATAGCGGTCTTAAGCATATGGCGTAACTCGTTCTCATCCTTCGGAGCCATAATTGATATACCGGGCAGATGCCGCAAATACGAAAGATCGAAAGCTCCATGATGAGTCGGGCCGTCATCTCCCACCAATCCGGCACGATCCATAGCGATGGTTACCGGCAGATTCTGCAGGCAGATATCGTGAAAAACCTGATCGTAGGCGCGCTGAACAAAGGTGGAATATATGGCAACAACCGGTTTGAATCCCTCTACAGCCAGTCCGGCCGCAAATGTCATAGCATGCTGCTCGGCAATACCGACATCAAAAAAACGGTCAGGGAACCGCTGACTGAACGGGTTCAGTCCGGTTCCATCTGGCATGGCTGCAGTTATTGCAATTATTTTAGGATCTTCTGCAGCCAACTGTACCAGGGTATCACCAAATACATCAGTATACGTTTTGATGTCCGGCTTTGGCGCTCCTTTTCCAGTGGCCACGTCAAACGCCCCCACGCCATGATATTTGGCAGGTGTCTCTTCGGCAGGTTTGTACCCTTTTCCTTTGGTTGTCATAACATGAACAAGCAGCGGACCATCAAGCTCATTGATGTTTTTGAATACATCTACCAACTGCTGTAGATTGTGCCCGTCCAAAGGACCGATATAATCGAAACCGAGTGCTTCAAAGAGAGCACTGGGCGTGAGAAAGCCCTTCAATGAATTTTCCGCACGACGGGCAAAATGCAGAATATCAGTGCCAATAGCCGGAATATGCGTAAGTAGTGTCTGAATTTCTTTTTTTAAATCGCGATAATTTCGCCCTGTCATTTTACGAGAAATAAACGCAGAAAAAGCGCCAACATTTTTTGAAATCGACATTTCGTTGTCATTTAATATGACAATCAGGTTTTTTTTGAGATGCCCCGCCTGATTCAGCGCCTCAAAAGCCATACCGCCAGTCAGAGAACCATCACCGATAACCGCTATGGAATGTTTTTTATTTCCCTCAATTCCAGCCGCAACAGCCATACCGAGTCCCGCTGATATCGAAGTTGAAGCATGGCCGACCCCGAACGCATCATGCTCTGACTCGCTCCGTTTTGGAAAGCCGGAAATGCCTTTGTACTGGCGCTGGGTATGAAAGCGGTCGCGCCGTCCTGTGAGGATTTTGTGAGTATATGCCTGATGCCCGACATCCCAGATTATGTTATCGTTGGGGGAGTCGAAACAGTAATGTATAGCGATAGAGAGCTCGACCGTTCCGAGATTTGAGCCCAGATGACCACCAGTAGTAGATACCGTCTTCAATAGAAATGCACGAACCTCGGCAGCAAGTCCCGGCAGTTGTTCCGGTTTCAGCTTTTTCAGATCTGACGGTGAATTTATATTTTCGAGCAGCATTACCGCACTCCGTTGGAAACTGACATAACAGACAACTTTTAAAGAGCCGAAATACTAACATAGTACACAATGCCTGTATATTTTTTTCCATATTAAATCAGTACAGATTTTTTCAGATTAATGATGTATATATGAGCCACTCCGTAAAGCAGATTAAACAGATGAAATTCCCGAATCCAAAAACTTATATTATTGGGAGCTGCCGAACATATATGGTTATTGATATATTGAGGACGTTATTGCCAAGAAAAATTGCAAAACTGATTGCAATCTTCGTTGTTTCAAGTATATGTCTCGGTATAATGTTATATCACTGGAGCTATGCAAAAAGTGAAATTACAGGTTACGCCCTTAAAATATCAGAACCGATAAGGCCCTGCTCATCATGGATAGCGGAAATACAGTTACTGCCGAATCCTGGCGCAACGATAGCAGAAACATTTTCTTTTTCCACAGATGACAATGCTATAATATCCAGGTTCAACTCTTCTATTGGAAGGAAAATTATAGTTTCATACGAAAAACGATTGGTACTACCGATAAAATGCATTGAAGATTCCAGGTACATAGGCGTTGATGTTACGCCTATGACAGCTAAACGAAAAAGATAATGGATCTGCAATCAGAACAAATATTCATTCAGAAAGGTTGACACTTTATGACATCTGAGAATCTACAGACAGACAACAAAGAGCTGGATTTTGACAAGATAATCGAAGAGCGCGAGCGTCTGGACAAGATGTTCAATGAAAATTTCATGAAGTTCATCACCGTCATGTTCACTGATCTTAAAGGTTCAACCGCCTTCTCAGAAATTCAGGGGGATATGGCTGGCCGGACAATGATCAAACATCACAACGACATTGTTCTGCCGGCCATCAAAAACGGGAACGGAATTCTTGTCAAGACGATGGGTGACGGCACAATGTCCTATTTCACCTCAGCCCAGGATGCCGTCAGGGTTGCTGCACAAATCCAGTCTGAAATTGATCAATTCAACCTTACAAAAACGCTGCAATTTCCAATACTCATACGAATAGGTCTGCACACGGGGAAGGGAATAGTCGAAAAGAACGATATATTCGGGGATGTGGTCAATGTGGCATCAAGATTCGAGTCAATCGCAAACCCGGGTGAAATATACCTTTCGGAAGAAACTTTTAACAGCATGACAGACAAGAGTGAGATTTACTGCCATTTTATCAAGAAAACAACGCTTAAAGGGAAGAACGAACCCTTCAATGTTTATAAGGCCTTCTGGAACCCAACTGAAATCGAAATTGATATTAAAGGTGCAAAAAGTGCTGATGAGAATAAGAACCAAGGGATGCAACCGGCTGTCAAAGCTTTTCTGATCATTGTACCACTTATAATTGCTCTTTTGGTTATCTTCAAAATGACGAACCTATTCAACTCTCAACCGGCAGACGAGATCAGGACAAAACAGCATCGGGTGACCATACCAGCTGAAACGGCAAAATAGAATATCGAGTTTCTATGAAAAATATCCTTACATTTGCATTAAATAAATGCAACTTACTGATATATCATAAAATAATGCCCCGCCTTGTCTCCAATCGCAGGCTTAGTACCTTAGCCACGTATATTTCAATTGCCATCTTTTTCTATTATTTTTTGTACCTGGCAAAGTTTCAGCTCTCCATTAACTGGCAGTACGTTGTAGGTTGGAGTTGTGTCGTTATACTGACGATCTGCGGCAAGATCGAAAGATTCAAAAAACCTCCGTTACGGCTTGTATTTGTGATGATCTCGGTATTCATCAGTGTTCGATATCTGATATGGCGAACGACCGAAACACTGGTCTACGAAAGCTTGGTAGATTGCATCGGAATGTTTCTACTGTATGGAGCAGAAGTGTATGCGCTTACTCTTCATTTTATGGGGATTTTCGCAAATATCTGGCCACTTGATTCCAAAATTATTCCTCTCCCGAAAGACGCGTCACTCTATCCGTCAGTCGACATCCTGATCCCGACCTATAACGAAGATATCGAAATGGTGAAAATCACCGCAATTGCCGCCCTGAATATCGATTACCCGAAAGACAAGCTGCATGTTCATATTCTTGACGACGGGGGCACCGTTGCCAAAAGGAATGACCCCAACTCTTCAAAAACAGCATGGGAGAGGCACTATGATCTGAGAAGAGTCGCGAAAGAGCTTGGAATAAGCTATTTCACCCGCCAACAGAACAGCAAGGCGAAGGCTGGCAACCTTAATCACGCAATAGCTCACACCACTGCTGATTTAATACTGGTTCTTGATTGTGACCATGTGCCAGCCAAGGACATTTTGAAAAATACCGCCGGATGGTTTTTGAAAGACGAAATGCTCGCATTTGTCCAGACGCCACATTTTTTCATGAACCCGAACCCGATCGAAAAAAATATAGACATTCTGAAAGACGCCCCGAGTGAGAATGAAATGTTTTATCGTGCGAACCACCCTGGCCTCAATTTCTGGAACTCCAGTTTCTTTTGCGGTTCGGCTGCTGTTTTAAGAAGGACATATCTGGAGGAAGTCGGCGGGATTTCAGGTGAGACCATCACGGAAGATTGTGAGACGGCCTTCTCGCTGCACCGCAAAGGTTATAACAGTGTCTATATTTCGCGTCCAATGGTATGCGGACTCTCTCCTGATACTTTTGATGACTTCATCTTGCAGCGGAGTCGCTGGGCACAGGGGATGTCGCAGATGATGGTTCTCAACAATCCATTATTAGCTAAAGGTTTAAAATTTTATCAGCGGATCTGTTATTTCAATAACGGGCTGTTCTGGTTTTTCGGAATTTCCCGGTTCATCTTTTTCCTGGCTCCGGCCGGCTTTCTGCTTGTGGGGCTCCATGTATACTTTGCCTCGGTAAATCAGGTAATGGCCTTTGCGGTGCCGCATCTGATATGTTCCATGATCCTTTCAGATTTTTTTTATGGTAAGTTCAGGTGGCCTTTTCTGTCCGAACTTTATGAGAGCATTCAATCCATATTCCTTATGCCTGTAGTTTTTTCGGTGTTTCTAAATCCCAGAAAACCGTCTTTCAAGGTAACTCCAAAAGGCAAAAATCTCGATAATGATTTTTTCAGCGGATTGTCCCTGCCGTTTTTTATCATGTGTTCACTTCTTCTGTTGGCGATTCCGGCAGCGGCTGTAAAATGGTTCCGGTTTCCACTATACCGTGATGTCGTAATAATAACACTTGTCTGGTCACTGTTCAATTTCACGCTGGCGATGGCCGCCTTCGGAGCATTTTATGAAAAAAGACAGATCAGACGTCACCACAGATTGTGGGCAAAAGGGAATTTGATGGCATTTTTCCCGCGCCTGAAAAAGACAGTTGAAGCCAGGATACTGGACATATCGCTTTCGGGCGTTGGATTGTCTTTTAAGCTACCTGTGCCACTGCAGCCGTTGGAGTACGCTGAACTGGAGGCAAGGGACAGTCAGGGCGAAAAATACAATATTGAAGTGCGTTTCCAGAGAATAACGCAAAAAGGGGATGAGTATTTTTGCGGTTCTGAATTTCTGACCGAAAAACCGGGTCAATATTCAAAGTCGGTACAATTTGTCTACAGTGATAGTCAGAGATGGGTGGACTATTGGGGCAAAAATCTGGTGAAGGCGAATCCTTTCAAACTGTTTGCCTTTATCGCAATTATGGCGTTCAAAGGCTTCAAGGTCAGTCTGGTGGCCTGTCTGCATTTTATTTACCGCCCGTTACTGAACTTGCTGGATAGTCTTAAACAGAGGTATTGGTCAAAAACGGCTCCTTCTACGCTACCATGACAGAAAAGAAAAGACTCTGCACAAAAAGCGATATTGACGGACTAGTCTCCGGGATTCTGTTGAAAGAGATGAATCTCATTGATCAGATTATGTTCTGTCATCCGAGAGATATCGAAAAAGGGATCATTGAAATCGGCAGTGGCGATATTACAGCCGGACTACCCTACAAGGAAAACGCACACCTGGCCTTTGACTATTATGCCGGCCCCGCAACGGCCGATTCTGACAGGCCAAATCTTATCGTAGACAAGAAGATGCCGTCAACTTCCAGAGTCATTTACAATTATTTCGGTGAGCATAATTTTCATAATGTATCGCAGGATTTGCTTAAAACAGTGGACAAGGGAGTCAGCGCCGATATTTCGATAGATGAGATTCTATATCCGACCGGCTGGATACTCCTTAACTATCTGATAGACCAAAGAACCGGCCTTGATAATTTCGGCCGTTTTGCGATGTCTAATGCAGTGCTGATTGAGAAGCTTACCGACTGGTGCAGAGAGTACAACATCTGGGAAATACTGGATCTTCCTGATCTTGAGGCAAGACTTGACCTCTATTTTTCCTGTACGGAGTCGTATAAGTCCCAGATATTGCGATGTTCGTCGGTACACAACAACCTTGTTGTAGTTGATATGAGAGCGGAGGACGTGTTATATCCTGGAAACCGATTTATGACGTATGCTCTTTTCCCGGAATGCAACGTATCACTTCAGATCATGAATCATAAATCCGGAACAAGAACTATTTTCGTTGTGGGAAAGTCTTTTCTTGACAGGTCACTAGCTACCAATGTCGGTCAAATTATGAAATCAAATGGCGGTGGCGGACATGCAAATGCCGGGACTTGCGAAGTAGACAATGAGATAGCGGAGAAAGTTCAAAAGGGTCTTATAAACGCACTGAAATATGGAATCTTCAAAAACCTATTTATGGGTTATCATGACTATTATTTTCCTTGAACATCATACGAAGGAATACAGATGAACAGATTTTTTATGCGACAAGCAATTTGCGCGGCTGCCATCCTTTATTTTTTGTCATCAGGTAATGAATCGGTTGCGGAGACAATCAAACTCCCTCTGTACAAGTTGGCACCGGTCAAGTCGGTCGACCTGAAATGTCTGACAGCCGATTATACAATACCGATACCGATACCGGAACGCTGGAAAGTTAATAAGGTAACTCTCTCGTTTGACTATGTAAACTCAACCGGACTCCTCGCAGGCAAATCGAGGATGATGATCAGGATAAACAATTATCCGGTTTCCCAGATAAATCTGAATCCTCTAGCACCTGATGGCTCTGTCAAGCTTTCTATGCCGAGCTCTCGGTTTGTCTCTGGTTACAACAACCTCACGTTCGCCGTTTCACAGCACTATACTACCGAGTGCGAGTACCCGTGCGCCGCAGACCTCTGGACAACAATCAAGCTGGATCAGGCCTCTCTTGAAATCGATTATTCACTCAAGCCTGTACCTGCGAAGATCTCTTCCATATCTGATTTCCTGTTTGACCCCAAACTGTTGCCGATGGGTGAAGTCAACCTGGTTCTGGAAAATACGAATCAGGATATCGTATCAGTTGCCGGGATCGTGGCGTCCGGCATTGCAAAACGCTTCGACTACAAAAAGGTTATTTTTTCAACTTCAAGTGACGTCAAACCGGGATACGATAACATTCTTGTGGGGAGTAAGGGCTTTCTGCAGAAGTTTTTGCAGTCCAAAGGATTACAACCACCTCAGGTTCCAGGTCCACTTCTTAAAATCATGCATCTTCCCGCACCTGGCACCGGCAGAGCACCTGCCGCTCTCGACCCTTCACATGCTTTGATAATCGTATCAGGGGTTGATTCGGATCAGTTGAAACTCGCTGCAGAGACGCTAGCAATAATCTCTTCGTCCTTTCCAAACGACGATGAAATGATCGTTACCGAGTTCAGGCTCCCGGAAATTCCGATGTATGGCGGAAAACTCGTCGTGACTCCTGAAAAGAAATACACCTTTAAGACTCTTAACTTTAATACCCATACTTTCAAGGGGATCAATTCAAATCATAGACAGCTTGTTTTCCGTCTCCCTGCCGACTTACGGATTAAACCCAACCTATACGTTGATCTTTCGTTATTTTACTCCTTTGGTGCTGCAATCCGTTCGGATTCGGTCTTGAACATCAGCCTGAACGACACTAAAGTAAGGGCAATTCAGTTGGACAATATAAAGGGAGATGCCATAGAGGGTTACAAAATTCGTATCCCAACGTTTATGTTCAAACCAGGCGATAATGTGTTTAATTTTGAGGCGATATTGACTCCTACGAACGGAAATGTCTGCGAAAACCCTCAGACCGAAAACCTGTTTCTGACTATTTTCAGTAATTCAACAATGCAGTTTCCGGAAATGCCTCATTTTACAGAACTTCCGAATCTAGAGCTGTTCATGCTTAACGGATTTCCTTTCACACGCTGGCCGGATGGACACGGCACAACAGTTTTTCTGACCAGAAAAGATGCCAATACCATCGGTGCAGCGTTGAATCTGATCGGCATGATTACGCAGAAAAACGGTTATCCGTTGTTTGAGGTCAAATTCACCTATGATGACCCAAAGAAGCTCGACGGCGAGCTGATTATTGTAGGTGATATCCCGTCCATTCCGGAAAAATACAAGGATAAAGCTCCCCTGAAACTGGCCAAAGAGACAACGGTTCCCTATCCAATCATGAGAAGCTGGAATGACGAGAAGACACTGGCTTACAGCTCGCAGATCACAAGTTTTAAAACCGGAAAAGGCGCCCTGATGGAGTTTCACTCTCCATACACGGAAGGACGAACGGTCTTACTGCTAACTGCTCCGACTACCAACGACATGATGATCATGGGCGATGCAATTACAGATTCTGTGGTACAGGCAAGCAGTTCCGGTGACCTTGTGCTGGTGGATTTAATACAACCCGAATACAAGGTCGCTTCGATCGCCGTAGGAAAAAAATATCTTTCTGGAAAATCAGGAAATGTATCTACTTTTGATAGATATCTATATGTATATCCCTGGTTTTATTATCTGTTGGCGGTTTTTTTGACCATATCACTCAGTTTTCTGGTGTTTGTGCTCTTGAAAAAATACCGGAAAAAAAGGCAGCAGGGGGGGGGCGGAGATACAGGTAAGCCATCCAACTGAAAGGAGAATAATAGTGCGTTTCCGAATACTGTTAAGCTCTATATATTTCCTGATAATTTTTTGTCCGGTACATGTCCTTGCGCAACCTTCGACTGCCGGTATCCTCTGGGAGCGATATAAATCAAGTTTTGTCCAGAAGGATGGCCGGGTAATTGACAAACATCAGAGCGGCGTCAGTCACTCTGAAGGCCAGGGGTACGGAATGCTAAACTCTGTCTATTACAACGACAGGGCGACATTTGATACCATCTGGCGCTGGACGCAGGACAATATGCAATCAAGGAAAGATAATCTTCTGCCATGGTCCTGGGGGAAGAGGTATAACGGACAGTGGGGAGTCATAGATTACAATAATGCAACCGACGGTGATATTCTGGTCGCTTATGCGCTCTTGAATGCCGCCGGCAGATGGAACGAGCCGACCTTTCGACAGCATGGGCTAAAGATTATCGAGGGGCTGAGAAACAACCTTTTTGTACAATATGATGGCAAGTCGTATCTGTTACCAGCCTATTTTGGCTTTCAGAAAGAAGACGAACTTGTCCTCAACCCTTCATATCTGATTTTTCCTGCTTATCGTTTATTCTCTGAAGTTGACAACAAACCTTTCTGGGACAATATCTACAGGGACAGTTTATTAATCATCAAAAAAGCCTCTTTCGGAAAGATGAAGCTTACGCCTGACTGGGTGATTGTCCGAAAAACCGGGATCTCAATCTGGGAAGAAAGAGCTCCGCTTTTTGGCTATGAATCGATACGAACTATTCTCTACCTCTCCTGGGAAAAAAAACCTGCATTCCCGGAAGGGTTGAATGAACTGTTAAAGTTTTATGAAAAAAATGGATACCTTCCGGTTAACGTTGATCTGATTAAAAACCAGGTCTCTATCGAAGAAGCACCATCCGGATTTTACGCAGTATACGCACGTGCCGCAGAAAAGATTGGCCGTAAAGATCTTGGTCGTCTGCTCTTGAAAAAAGCGCTGGAAAAAGCTGAATCCGAAAAAGATAATTATTACTCGATGAGTTTACTACTGCTTGCACTCTACGAGCGATAATGTACCGCCTTGCCTCACTTATAACGCTGATACTTTTCGTTAATATAACACAAACGGCCTACCCGCAATCAGCATCAACATTATTACAGCAGCCGGAGGTGAAAACCAATTTCCTCTCCACAGCAGACGTCAGTCCGTCTCGATCAGGCGAACTTACTGTCGTACAGACAGACGGAGTTAATAATGACAATGCTGTAGTGGTACAGAAGCCTCAAACCGTGACAATTCATACAACATTTGAATCTAAAGAGGCGGTTATCCAACGACCAGAGGTTGGAAGGATTTTCTCTTTTACTGATGAAAAACCGACCGTACTTCCAACACTCAAAATCCGGAAATCGCAAATATCTATCGCCTGGGAGAAGTATAATGCCGGTCATTTCAGTGAAGCGGCGACAATTTTCCGCTCTCAACTGCCTCATCATGGGACGCATCAGGATGCCACCTTCGGGTTGGCGATGTGCCACCTCGCTGGAAATGAATACGACGAAGCAGTTCCTTTGCTGGAAAATCTGGTAAACAGGCGCTATCGAATACAGGTAACACTTCCGGAACTACTGAGACTTTTGACTGAACGCCTAGAATTTGTGAAGGCGGCCAGCTACACTACCCTGCTGAACGAGAAAGAAAGGACTATATGGCAGAAACGGATTAATGAGGCGGTTTTCCAACAGATATTTGCGCAATTGCAGCAAAACAACAGCATACCGGAAGCCGTCACGTTTCTTTTAATATACGATAAGTTACTGAAACAGTGCCGTATGACTGACACCTTCAGCAATCTCGCCGCTTTTTTGGCGCAAAACGGCAGGCCGAACGAATCCTCACAGATCTACCGCACACTGCTCTCCTGCTCCGAAAATGAAGAAACAGAGATCGGCCTGTTGTACTCCTTAAAGCCGCTGTTACCTGCCACCGAACTATTTAAGCTGGCGGAACAAAAAAAGAGTAAAGCTTCTGCGGAACATCTGAAAAAACTGGAGTTATTTACGTTGGATCTGTTGTATGGAGTACTCAATTCCGAACCGGAAAGAGTCGAAGAGACGGCCGACGCGATTTTGAAGCTGCGCCCCGAAGACCCTACTGCGCTGGGAGCGCTGGGGTGGTGGCATTACAACAATCAGCGTTATGAAGATGCTTACGGATTTTTCTTGCAGTTGCAAGGCGTTACGGCAGAAAAAAATGAACACGTTGAAGGGATGATCTACACGCTTACAAAACTTGGGCGGCTTGATGAAGCGTTGACCCTTGCCCGACTGCATCAGAACTATCAAAAAGTAGCAGAGATGAGAAAGGACGTCACGCTACAGATCCTCTGGAGCAGAGTATCGGCTTTGCCGTCGGATTCACCGGAGCTTGAAGTGGTGGCAAAAAAAATTCTGCAGCTTGCGCCCAAAAACGAAGCGATAATGGTTGTCCAGGCGTGGTCGTATTACAACAGGGAAGAATTTGAAAAGGCACGTCATGAATTTAATGCGTTGTATACCCGTAATCCGCTTGAAAAAGGGTATGCATACGGCCTGGTAAGTGCCTTAAGAAAACTTGAAAAATATGACGAGGCGTTAGAAATTGCCGTCAAAAACAAGCAGCTTGATGAGCGGCTGGCTGCGGTTGACCGGGACATTTATCTTGAGAGAGCGAATCAGGCATACCTCAAGAAAAGGTATAAGGAAGCAGAGCTGTACTTTGGCAAGGCGCTTGTTCTGGAGCCTGACGATGAGGATGCAAAGAATCTTCTTGAGTCTAGTAAATACAGGCAAACTATTGTATCTGAAATGCTGTCACCGATTATCGGGCTCCCCGGAAACAGCTTTGGAAACCTGTCTCACGATCTGCACGAGGTAACCGGAACCGCTTTGTCGGCGACAATTAATCAGGGGGTTGACTGGCTGAAACTGCCTTGGGACGTTATTTTGCGAAGCTATGGTGAAATTTGGTACAGAACCAGAACCGTAGATTCCCTGTATTATGATATTCTAGGGCAGGCCGTTGGGACTGAACTGAGAAAATCGGACTTCAGATTGGGTGCCGAGTATATTTCTGAACATTATACAAGTCAAAGCAAGAGAAATTCCGGGGCGAGCATCTTTCTCGGCTGGTATAAGGAATGGTACAAGTACCTGTATGACAGGAGCGAGGATGCCGGATGGTTTAATATTCAATCCCTCTCCGGTTCGACCTACGGCAAATTGGCACATGATCTGACCGGAGTCACAGGCACAGGCGTTTCCGGCAGCATTAATCAAGGTATTGACTGGTTGAGGCTGCCTGGAAACATTTTGCTTAATTCATTTGTTGAATACCGTTACAGCTTCAGAACCGGGGATAACGTATATTACAATGAGCATGGCCCTGTTATCGGCACCGAATTCCAAAGATCCCCATTTAAAGCCGGCATTGAAAATTATTGGGAACATAACACCGAACGGCATCTGCTCAATTCACGCACCAATGCCTATTTGAAGTGGTATTACGGTTGGAATCTGAAGCCGGACAAATAAGTGAGGATAATGTATGGCCGTACGTGACACGCTGGCGTATCTTGGCAATCAGGTCAAAAACACCAGATATATTTTGCTCTGGAACTACTATTTTCTCTTCAAGATTTATCTTTTCATAACCGGTGCAATAAATATTGATATTCAGCTGAATCTCCTGTTGTTGCTTTTTGTTGTGCTACCGGTCGGCGGTCGCATGCAACGAATCAAAATCTTGCTGCTCTGCAAAACGGCTGTCTCGATTGTTCTGGCTTTCCTGCTACTCTGGCGTGATTCATGGCTGCCATCGATAACGGATGCCAGTTCACTGATTCAAGAGCATGGTATGCCATCACTCGAATATATACTATCTTTTATCAAGGGAGGATTAAGTATGTCTGTCGTTATGTTTTCCATAGTCTTGCTGTTGGTTAGTTTTATGTTGCATCAATACAAACTGGTATCGATCTGTATTATGGCTGTTCTCATAACCGTAGTTCCGATCGCCACAGGTTTAAGGAACGCGGCGACCATCAGCCAGATCCAGCAACCGGAGATTGCCGAAGCCTCAGAAAAGGATCCGGCCAAATATCTGGATTCCTTCTATGCCAAAGAGTCAGAGCGGACCATTGTATTCAAGCAACCAGGAGCTCCAGCTTTTGACCTGGTCATCATCCACCTCTGTTCATTATCATGGGATGACCTGAAAGAGATCGGGATGACTCAGGACGATCCATTCTTCAAGGATTTCGATTACCTGTTTACCAACTTCAACTCCGCCACCGGCTACAGCGGGCCGGCAGTCATAAGGCTTCTTCAGTCAAACAGCGGCCAGCGCAGCCACGCCGATATTCACGGCAGCGGTACCCCGAAGGAATTATTCCTTTTTGAAAGTCTGGCTTCCGTAGGATACGAAAGATACATTGCAATGGATCATGACGGCAAATACGGCAACTATAACACAGCCCTGAAAAAAAATGGCTTGAACGGGGCAAAACTGATCAAGCAGGATGGCCTTGCAAGTGCGGCAATTTTTTTTGACGGCAAGACACCACTTTACAAAGATATGGATATGTTCAAAAAATGGTTTGAAGAGAGAAACGCCATAAAAGCCGAGAAGGCTGCACTTTATTTCAATGCAGTCAAGATGCATGCAGGCTCACACTGGGTGGGAGAAAAGAAATGGTCAGGCAGAGATCCGCGCGAACAGTACAAGGAACTTGAATCCGAGGTTCTAAGAGATGTTAAAAAAATGATCGATCTTCTCAAATCATCGAAAAGAAATACGGTGCTTGTCCTGGTCTCGGAGCATGGCAGAGCGCTGACCGGCAGCTCTTTTCAGCCACCCGATTTGCGTGACGTTCCTCTACCCAAGATTACAAAGGTGCCGATGGCGATAAAACTGATCGGCCCCAAATTCAACTCCGCAAGAGTCAATCAGACCGTTATCTCTAAGCCGACCAGTTATTTTGCGCTCTCATGGCTGCTATCAAAATTTGTTGAGCGCAGTCCTTTTGGCTCAACAGCGGATGCTCCACAAGAGATTGCAACTAAAATTCCGAAAACAGAATATGTCTCTGAGAACGATACAGGTAAAATAGTTGAAATTGATGGAGTTTACCACTATCTGGGGAAATCCAGAAAATGGGTAACTCTTACACCGGAACAGTTGAAATGATTAGATTACTACTTCGCCAAAACGGCATTCCTGACATTGACAACCATTACAGAACAGGTACCTGAATGCCACGACTTGTTTTCAAGTTTTGCGTACTGATAACGCTCTTGTGTGGAAATCTGCAAAGCGCCCAAGCAGTACTGTGGCAGGCATTGAACGGAACTGAGCGGCATAAAGTTGCTTATGACGAACATTCCATCCGACTGACTCCTCTGGGACGTCTTGAACTATGGCTCCGCTTTATTCCACGGGGAGAAACGGAGCGAGCCCTGGCGGCTACGAAATACAAAGACAAGCGCTATCGATCCCATCTTGAATTCCATGAAATCGACTGCAGCGAGCAGACTGCACGCCTGAGTTTGATTGATGTCATAGGTAAGTCGCGAGTCCGCCTGAAAAGACTTCATGTCGGCTCACCTCATGAACCGATTCACCCCGGATCACTTCTTGAAGATGCAGCCCGGCGCATCTGCCCGGTTATGGACGAAGAGAGTGAAAGCCAGGGTGATCCGGAGCCGGTAATATCCGTGACCCTTCCACCAAGCAGTGACCAGTTGCAGCAGATAGAGCTTTTATTAGGAATAGCAGCTTCAAAAGAGGCAACAGTTGAAACTTGGAAAGAACTTGGAAACGTCTTTTTTGACACCAACCAGCCTGAATTGGCGATCAAAGCATATGACAAGGCACTCGCATTGAGACCTGATGACACCGATATACTAAATGATCAGGGTGCCATGTATCGACAAATCGGCAATATAAATAAAGCGCTGGCAAACTTCGAGCGCGCGAGCTCCGTAGACTCAAAAAATCTTGAAAGCCTTTATAATAGCGCCCATGTCTACGCCTTTGACCTGAAGGACATCCAAAAAGCACTCGTTATCTGGAAGCGGTATCTTACACTGGAGTCAAAAAGTGAAGCTGCGCTGCAGGTACAGTCGTTTATTGACCTGTATGGGAAAGATCTGAAGTGATTTTGATAAAATCTGTTCAGTTTTTTATCAAAGTGTGGTACTCGTTTTCCGCAATAATCATCTGTTAAATATTTGCGCCCGTAGCTCAGCTGGATAGAGTACCAGGCTTCGAACCTGGGTGTCGGCCGTTCGAATCGGTCCGGGCGTACCAATAAAAACAGGCGGATATCTCAGTGAGGTAGCCGCTTCTCTGTTGGTGTAACCTCTGGCAATCTTGCCAGAGGTTAAATGTGCAGATACATAAATAGAGCGCCCACAAAATAACCGCCCCTAAATATTATCAAGAGCGACCCCATACCCTAAACCAGCAGCTTCATAGCAGGCAAATACTTATAGAAAAGGAAAAACACAATGTCAAATTTTATCAGAACTATCGCCGTATTAGTATTGTTGACCTTCCCTGCGCTTGCGTCGGCAACCACATGGAATATTGACCCAGACCATTCAAGTGTCAGTTTTAAAGTTAAGCACTTGATGGTTTCTAATGTTAAAGGGACTTTTGAGATACAGACCGGAGTTGTTGAAATCAACGATAAAGACATCACAAAGTCAAAGGTTGAGGTTACCATTGACACGAATTCTGTTTCAACCAATGTGCAAAAGCGCGATGATCATTTGAGAAATGCCGATTTCCTCGATGTAGCCAAGTACCCTACTATAACATTCGTATCGAAGAAAATAGCCAAAGCAAAAAATGGCGCTCTGAAAGTGACCGGTGATTTGACCCTACATGGGGTAACCAAAGAGGTCGTTTTGGACGTAGAGCAAATTTCAAAGGAAAGTAAAGACCCATGGGGTAATTTGAGATGTGGGACTTCAGCTAGTACGAAGATCAACCGTAAAGACTTTGGCTTGCAATGGAATAAATCACTTGAAACTGGCGGAGTTCTTGTAGGCGAGGAAATAACCATATCTCTGGAAATTGAGATGATTAAAACCACGATAAAATAGTTGAAACCAAGATAAACCCGAAGCAGCTGTTAAATCTGCGATATGGCTATCAAGCATTATGGAGGATTAGACTTATGATGACCCTGGAAGAAATCAGATTAATTGCGCAGTCACACGGTATCAACGCTGATAGGATGGAGATGCCTGAGCTAGTACGAGCCATACAGAGTGCCGAAGGGAATGAGCAATGTTTTGGGATCGACAAAGCCTCTACTTGCGGTCAGAGCGGTTGCTGTTGGCATGAACCCTGCTCTTCAGCGGCAGAACCGCCAGATAGTAAATTGAGTGACGAAGCAGCAAATGCTGATCTGCTGCCCTCAAACTACTCACTGCAAGAGGCCGTGGTACTGGCCTTTCAATATTACTCATCAAATGATCTATCCGGAGCAAGGTCTATTTGCGATCGGCTTGTGGCAGATAAGGTTGATAATTTTTACGTTTATTATTTATCAGGCATTATAGCCTATCAGACCAATGACCGGGCTTTGGCTCAGGAGCATTTCCACTCTGCCCTGGCTCTCTCGGCTGGAGGTACTGCTGATAGGATTTCAGACATCAGGTTACGTTTGCAAGCGCTTTCGTAAAACCATATCAGCCTCCAGGGGATATATGAACGGTGCTGTTATCCAGCACTCATAATAGAAGCCGAGTCGATAAAATAACCAGAAAGGAAAATGCTTATGTCTGAACATCACAAAAACTACAGTTTAGTGGATATCGGATCACTGGAAAATCTCTCCGAAAAAGAATTCATGGGGTTTCATGGCAAATACTTGCTTGGTAAGGAACTGAGACTTACCGGTTGCGAAGTATCGATGAACCGGCTTCCCGCCGGAAAGGGGATGCCTTTTGTGCATACCCACAAAAAGAATGAAGAGCTGTATATTGTGTTACGAGGGAGCGGTATATTTTATGTGGACGGCAATGAATTTCCAATACAGGAGGGAAGTTTGATACGAGTAGGTCTTGAAGGGGAACGGGCTTGGAAGGCCGGAGATGAAGACCTCTACTTCATTTGCATACAAGCCGAAGCTGGCACACTTACACAATCAACCATCGATGATGGGATCCGCCCTGGTACCAAAGCATCATGGATGAAAAAATAATACCGACACATGGAGATGCATGATGAAAATACTTGCCATAATAGCCAGCCCGCGGGGGATGCAGGGTAATACCGGCCGCCTGCTGGAAGAAGTACTGGCCGGGGTGGAGGCTTGCGGTGCTGAAACTGAAATTCTTTCCCTCAGGACATTGAACGTCCAGCCTTGCGTTGCCTGCGACGTATGCCACGTTACCGGAGTCTGCAACATAAAGGACGACTACGAGAGCATCAAGGAAAAACTGATCGCCTGTGACGGATTCATTCTGGCCAGCCCGAACTACATATTCAGCGTTTCGGCTCAGATGAAGGCACTCTTTGACCGCTGCAACGGCCTAATCCACTGCATGGCGCTTAAAGGCAAATATGCTGCTATGGTGGAGACATCAGGCGGTGGCGAGGATGAAGAAGTGCTCAAATATATGGAGCGCTTTGCCAACACCCTCGGGGCAAACTCAGTAGGCGGAATCGGCTCTCCTGTAACGGGCATCCGAACCTTCCCTGATGAGATGGATCTATACGCAAAAGCACAAGAGTTGGGTATGGATCTTTACCGGTGTATCTCTGAAAAGCGGAAGTTTCCTGAGCAGGATAGTTTTATATGCGGTTTCAGCTTCAGAATGTCCGGGCTCGTTGACTTCATGCAAGAGTGCTGGGCGTTTGAACGGGAATACTGGAAAAAGAAGAAGTCTGTGTAATCATGGCACTCCCCTCAACTATTTATCGAGCCATTCTCCAGTTTTCCGACATTGATCAAGGAATCTACGAGACGATTCAGACCACCGTTGCTCAGCACCCTTCGGAAACCGAAGAACGGCTCGTGGCTCGTCTGCTTGCTCTGGCAATATTCTACAAACCGGGATTGAGCTTCACAAAAGGACTCAGTGCAACCGATGAACCAGACCTCTGGATCCTGGGGCCAGACGGCAGAGCGATTCTATGGGTTGAAGTTGGTCTGCCAGAATCCGTCAGAATAATAAAGGCGAGCAGACATGCTGAAAGAGTGGCGCTGCTGGCATCTGGAAAAACCCTCACAAACTGGGATCAACAGCATCTTCCCAAACTTATGAACATTAAGAATCTAACCATCGTCAGCGTTGATCAGATGTTCATCAACACACTCGCGGCAAATCTGGAGAGAACCATAAACTGGTCAATAACCTTAACCGAAGGCACCATATACTTGACAACCGGTGACATGACCTACACAACCGCCATTCAGATCAAGGCAGGAATAATGTGATGCAGGAAGATCGTTTTCATCCCTGTACCGAATCGGCTGGAGACTCCCACAAACTTGTGGCACTGGCACAGATGCGTATGCCTTTTGGTGCTCATAAAGGAAAACTGTTGATCGATATACCTGAACACTATGTCGTCTGGATGGCTGGCGAAGGCTTTCCAAGTGGAATACTTGGTGAAATGCTCCGGACGGTTTATGAGATAAAGGTCAACGGTTTAGAGTATTTGTTCGAACCGTTTCGTAAGAGATCAGGCAATTATGGCAGGGAACAGTTATGAGTCTACGTGCAAAGTCATTCTGGATTTTTGACCTTGACGGCACACTCACTCTACCGGTGCATGATTTTGAATATATTCGCATAGAGCTTGACTTACCTGAGATTACAGACATCCTTGTCCATCTTGATTCACTACCGGATGCTGACGCTTCCTGGCGGCATACCCGCCTGAAAGAAATTGAGAGACAACTGGCGTATCAGGCAAAGCCTGCACCCGGAGCGCTTGATGCAGTTGCAAAACTCCACCAGTCTGGCGCACAACTGGGAATACTTACAAGAAATGACAGGAACATTGCCCTGTTGACACTAGAGACGATTGGCCTGGGGCACTATTTTGCCAAAAAGAATGTGCTGGGTCGCGACGAAGCTCCTCCAAAGCCTGATCCCGCAGGAATACATCATCTGCTGACTGGATGGGGTGCTGTTCCGTCGGAAGCTGTTATGGTAGGAGATTACCTCTTTGACCTCCAGGCTGGACGATCAGCGGGAACCACAACTGTGCATGTTGGAAGACCTGATGGTAAGAGGAGTTATATAATGTTCCGCATAGGGGCAGGCGTTACCGTGTTACTAAGGCCTTATCCTTTGTTCTTTTCCACTCACTGCTGAAAGCGCCTCCAGCAGTCAATAAAGCCATTATAAATCAGCTACTTAGCCCACATGACTACGAATCCGTAGGTCGGGAGTTCGAATCTCTCCAAGCGCGCCAATAAAAACAAGGGGTTACAGAGATGTTCTGTAGCCCCTTTTTTTAGTCTCTGTCCATAGACGGTCCTTTTGTTGCCCTCAGCACGGAATTCACTAGCATAGCGCGATGGTATAGAATGTTGTATGGGAGGTCGGTCTCGGTCCGTTTGTTGTCTGTACGGGGGTGGTTGGACGCCGACGGTGGGTCAAATTTCAAAGCTGATTGACAATAATCACAGAGACGTAACCTCACTACTAACAATATTCATGCAGCGCTTTGGTGATCATACCTACAAATCTGAAATTGAGACTTTGCTGACATCATCGGCATCGCCTGTCTTACAAAGGAGATGCATGATGTGAACATCCGCAGACTTTGCCTCCGGGGGGCTTGCAAGTTTAAGAAAGTACTTTCTTAAGGTTTCCTACCAATAAGCAAACTATAAAATATACCAGAATATAGTCCAACGCATTCCATCCATACAGGTGCGTACCTATTTTTATATGATCATAGTAATCTGCCAAAGTTTTTGCCAATATTATTTCCAGTATACACAATACGCCTATTGTTCTACTTGTGTACCAAGTGACAGCGCCAACACATGCTATATATAACGTATCCATTGATGCTTCCCCGGTTAAAAAATCAATATAACCGAGTACAGAAACACTAAGTGTAATAATTACAGATACTTTTAACAAGTATGAGCTGCTGTATTTCTGCTTGTTAAATGGCATGACGCTCCTCCATACGGATATGGGCCAGTTTTTGTGACGATTGTCCCCGTCCCTTCGTAACAGGTCTAACCTTCGGGGTAAAATCAGAACAACATCAGTCGCTTGATCAAACCCGGAAACGCAATATCTGTTGTCATAATTACCGTCAGTACGATCATTGCTACAACGGTCAACCAGGCAATACCGGGCCGTTGACAAAAGTTCCCATCAGGTTCTTATCATTGATGAGATGGATCATGAACATCAGCACAAATGGCAGAACCGCGCCGCTGACAACCTGAGAGATGAACATGATCGTCATAAGCGGAGCATTCGGAATCGGGATAAGTCCGGCGCTTATGATGATGATAATCGTGAATAACCAGAAAAACTGCGGCGACTGTTTGAAGTCCTTATCAACTCCCGATTCCCACCCCATACCTTCGCAGATATAGTAGGCCGTCGAAAGTGGCAGGATACAGGCAGCAAAGAGTGATGCGTTAAAGAGTCCGAATGCAAACAGTGACGAGGCGTGATTGCCAACAAGCGGTTTCAGCGCCAGTGCCGCGTCGGCAGCGGTCTTAATTTTCAGCCCATGCAGATGGATAGTAGAGGCGCAGGCAACCACCCGCCTCACTAGCCAAACGATCATATCCAGCAAATATAGACACCAATACCGGTTCGGAAAGTGGCAACGCAATAAAATCCACCGACCCTATAAGACACTTTTTGGGGATATTGTTTGCAATCCGAAAAATCAAAATTCCCCCCTTCTTTCCTATCATTTAGCATGATACACTTTAAACTATGGAATCTTGCAAGAAAAAACTGGTGCTAGTAACACCGGGACGATATTTCATGGCACTCGATAGTCTCTCGGCATTTGGTTTCAGGCAATGCCATATGGATCCACAAGATCAATACATACAAAACCTGTGGAGTGAGTAATAGTGGGACTTATGGTCTCAAGTAGCTTATAATAACGGTGCTGGATATGGGGGTTGGGTATCCTGCTGCTTGATGCTGCTTTCGATGTCATAGAACACCTACGTCAAATAATCTACTCACTTAACGAAATGTCCTTCAAGGGTGGGCAAGATCAGTTTAACAAATGAGGCCAGAATGTTCCTGCACCATGTAGTTACATCCAATATGATTGCAGTTCTTGTGTGTGTGGTCTCCATCAATACCGCCAACGCGGGACAACTGAAAAAATCAAAATCGGTTGTATCTGCTTTGACGCTCACCTGAATTGACCCATGTTTACTCAATAAAACTGACCCATCCATGTAGCAATGTTCAGATTATTCGACCCATCAGATACCCTTTAGGGGTAATGGTGGGTCGTTTTTTTATTGCTTATTGAGGAGTC
>CAIMXI010000436.1 GCA_903845365.1 uncultured Geobacteraceae bacterium | reverse complement strand
TTGAAACACAGAGCAACAGAGCAACAGAGCAAAAACAAAGAAGAATTCAGGTTAAAACCAGAAAAAGCCACTCACCATTTTGGTTTTGCCTGTTGTTGATGTAACTGTCTGATTTCTCAGTTGCTCTGTTGCTCTGTGGTTTATGAACTGCCGTTTTTAGGTTTATCAGCAGATGTTGCCAGATGATTCCGACCTGTATGAGACAAGGCGCCACTGCATCAAAAGTGCTGCGCCTGCGATGAGTATGAGGATGGTGAGTGCTGACAGAACGCCAAATTTAATCAGTATGGCGCCGAGAATGATTGCGAGAAAAAGTACAACAAACATGTGGGTTCCCTCCTTTCTTTAAATTAACCCCGAAGGGCACAACTAACTTTTATGATTACATTCCTTGTTCACCTCCTTCCTAATACCAGCCTGTACCGGTAGCGCAGTCGTATTGCCCAACTAGGGCTTTCCCGGCATAGGCGCTGAGAATGCTCCCCTGTTGTTTCCACGCTCCGCTCGGGAAGAATCCTGGCTTGTACCGGATTCCGAGCGACACCATCTTCTCTATAAATTCGCTTTGGGTCATGGTGTGCCATTTCATTTAATCCCCCTACTCTCCGCCCAGAGCATGAAGATGCCGATTGCCGCCAGGATGCCTATGAAGGTCTTGAATGCTGCTGCGAGGAGGCCGAATGGAGCTAGTGCGATAATGATGATGAGGGTTATCCAGATCATGGTGAGTTCTCCTTTTCTGTGTGATGGGCTGTTGGTGGTGTTGATGGTTTATGTGGTTTGGGAATAAGTGGTGGTTTATGGGCAATAAAAAGCCCTTGATCGGGATGACCAGGGGCATAGATGAATAAGATGTTTGGCTTTAACAATTTAGTTGATGAATATCAGCGTCAACTAAGTGAAGTGCAGGTATTATAGTTGCTACAAAAACTCCTAGCCATCGGGGTCGCCTCTGCCGAGGTAAACGCGTCTTCGACTCTGGCTCAGCATTATGGCGATGACCTCCCGGTTACCCTGGCAGATAAGTCACGACCTATAATGATGGTGGCAGAGAGTAACTGAATGCCACTGAACCGCTTTTCTTTCCCTGGCCCTCATCTGCCGGAAGATAGGTTCGGACGTAGTCAACCTTCACCGACGATGGCGACACAGTAACTCTCGTATAGCCGGTATTAGGCAGTTTGTCGCCAGAAAGGTAGGCATCATTATTATAGAGAGTATAAAAGGGATCCGCAGGCTCGGATAGTGTTTGGTAGGTGACACCATCAATTTGCTGATGCGCCCAAATGTGATCGTGCCCCTGGAAAAAGATTGAAACTTTGTTTGCTGCCATCAGTTGATGTATCGGCGCTGACCAGCTTGGGCGATTCGCCGAAAAACCCCAAGTTCTATTGTTGTTTTGCCCTCCCCACTCATATAGGTTCGCAAGTTCTATTCCGCCTCGACCCGTGCCCATTACATGATGGGCAAAAACGAATTTAAACTTTGCTTTGCTCTGCTCCAGGGTTGTCTTTAGCCATTGATACTGGGCATCACCATGTGTGACATCCCACAGGTTAGTCCGCTTGGCACCGCCGTAGAATGGATCATCAACACAAGTCGCTGATGCCCAGTAAGGGTCAATCACCACAAATAGGGCATCGCCCCATGTCCAGGCGAAGTGATTGCGCAAAAGTCCGATGTAGGGAACGACTTCACTGTTGCCGGTATAGAAATTATCAGGAGCAGGTTGCGAGTAGTAACTGTTGCGGGCATTCTGGGCCCAGACAGCGACGTTGTTTGGAGTGCCGTTCAACAGGTAGCGTGCCGCCTGTTCGTGATTGCCATTGACAAGAAAAACCGGTGCAGAACTGCCAATTATTCCGAGATATGGTCGCTGGATGGCGTATCGCTCGGTTACCTTGGCAGCAGTGACAGTTAACGGGTCGAGCTGGTCAACACTGAAATCATCACCAATGGTCAGATAAAAGTCAGGCTGATCAGCCGCAGCGGTAAGCAGTGTCCTGCGGTAGAGATCACTATTGAACTGCTGGCCCGCACGTTCAGGATGAGAGTCTCCCTGGATTGAAAAGGTAAAAGTGCTCCCTGCCGGTCTGGCTGTATGAAACAAGTATTCTTCAGTTGGACCAGAGTCATTTCCGTCAGAAGGCTGAAAGTAGAGCCGGTAGTAATAGCGTGTGTCGGCAGAAAGGCCTTGCAGAGCTATCTCTACCGGCTTTCCGGCAATCAATGGTGATGATGAGGTCTGTTTTTCGTAAAATCCGGGTGCTGTACCGTACAAGATGTAAACCGTCCCGCTCTGATCCGGAGCGTACACATTTGCCATGATGGAACTGGCCGTCGGTGAGCCAAGTACAATATTGCCATGAAAAGAGCCGAGAACGGCTGTGCCGCCTGTACCGGCAACCATGGTAATCGTGCCGGCATCGGTTGTCTGACCGGATATGACCGTAATATTTGTTGCCGTCCCCTGATACGTAACGATTCCTGAGACATCAAGCCCCTGAGCGATAACCGTTCGCCCGGTCCCAGCCGGAATATCACCTATCGTACCGGAACCGGTTGCAGCGGCAAAATCCTTCTGCACCGATGGCGAAATTCCGCTTCCTGATACAATTATGCGCACCGTGCTTATTCCTGCGGGAGCTGCTGCGACACTTTTTGCCGATGTTTTTGCTATCGCCCCCCATTTCAGTGTTGCTGTAATTGATCCGACAGCCTGAGCCGTTGGCGCGATAGTTACATCCTGACCTTTTGAATCACTTCCTGAACTGCATCCCATGATCAGTGCAAGCAGACATATAGCAATAAATGTTTTCATGTGCACCCCTACAGTTTTATGGCGTTGTGATACTCCAGGTGTCATCCACCTGACCATTTTTTATGATTGCGGTTTCATTTTTTGGCAGCCACGACCGAACATATTCAACCTTTGCCTGCCCGGGCCCGACCGTTACCCGTATATAACCAGAACTACTGAGAATTGTTCCCGCCGCATAATGATATTGAGTTGCCAGGATCGCCCCGCTTTGGGAATTAAGCGAACTTGGCTGGGGTACCTCCTGATACACTACACCGTCAAGAACCTGCTTGGCGTAAATGTGATCGTGGCCATGAAAAACCGCCGACACGCCGTTGGCAACAAGCAGTTGATGAATCGGCATACTCCAGCCGGGACGTTTCAAGGCAAAAACATCGGTACCATCGAGATTTTTTCCACCCCATTCGAAGTATGGTGCCGCTTCGACCCCGCCGCGCATCTGACCATCAAGACCCCCGACCAGGTTATGGATAAAAACAAATTTGAACGTTGCCGTGCTTGTCGAAAGCGTCTGCTGGAGCCAATCGTACTGTGTTTTACCGAGTGTCATGGCCCAGGGATCTTTGCTGGCCGAAGTCATGCTGTTCCAGTACGGATCAAGCACTATGAACAGGGCATCGCCCCAGTTCCAAGCGTACCAGGATGCCCGTTTTCCTACAAACGGTTCAAGTGTCGAATCGCCGCTGTAAAAGGTGTCAGGAACCGGATTCATATAATAATTCTGGCGGGCCAACGTCGTCCAGATAGCGGTATTCATCGCTGTTGCACCACGAAGCCATCCCAGTTCGCCCTCATGATTACCATTAACAAGGAAGAGTGGCACCGAGTGAGTAACCAGCCCGAAATAGGCGCGTTCATAGGCATACCGCGCATCAACCGTTGCCTGATCCGGAGCCGTCTGCACCGTTGCCGTCAAAGGAGCTGAATGCTTTTCACACATAAAGGTATCACCCAGATCAATGTGAAAATCTGGCGCATCGGCGCGTATGTTGGCCAGTGTTTTACGGTACATTTCAGGGTCGGAATTCTCATCAAGATGGGAGTCAGCCTGAATGGTGAATGTGTAGCTGCTGCCTGTAGAACGGGCGCTATGGAATGAATATTCGTCACTCTGGCTGAAGGCGCTCCCGCCGGAGGTTTGAAAAAAGAGGCGGTAATAATAGCGTGTCCCGGCAGCAAGTCCACCCATCGTAAGAATCACCGGTTTACCCGCAACTAAAAATTCTGCGGTTGTCTGCTTATCATTCACACCTGGTGATGTTCCATATTTGAGCAGCACCGTACCGCTCTGGTCTGCCGAAAAAATGTTGGCCTTGATCGAAGATGCGGTGGGTGAACCAAGTACGATGGTGCCGTTAAAAGCTGTTGTCGCGACCGGACTCATGGTAATAGTGCCGGCATCGGTAGTCTTCCCGGCTTGTACGACAATATTTGAGGCTACCCCCTGATAGGCAACTGTTCCGGATGCGTCCAATCCTTGAGCTACCACTGTCCGCCCCGAGCCGGCCGGCACTCCGTCAAGCGTTCCAGCGCCTTGTGAAGCGGGAAAATCTTTTTGCAGAGCTGCTGCAGGTATGTCGGCGGCAGAAATGATTATCCGAACCGTGGCTAAGCTTACCGGTGCAGAGGCAACGCTCTTGGCAGTTGATTTCGCGTTATTCCAAGCCAGTTGCACCGCTATTGAACCGCTGGTCTGATTTGTGGAGATTGCTTGCGTGTTGCTTGAACCACCAGAACTGCATCCTGCGATCATCCCAAGGAAAGAGAGGCCGATAATTAAGCTCATCATCGTGGTAATAGCAAATTTCATGATAGAATCCCCCTCAAGAAAATGCCGACATGTTATAAAAGCTGGGTGTAGCTAAGTTTCAAGGTCGCTGTACCAAGCGTGATAGATGACAAAGCATTGGTAAGAACTGCACCAGTGACTTGATTGGACAAAACCGTCAGTGTTGGTGACGCAGACAGTGCATAAAGTGTGAAGGTGTACCCCTTACCATTTGACTGTGATTGAACCGGTGCTGGATGTTGCTGTGACGTTTACCGAAGCAGCAGAACTGCTTGCCTTGCCATCATTAACAGTCAGGCTTAGTACGTATACGCCTGCTACATCGGGTGTAAACGTCGGCTTGACTACAGTTGAGCTTGACAGCGTAGCACTGCTGTTAACCGGCTTTGAGGTAAATGACCAACTGTAGGTCAGCGTATCGTTATTAGCATCACTGCTGGCACTGCCATCAAGAGTTACGGTGTTTTCTATAACTACACTTTGCGCCGCTCCCGCATTGGCAACAGGGACAGTATTCGTCGTTATCAAACCAAGGAATGTATTGATTGTTTTTTGCACTTCAGCGATGCTGACGTTTGCGGAGTTATCGTCATCAACACATGGTAAGGACTGCGTTATCCCCAGGAACATATTGATTGCAGACTGCACTTCTGCAATGGTGACGGTTCCATCTCCATTACAGTCACCGGTTGCCCAGGCTTTGTGATTGAGAGAGAACAAAAGCACCATGATGAATATTGTGATCTGAATACGCATTTCAATCTCCTTATTTTAAGTGAAATAATTGGTTAGTCACTGTTCCAGATGCACCCTTACTTGAACAGAGAATCTGTGTTGCCTGTATAGCCTGTGGCGGTCGCATCTGTAATAACCGCTGAATAAAGGTAAGGAGTCGCCGTATAGGTAAAGTCAAAGGTGGTGCCGTCAGTATATTTTCCTGCCATGATTGATGCCCGTAGCGCCATTAGTTTGGTTTTTTGTGCGGCAGTCAGTGTTTTGTAGACGTTTGCCATGACGGTTGCATAGTTGTAATTGTTCTCGCCATCAAGTTCTCCATAAGTGCCGGATAGTGAGAGGACTTCTGCCAGAACCGTTTTGCTCGTATCCGGAGTGGTCAGGAGGGTGCGCAGTTTTGTTGCGATTGCCGTCCTGATATCGACAATATTGTTTTTAACACCGCTTGAAAGGGTGACAGTATTGCTATAAAGATTGATTCTCTGGGTATCCACAAGACTCGACATCAGAGCTGCCTGGGTTGAATCTACGTATCCGTAAGTGCTGTCGCTCAATGCCCGCCCTGCTGTTGCAGTGAGCTGTTCGTTGATGCTGTATCCTTCATGACCGATGGCTGGGGCATCCTTCATGAAGAATGAGCCGAAATATGTTCCGTGGCGTTCCGGGCAAAAATATACATCCGCTTCGATCGAGCCGGCATACCAGCTAAAGAGGTCACTGGCGTAAGAGTATATGGCCACCATATCAACTGTTGGGCCAAGAGCGGCCTTCTTTGCGTTGACCGATGATTTGATCGGGTCAACGAAGGTGTCCGGCCAGGAACTCCACCCCTTACCCTTCATGGCTTCAAAGGATGCTTTCTGGGCTGTCGTTAGTGAATTTAGAACCGTGGCATAGAGCACGGCACGGTCGTAGCTGACCTGACCGTCTATCAGATACAGATCTTTTGATGCTGCTTTTACTGCACTTAGGCTGAGGCCTGTGGTTCCACTGGGGATAGCGCTATCCATAAGGCGGCGGAAGGCCTGCATCAACGGGAATCTCTTGGCACCGTACAGTGAAAAATCAGCGCCATGGCTTTTGGCCAAAGCGGCCAACTGCGACATCTGGGCATCGTTAAGGATATAGAGGACGTTTTCGGCAATTCGCGTCAGGAAGCTGGTATTGTGCCCCATATTGTCCGGATCGTTGTCGCGCAGGTACTGGAAGCCGGTATAGTCGGCAATTTTGCCAGGGGGAAAGAATGACTGGGAACCAAGGTTTCCGGTCATCATTGCCATTGCCGAGAAAGCTATTGTGGTATTCTGCGCCTGATCGGAGAGAGTCTGAGCCATATTCATGGAGACACCGGTAGTGTTCATTGCGATGATGCCGGCGTCAGCAGTCTGACCGGCAACAACGGTGATGTTGTTGCGTGCTCCCTTATGAGTTATAGAGCCGGTTGAGTCGAGTGCTTCCACGGTTACGGCTCTGCCCTTTCCAGCGGTTACGCCACTTATGGTCCCCGCTCCGGTAGCGGCATCAAAGCTCTTCACCACTGATGTCATGTCGGTGGCGGAAACGGTTATCCGGATGGTCTTAACGGTAGCTGGAAGTGCTGCTGCGACGCTTTTGGCAGTAGTTTTTGACGTAGAGGACTGTTGAGGCCAGGTAAGTGCCACGGCAATGGCTCCGGTTCCCTGAGTTACGGAAGTTCCGTCTGAGACCCCAGCATCTGTTTGGTTAGTTGAGCTGCTGCCGCTGCCGCTGCAACCCACGAACAGTGTGAGCATTGTTGTGATCGCGAGTACCTTCAATGTGTTGATAATGATTGTTTTCATGGCTGTTTTCCCCCTTACCATTTGATTGTTATTGAGCCGGTGTTGGATATTGCGGTGACATTTACTGAAGCGGCAGAACTGCTTACCTTGCCATCATTAACAGTCAGGCTTAGCACGTATGCTCCTGCGACATCAGGTGTAAAGGTTGGCTTGACGGCAGTTGAGCTTGACAGTGTAGCACTGCTGCCAACCGGTTTTGAGGTAAATGACCAACTGTAGGTCAGCGTATCGCCATTAGCATCACTACTTGCACTACCGTCAAGAGTTACGGCGTTGCCGATAACAACACTCTGTACAGTTCCCACATTGGCTACCGGGGCGGCATTGGCAACTGTTACAGTAACGTTGACGCCTGCAGCAGAGCTGTCAACTTTTCCATCGTTGACAATAAGCGAGAGCACGTATGTACCAGCTATATCCGCCGTGAATGCAGGCTTGGCGATGGTTGTGCTTGAGAGGGTAGCGCCACTGCCGGTAGGTTTGGAAGTGAACGCCCATTTGTAGGTAAGCGCATCACTGTTGGCATCACTGCTGGCACTGCCATCAAGCGTGACCAGACTTCCAACGGTGACACTCTGGGCGACTCCGGCATTGGCGGTTGGAACTGCATTGGCCACCATGGTGATTGTGCCGATGTCAGTAGTCTTACCTGCCAAAATGGTAATGTTGTCGGCTGCCCCTTGATAGGTTACAGTTCCGGACGCATCCAATCCTTGGGCTGTCAATGTTCGCCCCGTACCGACTTTGACACCGTCGATAGTGCCTGAGCCGCTTGCCGCAGGAAAGTCAAGCTGCAAGGATGGTGAAATATCCGGAGCTGCAACGAAAATACGCATTGTGGTTACAGTTACCGGCATTGAAGCTACCGTTTTTACTGCACTCTTTGAAGATGAACCCCAATCCAGCACCACAGCAATTTTTCCAGTTTGCTGTGGTGCTATGGTTTCATTGACGTTCTGCGCGCTTGTGCCTACACCGCCGTTCTGAGAACTTGAGTCTACGCCTCCGCACCCGGTTAAAAGAGAAAACAGACTGATAGTAATAGCGGTAAAAAGTGAGTTCAATACTTTTGTTTTCATGGTTTTGCTCTCCTTTTCTGAATTTTCTTATCGTGACTGAATCTGATTGTGCTTATCGTTTTTTAGTGGCGGACGGAATTTTTCTTTGCAGGTTCTCAGCTCATCGTGTGATTGTGCTGATTTTACACAGACTATTTCGGCCTCGCTGTTGGTAATTCTTTCCTGAATATGCTGCAGTATTTCTGTTTTCTTTTGCTCGATATTCTGATGGTTACTGTCTGAGTGCGCTGCACTTGCCGAAATGGCACAAATGCAGATGAAAGCTGCTGTCATCAATTTAGTTTTCATAGTTCTCCCCCTTTATTGTTGGTTAGATGAAATATTACCGGCTCATCTTCTGTTGGTTACAGACTAATCAATTACGGCGTAAAGTTGTGTTAAATTAGCAATGACTATTGTAAAGTTTTGTAAAGAGTAGCACTAAACTCTTTGCAAAATTTTACAAACAAACAGCAGTTAACCGTCTATACTGCCGTCAAGTTTGAAAACGAGATGCAGGAGGATGTTATGGACAGAATTCTTATTATTGATGACGATGCTGATTTGTGTGAGTTGCTCCGTGATTACCTCGGAGCAGAAGGCTTCGAAGTCAGAGCGGTGAATGAAGGCCTGCTGGGACTTGAACAGGCCGTTTCCGGACTGCAGGATCTAGTGGTTCTTGATGTGATGCTTCCCGGCATTAATGGCTTTGAGGTTCTGCGCCGTATTCGTGCAGTTTCACGCATTCCGGTCCTCATGCTTACCGCCAGAGGAGAAGATGTTGACCGGATTGTCGGGTTGGAGATTGGAGCAGATGATTATCTTCCCAAGCCGTTCAATCCGCGAGAGCTGGTGGCAAGAATCAGGGCCGTGTTGAGGCGTGCGGAGAGCCAGCCACCTGTTCAGATACAGGCAAGCATCCCGGTTGAATCAGGCAAGGTTGTTGTTGGCGACGTGGAACTCCTTACCGGATCACGCACCGTACTGCTCTCTGGCAGAAAGGTTGAGCTGACAACGGTCGAGTTTGCCATCCTTGAAGCATTACTCCGGCAGGCAGGCAAGGTTGTCAGTCGTGATGACCTGGTAAAACAGGCTTTGGGCAGAATACTTACCGCATATGACCGGAGTATTGATGTTCATGTCAGCAGCCTTCGTAAAAAGCTGGGACAACGCAAGGAGGATCCGGAACGCATAAAGACTATTCGCAACATCGGTTATCTTTATTCGATAGAAGCATGAAAAGAGTGACAACTGTGAAATTTCAAAGGGAATTTTTCTGTATGAACCGGCTTTTGTTTTTGATATCTGCCGTTGCACTGGCAATGTGCGCTCCATTTTTGTTGCCGGGAACAGTCCTGGCGGAAACGCCGGTCTCTGAAGGTCTCATAAGGGTGGAAACGAATACTAAGGCTAATGCGCGGCCAAGAAGACCACCGCCAAAGATTGCTGTCGAAGCATGTGAAGGTAAAAAGGAGGGTGATTTATGCTCATTCAGCTCTAAGGATGGGATTCGTGAAGGTGAATGCCTGTCCGGAATTGAGAACATCTTTGCCTGCCGTCCGCATCCTGACAATCGTCCTCAAAACGTCGATAAACTGCATCCAGCGGGTCAACAGGAAATCGACCATCGAACAGCACCTGATGAACAGCTCCGCGAGAATGTAAATTCCAGGCCGACAGCTGAAAGGGCCCCGATAAATTCGGGGAATGAACCGGCACAAAAGTCAGATAAAGCATCTGTCCATGATGCTTATGCACCGGCACGGGCACCTGAAAAAGCATTGACAGTACAAGAGGCTCAGTTGCCACAACTTCCGAAACCACCTTTGCCGGAAGGAGTTATAAACCAGTCTGGTAGCCGGATCGGCTATGCAGGGTCATGTCTTATTTCAGCTATCCTGGCTGCGGCGGTAACGTGGTTCGGTTTTTTCAGATATTCGACCACGCCGCTTCGACGCTTACGCAAAGTGACTCAGCAATTAGCAGGTGGCGACCTGTCGGCACGCGTTGGGGAGGGGTTGGTGCACCGGAAAAATGAAGTTGCGAACCTAGCGCGAGATGTTGACCGGATGGCCGAGAGAATTGAAAGTCTGGTAGGGGCGCATCAACGATTGATCCGTGATGTTTCGCATGAACTCCGCTCACCACTAGCACGTCTCAATGTTGCTCTTGAACTTGCCCGCCAGTCAGCCGGACCGAATCATTCTGCCCCTTTTGACCGTATTGAGCGGGAGTCTGACCGGCTTAATGAATTAATTGGACAACTTCTGATGCTAACCAAGCTGGAAAGTGAAAGTGGTTCCATAAAAAGAGGCGAGCTAGACATTGCGGCTCTTGTCGTCGAGATTGCAAAAGATGCTGATTTTGAAGCAAAAAATAACAATCGGCAGGTCGTTGCGGCTATCTCAGAGAAAATTTTGCTTAACGGGAATAGCGAACTGCTAAGGCAGGCGATAGAAAATCTGGTAAGAAATGCGGTGCGCTACACTGACGAGGGAACTTCTGTTGAAATATTGGTTACTAAGAAAATGGCAAGCGGCCGGAACCGGGTTCATATTGAAGTCAGAGATCATGGCCCTGGGGTTCCAGAGTCTGCATTGTATGATATATTTCGTCCTTTCTATCGGGTCAATGACGCCCGTGAACGACAAAGTGGCGGCACAGGAGTTGGCTTGGCAATCTCTGACAGAGCGGTGCGTATTCATGGGGGGAGTCTGCGAGCCTACAATGCTCCGGATACAGGCCTGATAATGGAGATGGAACTACCCTTATAATTTTAACTTTCGGTAGGATTCACATTCACAATCAAGAATCGATCCTTAACAATAACAGGCGAAGGAATTGCTTTGAATAGGCAATTTCAAATTATACTACTGAAAGCTCTTGCTTCCTTTTTGATACACCACTCCCTACCAAAGCGCCTTCAAAAGACTCACTGCAATTGGACTGTGCAAGACGCCTCCAGGTGGGTATTTTTAAACGACCCACCAAAAGTCACCATCCTTTGATGATCTTTGTTACCTTGCAAAAGCCTTTAAAATAGGCTCTTTGAGAGCAGTAAGGACTTGCCCGAAACTGTAACAGGCGACGGAATTACTTCGAGTAGGCAATTTTGGATTATTCTGCTGAAAGACTTTATCCCCCTTGTGATGAATAAATCCCTACCAAAGCACCTTCAAAAGGCTCACTGAAATTGACTGTGCAAGACGCTTCCAGGTGGGTATTTATTGAATGACCCACCAAAAGTCTCCAGCCTTTGATGATCTTTGCACCCTTACCAAAGCCTTTAAAATAGGCTATTTGCGAGTAGTAAGACCTCACCAGCAACTGTAACAGGCGATGGAAGTCGCATAACATGTCCATTATCTGCTTCGGGAGCAGGAGTGGTGATAGTTCAAATGCAGTTGTCCCACTGGAAGAGTTTTTACATTGTGAACGGGGTGCCTTGGTGGTCATCCCGTTTTTTTGCGGGGAGATAAACTGGAATGATGTTGAACGGCATAAGTCAGGCGAGCCTTTAACTGAATATGCCCCATGTAGCATCAGGTACGCTTAGGGATAAGGCCGTGGAGGGGCGAACGTAGGCAAGGGCAGGTCAATAATAACGCAGAATGTTACCGCACGCTGCCATGTTTGCAATGTGCCGCATAACCGCATCTATTGGTCTGCTCTCGCCTTTGCTGCGAAGAAAGAATTTCATTGATTAATCCTCCCAGAATCAACTACACGGACAAACTGCCGCATGAGATAACAGAGTAGATAAAAAACAAACGATCTGCAAGTATCTCTGGGGAGTCTTCTATTTCTGGCGAAAGTCAGGTGTCAATCCAGCCGATTGCAGACCGTTGCAATAATCTATGCCCTAACAACTCGAGCGTCAACCCATGTTAGGAATAGGAATTGTTTTGGGCTGTTTGTTAGTTAATATTCTACTCGCGCAAACTTTATTACGGCATTTACTACGGCAACAAAAAAGGCACCTACAATTTATCGTTGTAAGTGCCTGTATTTATTGGCAGGGGTACCTGGATTTGAACCAAGAGATGACGGAGTCAGAGTCCGTTGCCTTACCGTTTGGCTATACCCCTAAATTAAAGAGTGACCCTTCTACCAAATCAGGCCGAAAACGTCAAGAATTATTGCCGCGCACCGCCTGAGCGCCAGCTCCCATTGCCTGGACGTTAGCAGGTATCAGCTTATGATTTCTCTCCGGAAGAACCTTCTTTAATGCAGCTTCGAGCGACCCTTTCAATAATGCACCGGTTTTCTCAATATAAGCCCCGCAGGCCACCATGTTAACCATCCGTACGTCACCCAGATCAAGGGCAATCTGATTCATCGGAATCAGTATTACTTCGACATCCTTGAGAGCAATTCCAGTTGTATCTACCAGACTGGAGTTAACGATACAAACACCACCATGCTTAACTTTGGCGGCATATCTATCGAACGAAAGCTGATTAAGCAACACAGAAGCGGAGGGATTGCCGACAACCGGGGAACCGGTATCGCCGTCGGCAAAGACGATCGTACACATGGCCGCTCCACCTCGCTTTTCTACTCCGTAGGCAGGAAAGAACGAAACATTCTTCCCTTCATGGATGGCAGCATATGAAAGCAGATTGCCGGCCAGCAGCACTCCTTGTCCGCCGTAACCGGCAAAAAATACATCGTAGCGCATTTATTATTTCTCCTGACTACAGTTTACAGATTGGCCGTATTTTTATAAACAGCGAGCGGAAAGTAGGGGATCATTTCGTCCGTCACCCGCTGGTTTGCATCAAGAGGATTCATCCCCCAGTTGGTAGGACATGAAGCGAGAGCTTCAATGAAGGAAAAACCTTTCTTTTCAACCTGATAGCGGAAGGCCGTTTTGATCAGCTTCCTTGCATTCAGGACATTTTTGGGGTTATCGAGGGCAACACGCGCCGAAAAGGCCACAGCATCCAGAGTGGCCAGAAGTTCGGCCATCTTGAAGGGGGAACCATCTTTCGAGACGTCACGGCCATATGGAGATGTGGATGTTTTTTGGCCCGGCATGGTAGTCGGCGCCATCTGGCCGCCGGTCATGCCATAAGTTGTGTTATTGACAAAAATCACGGTAATGTCTTCGCCACGATTGGCAGCGTGGATGATTTCGGACATACCGATAGCTGCAAGGTCGCCATCACCCTGATAGGTAAAGATAATCCGGTCGGGCCTGGCCCGTTTGGCGCCGGTAGCCACGGCGGGAGCACGGCCGTGGGGCGCCTCAATCACATCGACGTCAAAATAACCGTAGAGAAAAACCGAACAGCCGACGGAGGCGACTCCGATCGTTTCACTGCGTATACCTAGTTCATCTATAGCTTCCGCGACCAGGCGGTGAACCGACCCATGGTGACAGCCGGGGCAGAAATGGGTGGCAACATCTTTAAGGCTTTCCGGCCTGGTAAACAGTTGTTTCATGTTATCCCTCAACGACTCAGGCGTGAGTCGGGTAATTTTTCCTGATCTGCTCGAACAGCTCTTCCGGTGTCGGCAATGAACCGGCTCCCGGCGGCCTTCCATAGAACAGCACCTCTGCGTCACGGGCTATGGCAAGCCGGACGTCATCTATCATCTGCCCGGTCGATAGTTCTATATCCAGAAAAAGCTTGCACTGTCCGGACAGGGCTGCATAGGCTTTCTTGGGGAACGGAAACAGAGTAATCGGCCGCATCAGGCCAACCTTCATGCCGGCCTCTCTGCCCATAGCAACTGCAGTCCTGGCAATCCGTGCGGTTGAGCCGAAAGCAGTTACTATCAATTCAGCATCTGCAGTATGCAGCTCTTCCCAGCGACACTCCTTCTCGGCAAGCTCCTGATAACGAGCCTGCATCTTCCAGTGAAATTTCTCCATTTCGCCATCACCCAGGTAGAGTGACTTGACGATGTTCTGCTTTGCCCCTGATTCCCGTCCGCGCACGACCCACTCTTTGGGGGGGAGCGCTGTAACCGGCCTGGGGTTCGGGGTAACCGACTCCTTCATCTGCCCAATAACGGAATCAGCCAGAACCATAGCCGGCATACGATAGATGTCTGAGAGGTCAAACGCCATCATAGTCAGGTCGTACATCTCCTGCACTGAGGCCGGGGCTAGGACGATGATCCGGTAACCGCCATGCCCTCCGCCGCGTGTCGCCTGCCAGTAATCGGCCTGGGAGGCATCGATTCCGCCGAGTCCGGGCCCCGCACGCATTACGTCAATGATCACGCCGGGCAACTCAGAGCCTGCCATGTACGAAATACCTTCCTGCTTGAGAGAGATGCCGGGGCCGGAAGATGAAGTCATCGCGCGAGCTCCGACGGCTGAAGCCCCGAGCAGCATATTAATGGCACCAATCTCGCTTTCGGCCTGGATGAATTCTCCCCCAAGCCGTGGCAGCTCACGTGACAGGTATTCAGGGATATCACTCTGCGGGGTAATCGGATAACCGAAATAGCAGCGGCAACCAGCTTCCAGAGCCGCCATTGCAACCGCCTCATTCCCTTTAAGAAACACTTTTTCTGCTACGGCTGTTTGCATGGCCGTCACTCCTTAAAAACCGTTATGGCAACGTCGGGACACATCTGTGCGCACAACGTGCAACCGGTGCATTTTTCAGGATCCGAAAAAACGGCCATGGCGTAGCCAAGGCTATTAGGGGAGGTACTCAAGGAAACCAGATTTTTGGGGCAACCAGTGGTGCAGAGTCCGCACCCCTTGCAGCGGGCTTCATCTACTAAAATGTACGGCATTAAATTTCATCCTTAATTTAAAATTTCAGCTACCCCTTCTTGACCTTTGGAATAAAGATTTCATCAGGGTCGAGCACTTCGTGAATAATGCGCAACTCTTCCAGAGTGGGCGCCACTGTTTCGCCTTTAACCCGGGAGATGTCCAGATCAAACTGGCATAGGTCTCTGATCTCCTCCGGCGTCTTGCCGGGATGGCAGGTGTCCAGATACATCCGCCCGGTCTCTTCATCAAAGCGGAACACCCCTGCGGTACTGATAACCGCAGACGGGCCTCCACGAAAAGCGGCTCCGTAGAGTTCTCTACGATGAACGAATTCGCCTCCGGGCCATTTTTTGACCCGCCATCCGGGGCTGGTGATGTAACTGACATTCTCCACAAAACGTCGCTTTTCGTGCACCATGATGAATACAGTCCGCTTCGCAAAGGAGTTGATATCTGGGTTCCCGCCGCTGCCGGTCAGACGCAGTTCGGGGTTTAGGTAGTCACCTATGCAGGTGGTGTTAACGTTGCCGTACTGATCAACCTCGGCCCCCCCCAGATAGCCTAAATCCACATAACCCCTCTGAGCGATACTGAATGCGTCATAGAGCCCGGAGGCCCGTGATGCGCCCATTTCACAACGGGCATCGCCGACAGAAGTCGGCAACTCCGGCGGTCGGCCGTCAAGTGTTCCTGCTTCAAAGATCAGTTTCAGGTTGGGAGCGTGGGTGTTCTGGGCAAGCAAAATGGCAACCATCGGCAGGCCGGTCCCGGCAAAAACGATTTCGTTGTTTCCTACTTCCCTTGAGGCAGCGCAGCAGAGCAGATCTGCCAGGCCGAACTGATCAGGTTGTGCGTACTCTGACATATCACTTACCCCCTTTCTTTTCGCGTGGAGAGTAATTCATGGCGCTGTTTGCCTTGAGATTCAGCATGCGCGGCCACCCCAGTTTTTCCAGATAGCTCAGATGGTTCTGCCCATGGATCCACTCGTTAGCAAATCCGTCAAATCCCTCCTGAGTTCGGCTCCGCCCGTAAAAATCCTTAAGGAAGGCCCCATCCACATCGTAGCGGCCGAACATTCCGGTCGGGTGCGCACCATACGGGCATTCCAGAATATGATTAACTTCAAAACTGACGATCGTGTTCTGATCGGCGTTACGGCGCAGATACTCTTCCGGGA
>CAIMXI010000435.1 GCA_903845365.1 uncultured Geobacteraceae bacterium | reverse complement strand
TCCGCACTTAATTGCGGCAGGTTTCACTAAAACGGATATTCAGATTCCATGGCTGGCAAATAAGAGATTACATATAAAGTTAGGATAATAATTGTCTGCGTGGTGTTAACTCAAAAAACTAACATGGGAATCCAGGCTAGTCTATTTCATGTCAAATGTCACGAAGCTGAATAACCTTATTTTTGCGTGTGAAATATTTAAAATTTGTGTTACAGATCTCATACTTTTGGAAGGAAAAACCTGGATGATATCCATCAATGCCGCTGTCATCGATTTAAAACGCCTGGAACTGCTGGCTGACAGCGACACGCCAATCCATGCCCTTGATGCTCGTGCAAAAGTGCTGGTGACTCTGGTATTCATTGTTTCCGTTGTTTCGTGCGGCAGATATGAACTTGCCCGTCTGATGCCGTTCTGTATCTTCCCAGCCGTTATGATTGCAGTCGCTAATCTGCCCGCGCTCTTTCTGGCCCGTAAACTTGCCCTTATTTCTCCTTTTGTTCTGACAGTCGGATTATTTAACCCTGTTTTTGATCAAACAGAATTGTACCGGATTGGCAATATCGCTGTTACGGGCGGCTGGATATCCCTTGCCTCACTTTTTGCCCGTTCACTACTTACTGTCGGGGCGGCGTTCATCCTGATTGGAACAACCGGATTCGCCGCCGTCTGTCAGGCTCTCGAACGATTGGGAATCCCGCAACTATTTACGGTACAACTGCTGTTCCTGCACCGCTATATTTTTCTGCTCGCCGATGAAACCTGCAGGGCATCACGGGCCAGAGAACTTCGTTCGTGCGGCAAAAAAGGTTTGGGTATTGGCAGCTTCAGTTCGCTTGTGGGGCACCTTCTGCTGCGCACCTGGCAGCAGGCAGCGCGGATTCATTGTGCAATGCTGGCACGCGGTTTCGTCGGTCAATTTCATGCGCGCCGGCAATCCCGCTTTGAGGTGACAGAAATCTGTTATCTGCTCGGCTGGTCATCACTCTTTATTATACTGCGCCGGTTTGATATTTCAGGAATAATCGGAAAAGCGGTTACAGGTATATTCCTATGAGTCATCACATCGTTGAGGTTATAAATCTTCAACATAAATATCCTGACGGTACTATCGCCATCAAAGACGTTTCCTTTCGTATCACCCATGGTGAATCAGTCGCAATCATCGGAGCCAACGGTGCTGGCAAATCAACGCTTCTGCAACATCTGAACGGCTGCCTCGAAGCCACCTCCGGACAGATCAGGATTGGCGATACGCCGCTGTCGAAAGGAACACTGCCAGATATACGCCGCACGGTCGGCATGGTTTTTCAGAATCCTGATGATCAGCTTTTCATGCCGACTGTTTTTGACGATGTCGCATTTGGCCCGTTAAACCTCGGTCTGGTAGGGACAGATGTTGAGAAGAGAGTTGCCGAGGCACTCATCCAGGTTGGCGCAGAACATCTGCGTGCAAAACCGCCATACCACCTTTCCGGCGGAGAAAAAAAGAGAGTCGCCATAGCCACAGTACTGGCTATGAAACCTGATATTCTGGCTCTCGATGAGCCGACCAGCGGGCTTGACCATTTTGCTAGGCGGCAGATCATGTCAATGCTGCGAGAATTTCACCACACAAAGATTTTCACTACTCACGATCTGGATATGGTTCTGGAACTCTGCCAGAGAACTATTATTCTGCAAGGAGGGGAGATAATGGCCGATGGGCCTACCGGCGAGATATTTCATAATGACGAACTGCTCGCAGCCTGTCACCTTGAAAAGCCGTTTGCCATGCATGGATGCCCGGTCTGTAGCAGAGGTGCAGGAGCAATAGCTATGATCTGCTAAACTGTTCGCGCAACTCAGTTATTCAGATGAAGAGCCGAATTTCTGTTTCAGGGATATTTTGATATTTGCATAACCAATAATGGTGAACAGATTTTTATTCAATACCGCTGCGGTTAAAGAGAACATATCTGATGCAAATGAGCCTACCAAATTCATTACTGTCGGTGCCATCGTAAGAGAGAGAGTCGATTTCAGAACCTTATCGAGCTTTCTGGACATGTCGATCAATTTGCATATTGCATTCAAATCATCATGTATAAGAATAACCTGTGCGACATTTTGTGCAACTGTCGTGGCATTGGAAAGAGAAATGGAGACATCAGCGCTCAACATAGCCAGAGAGTCATTGACTCCATCGCCGATAAAACATACTTTTTTGCCCTTCTCTTTAAAACTGTTTACGATAGAATTTTTCTGTTCCGGCATAACTTCATAAAAATAGGTATCAATACCGATCTCATTTGCAAGAGATTTTACCTGATCATGGTTATCCCCTGAAACAATGCCTATCGTTCCGATATTTCTTTTTTTAAGCTCTTGTATAACCTCATGGACTCCATGACGGGGAGCCGTTTTCAGTTCAATAATACCGGCAAGTTTGTTATCAATGGCAATGAACACAAAACTCCGCCCTTTTTCCCCTTTGAATTGCGTAAAATAATCCTGCCAGATGTTTGGTATGTCAACTTTTCCCTTTGACATAAAACGGTTACTTCCAACTTTGACATCCCTTCCGTTAATTACAGTCGTTATGCCGAAGCCGATAATAAATTCCTTGCTTTCAGGAAAAGGTATATTGATGTGCCTGGCAAGCGCCTCACTTATGATGGCTTTGCTTATGGGATGTTCAAATTTTCTTTCTGCTGCCGCAGCATACTCAAGTATATCATCTTCAGTATAGCCATCAATTCCTATTATTTTGTCAACATGCGGTTCATCAATTGTCAATGTTCCAGTTTTATCAAACAGTATAACATCAACGTCCTGCATGGCTTCAAGCGCTCTGCCATCCTTTATAAACATTCCGATTTCAGATGATTCCCTCATAAAATCCAAAGCAGCCAGCGGAGCCAGCAGCCTGATACGCGCTCCGTAACTGCTGTTCAGTATGATAACAGCGGACATATAGTTGCCTGTGAAAGCAACCGCAGCTCCTGCAAAACCGAGCATATATTTAACAGAATCATTTGCCCATACTTCCCCTTTAAGTTGAACCTCTGATCTGAAGTCGGCAACCTTAATAACCATCTCGCATATCTGGCCGTATACCGTGTCAAACCCTGATTTTTCCACACGCGCCTGAAAATTTCCGGAAGAATTGATAGTTGAGGCAAATATCCTGTCACCTACCTCAATCTCAATCGGCAATGATTCACCTGTCAGTGTATGCTGGTCAATAAGAGCGCTACCGCTGATAACAACACCGTCAACCGGAATTATATCTCCGGAAACTACTTCAATCACATCATCAGGCTTTAGCATTTCAATAGGAATACGTAATTCCTTGTTGTTTCTGATAACAGTTACCAGTCGGCTTTTCAGGGTGAACATATCAGCCAGCATAGTTTGAGAATGAAGTTTTGTTTTGGATAGCATTATATTTGAAATTGAATATATAAAAGCACCAAAGCTGACTACAACAAGGTTACCTGTTGCCACGCCGGTGACTATTCCCAGCAAAAAAAGGAAATTGTAATTCATTTTCCTCTTAAATGTCAGTATTTCGGATGTTTCCTTGAAATAGTCCTTATATGTATAAAGCAGGAGACCGGATGCGGGGATATATATTATTGGAAAAAATTTTGAAAAAATACCTAGGGATATAGTCGCAACATTGGCTTTTGCCGTTGTTATATAGCGCTGTAAATTATGATCGTTTTGCAAAACTGGAGTCAGTTTGTGAATTGTCGCAGCGTCCTGATGACAAGCACCGTTTTTAGCTTTCAAGGATTCATTAGCAGGTTTGTCCTGCTTTTTTATTTTTTTTCCTAAATTTAATATCAATCCAAAAAAATCATCATATATTTCATAAATGTTCATTTTAAAGTGCCTCGTGAAAAGGATAAGAATCAGTTTCACTTAAAATTATGTAATATTGCCCGTAAGACCTAACGCTGTTATCTACTTATCTATTGACTGTTTATTTGCTTCTGCTACATTTCAACAATGCCGCGATTAGCCAGACTTTACATTGCAGGACTCCTTCAGCATATGATCGTGCGAAGAATTGAACGTTGTGACATTTTCAACGACGAAAACTACCGGCAACTCGGGGATGGGGGGATAGGAACTTGCTTTTTTGGGTTAAAGGAAAATACACCCGGCACTGAGGTAGTGTCAACGCAATTTCGGAGGATATGATGCTATTTCATGTTGAGGTGCATAGGGAGTGCAGTCCTGTATCAACAGTGGAACTGAACCACGCCGACACTAGGCCGGGGTGGGAATGTGATGCCCATGTCTATCTGAACTAAGCCGCCAATACATTGTGCAGGATGAAAGCCTGGGGTATCGTCAGATGCTCCCGTTTTTTTATTCCGTAGCAAAATATGTGGGGACAAAGTGGGGACAAATAAGTGCTGTCACAATGAAATAGAAACAGGGACTTGCAAGCATAGCTCGTAAGTCCCTGTTTTTGCGAAGCCGGAATTGAACGGATTGTTTAAATGCCTGTAAAATAACAAGTTATAATTGTTCAAAAAGCATGAATGTACCTAAAAGTGTACCTAAAAATATTTGTGTACTGATTTTCAAACCGATACATTTCTACAATCATGTACCAGAAATAAACGATATCGGTCAAAATGAAACAGGCTATGCTACCCTCTTTTCAAGTTCACCTTTTGCTATACCTTCATGCCTACCGAGACCTTCTGCAATAAGCGCAAGCACAAGCGTGTTGATACTTACACCCTCGATTCTCGCCCTTGTCTGTAGCGAAGCATGAAGCGAACGCGGAAGGCGCTGCACGAATTTAACCGGCTTGCCTTCCTCATCGTAATGTGTCGGCACTGGTATCTGTCTTCCCATATCAACTTGTGCCGCTATCCAACTATTAAAAGCATCCTTGCCATTCACAAGAGCCTCTTCTAAAGTTTCGCCGTCAGACATGCAGCCAGGTAGGTCGGGGAATGTAATCATATACCCGCCGCCGTCATCAGCCGAAAGAGGCGCTATGATATGGCCGTAAGCCTCGAAGTGATACGGCGGAGTTACAGGCTCGATCTTCTTTACGCTCATGGTTTTCTCTCCTTGATCGCGTCAATCATCAATATGAATCGCTTAACATAAATCGGTTTGACAGGACGGTGAGCCGGAATACAAAGGCACTCAGTAATACCAATAGCAGAAAAAACATGGTGACTTCCGCCGTTGTTACGTACTTCAATTCCGTGACGTTCGGCCACGGTCAACAGGTCGTCAATGCGCCAGTCTCGGGGGTTATTTCTCATCCGGTCAAGTGTCTTATCTGCTGTTGTCATGCCGCCATAGTATCACATATAACATTACAATCAAGTGATTTATGTGATAGCATGATCGGGTAGGAGGCGGGATTACTCCCGCCGTCCTCTCACACCACCGTGCGTACGGTTCCGTATACCTGTGATGGCCTTGTTATGCAGTAATATGGAAGCGGTGCCGAAAACCTGCCAGGCACCCCCCATACCCCGATATAGATTTCCCGCCGCTGCTGACGGTACTCGTCTCTTGGCAACGAGTAATTTTCCGGAATTTTTCCGAAAAATTTTCATAATTTTTCTGAATTTTTACGATGTTGATTCCAGTTGATCATTACCGGCGGCGGTTGTATTGTCACGCTTATGATAAACAGACAAGAGAGAGATACCGAAAATACCACTCAACCCAAGTTCCGCAACCGAAATAAATGCCCCGCTACGCAATAGGTGACATACACGGCGGCAGCAAAACCTTCTTTGCCCTCCTGAAACAAATCAGCCTGAGGCAAGACGACACGCTCTATCTACTGGGCGATTACGTTGATCGTGGCCCAGATAGCAAAGGTGTCCTTGATGTCATCATACAGCTACAGGTTGACGGCTTCGACGTGCGGCCCGTTCTTGGCAATCATGACGATATGTTACTTGAAGCAATAAGCAGAAAGAACTTTATAAGTGCATTGCAATACTTTGAGTGCTGGGGACTGCATACACTCGGCAGCTTTGGTGTTAGCAATATATCTGAACTGCCGAAATTATACATATCGCTACTGGCGGCAATGCCCACGATCTACGTCGAAGATGATTATGTGTTTACTCACGCCGGTTTGAATATGGACAAACACGATCCAATAATCCAGACAAGTCGCAATGACATGATGTGGGAAGAACCAGAAAGCGTAGACTCTTCTAAAATTGGTGGAAGGGCTCTTGTTGTAGGGCACAGAATAAAGACTCTCGAAGAGATCTATGCATCTCTGAAAACAAATTATATTCACTTGGATAATGGAGCCTTTTCAGGAAAATTGCCTGATTATGGAAATCTTGTCGCGCTTAACCTGGAAACTATGAAGCTGTTTATTCAGCCGTGGCTGGATGGATATGTTGAGTATTAAAGTCAGTCCTGCCAGTTGCGTCACAAACACTATCGATACTATGCCCCAGAAACAGCAAAATCCGCTCATCTGCACAAGGACAGTCCCTTGTTCTGCCAGACGACCAGTCCAAGCCATAAGTAAAAAGGCAGAGGGAGGGTATACCCCATTTCAGCGAGCCACCGTAGCTAGACTCTCCACCCTCTGTTGGGCGCACATAATTTTTTTTGAGAAGTTAACCGAAATAACCGATAGTCCTCCGAGCTTGATAAGTGCAGCGACTGCGATGAGTATGAGGATAGCGATCCAGATCATGGTGATTTCTCCTTTCTGTGTGTGAATTTTGGACAAAAAAAAGCCCCCAAGGCTGGATGCCAAGGGGACTTGAGGGGACTTCTTATGTTTACTTGGAGGTTACAAGCCGAGGAATGAGTTGATTACCTTCTGTACTTCGGCTATAGAGACGCTATTACTGCTGTCAACATCCACGCAGACATCTACCGTTTTCAACCCAAGGAACATGTTGATAGCTGATTGCACCTCAGCAATGGTAACCGTACCACTGTTGTCGCAGTCACCCGCTTTGGCAGGTGCTGACTTGGCAGCCGTACATGTTGCCGTTGATCCACCGTTCGATCCGCCGCATGTCCAGCTCCACGGGCCGGTGCCGGTGACTGCTGTCGGTGACCCGGTTGTGCAGAAGTTGGTTGTCGGCGCTGTTGTGAATGCCCCTTTGTCGCTACTTCCGCAGGTTCCATTGACGGGTGCCGGGGTCAAACTGGCTGTGCATGTTGCAGTTGATCCGCCATTCGCTCCGTCACATGACCAGTTCCACGGACCGGTGCCGGTTATCGTGGTAGCAGTTCCAGTCGAGCAGATACCGGTTGTAGGTGCTGTTGTGAATGTCCCTTTGTCGCTTGAGCCGCAGGCACCATTGACTGGTATCAGACTGAATGTAGCCGCGATGGTGTGATTGGCTGTTACATTAGCTATACTGTAGCTGCTACCTGTTGTTACGTCCCACGTTGAACCGGGGAAACTTTCCCGCCCTTCCTCAGGTGGGACGAGCGTTTTTGTCCCAAGCTGCAATGTGAGAATCGCATCCCCAGAGCAACTTGGGACAAATTGTTAGAACGGATCTTCATCGTC
>CAIMXI010000434.1 GCA_903845365.1 uncultured Geobacteraceae bacterium | reverse complement strand
CCAGTCGGTATCAAGAAAGTGGCCGGTGCGCATCCGGCTCAGGTCAACGCGGGCGATAGAGGCCAGAAAGCGCATAACCAGATCCTCCTTCCCCATCTCCAGCGAGAAGATGACGGCTGGCGTCTTCTTTTTACTCTCGGCGCTGGCATGTTGGGCAATATTGAGGGCAAGGGTCGTTTTACCCATGGAAGGCCTGGCGGCGATGATGATCAGGTTTCCGGGCTGGAAACCGGCTGTCATTTTATCAAGCTCAGCGTAGCCTGTCGGAACTCCAGTAATATGCTCTTTTTTGTCATGGAGTGACTTGAGGATTTTAAAAGCTTCCTTGATGAGCGGCTGAATCGGTACACACTGCGGGCGAAGCTTGTTCTCGCCGATTTCGTAGAGGTCTTTCTGCGCTTTGTCCAGCAATTCATTGACATCAGTTTGATCTTCATAACTCCTTGTAACAATTCCAGTTGCTACACTGATCAACTTTCGATTGACCGATTTCTCTTTCACAATTTTGCAGTAAAAGACAATATTGGCAGCAGTTGGGACATAATCGACTAGCATCAGAAGGTAGGCAGCACCGCCAATTTCATCAAGCGCCCCATTTTTCCGGAGTACCTCTGTAAGCGTAACCAAATCGCATGGCTCTCGCCTGTCAGACAGCTGCATCATAGCCAAAAATATCTTGCGGTGAGCTTCGCGGTAAAAATCATCAGGAGCGATAAATTCCAGAACTCTATTTATTGCTTCATCGTCAAGCAGAATGCCCCCCAGGATTGACATTTCGGCATCAAGATTCTGTGGAGGCAGCCTTGGGTCAGTCGTCATTTTTATTGACCTCCAGCTTTATATTTGAATTGTTGTTACACCACTCCAGAAAAGCCTCAAAACAGAGTTCCACCCACAGCTCCTCTCGGGTTCGCCAGTAAAAGCGATTCTCAGACGGTTGCCGCAGAGTTATCCAGCCCATTTGGGTCTTCACTTCTGCTCCAAAAAAACGTGCGATTCCCTCCTGTTTATTTTCCTGGAGGATTGTGTCTACCGAGATCCAGGAACAGGATTCCAGAGAACATCGGCAATAATATTCAAAGCGTATGGCGTTTGTAATTCCATTGAATCCAAAGAGTATCCGGTCTTTCCTTATGCAGAACACTCGTGGCTCGTAAGGGAATCGTGTTGCATTATCTCTCATCCAGTTAAGGAACAGATGGTATCGTTTTGGGCATTTTCTGGACATTGTTGCACCTGATCGTTTCTGCTTGCTCACCTTTTCTATGAATTTAGCTGGCACCATATTAATACACATGGAAGTGTCATTATTGGACGCTTTGGAAATATTATTTTTCAGACAGGTTCATTGACATAGTCACTATCATAGTCTATGTTGCAATCATAATGAGGAAACTGGAGGTTTGCTATGCAGACATTGACAACGATGGATTTGAGAAGAAACCTGGGACATATCCTTGATATGGTGGCGGAAAAGAACGAGTCTGTCACGATCTCCCGGGCCAACAAACCGTTGGCGGTAATTCTTTCCATTGCCGAATTTGAGGAGAAGGTTCAGAAGAAAAACCGTGGGCAACGGCTTGAGGTGTTGTCAGGCGCAATGGATGCCTGGCGTGAACGTAACCGAGTTGCTACCAAAAGCGTTGATGTTGTTCAGGCGGTACGTGAAAGCAGGGATTCACGATGATTGTCCTGGACTCCTCAGTGGCACTTAAATGGATTTTTGCAGATGAAGATGGAGCAGAACATGCCAAGCGTGTCCGTGATGAGCATATCTCAGGTATAAATGAAATAGCCGTTCCGAATCTGTTTTTCTATGAAATCGCCAACGTCCTTGCCACCAAGGTCAAGCTCTCCGCAGAAGAGGCGCTTGCAGCGTTCGAGCTTATGAGTGCCTTTGAGTTTGACGTTCATGATCTTGACTATTCCGAGTATAAGGAGGCTAT
>CAIMXI010000433.1 GCA_903845365.1 uncultured Geobacteraceae bacterium | reverse complement strand
GGAGGGTTCGTTCATGCTTGCCCCACCTGTAGTTGTCGGGGAACAGTTGCCGGAAGGCTATCCGACCAAGAGCGAGGCGCTTAAATTCATAAAAGCCTATGAAGCCAAATTCGGGCCGCGTTCTATGTTCGCTTCCCTCGCCTGGGATGCGTTGAAAATAATTGAAGCAGCTGTGCCAAAGGCTCTGAAGAGCGGTCAGCCAGGCACGGAGAAGTTCAGGGCTGCCCTGCGGGACGCCATTGAGGGGACCAAAGGGCTTAAAGGCGCAGGGTCGGTCTTTTCGATGTCTCCGACCGATCATTCGGGGGTAAATCAACTCGGTATGTCCCTGATGAAGGTCGAAAACGGCAAATGGAAACTGGAAGATCACGCTGATTTAAAGTAGTGTGATCCAATTATTACTTTGACTTTACCAACAAGGGCGCTGATTTCAGTGCCCTTGTTGGCTGAGTACTTTCGCTGGTAAGGCGAGGAGATGGTTTGTCAGGACGTTGACCAAGCATAAAGTATCATAATGATACTTTATGCTTGACGAATGTCTTAATTTATTTCACACTTCGGATGATTGGAATGGAAAAACGAAAACCACATTACGGACTTGATGGTCTGAAGATGCTGCTATTGAATGAGTCTACCCGCATTGTTACTCGTTCCGGTCGTCAAGGAGCTGCCACCTTGGGATACTTCGATGAAGAGTCCATGGTTTCCAGGGTTCTGCGGCTTAAGTCACGAGAGTTTTACAAATCAATGACCAGATATGAGGACTCCAAAATATGGCAGGATGTTTACCAAACCTATGATGGTGAAACGGGGATCTATATAAAGCTTCAGAAATCACTTGATGGCAAGGGAGTCATCATTTCTTTTAAAGCGTTGGCTGGAGAGGTTGCATAATATGTACAAACAAGGTGATACATGCCCGTTCTGCGGTGATGGAAATATATGCGAAAAGCTTGTTGAAGAGCATTTCAGCTATAAAGGGCATTCTTTGGCAGTGCCTGACTACCGGATTCTGGAGTGTTCTGCGTGTGGCGAGGCCGTTGTAGAGAAAGATTCAGCCCGGCGGGCGGAGAAACTGCTCAAGGATTTCGGGCGTAAGATTGATGGTTTGCTGATGGCGGCGGATATCAAGAGAATCCGGCGCAAGCTGCATTTGACTCAAGAGCAGATGGCTACAGTTCTTGGTGGCGGTTTGAAGGGGTTTGCCCGCTATGAAAATGGTCAGATTGTTCAAAGCCGTGCCATGGATAACCTGTTGCGGATTCTGGATCGTTTTCCTGAAAGCCTAGGTGTCTTGCCTGGAGTCTCGCGATCACGGGCGGTTGGGCTGATTTGTGAGGTTGGTGAAGAGTATGAGAATAATAGAGCATGATGGATCATTATTGTAGATATTGTTGTAGAGGATGAGAAAAATATGAAAATGATTATTATTCTTTTACTGTTCGTTCCTTGCCTTTGTTTTGCGGGGACAGAGATTGAAATTAAGGAAATTAAAATTGGAATGAGCAAGGAAGAATATGAAAAAATAATTCCACCTCCGGCCTTCTTTGATGCAGAAGGAAAGCCCCAAAAAGTTAAGCCAAGCAATTTCACGATTGCCGAAATAAGGAGTAAGCACGAGTTTTCACCTGCAAGTGCAAAATATGACGACAATGAAAAATTGGAGTCGTTCATATTTTTCTTTAGCCCCACAGATTTTTCAACAATGTTTGATGCAGTAAAGGAAAAATACCCGAAAATGACGTGTAGACACAGCACGGTAAATAATGCGTTTGGGGCAAAATTTATGGACACAAATTGTACTTTTAAAGACAAGAAAAGCATACTTCAACTTCATCGGTATGTTGATCTGGAAACCTCAACATTGTCTTTATCCTCTCATAAGACAACATCCAGTGACTTAAAGAAGAAAAAGGAGCGTTCAAGAGATTTATAAATGACAATGATCTTAGACAGAAGTAATTTGAGGATTGATAGCAACGAAAGGAAGCGTATAAGTTACGACAACGTCCTTGGGCACCGACCTCCCGAAAAGGCTAGGTGGGCGGGGCAAGGCCGCCCCCGTGGCCTACAGGACACCGCATCATACAAAAATAAGATATTCTTTTTGTGGAGTACATGATGTCCATCCGTAAACACCCAACAAAAGGCGATGGCTATTGGCAAATAGAAATTAGTGGGAGCAAAACGAGTAAAAGGAAAACAATCGTTTTCAAAGGTACTAAACTAGAAGCAGAACGACATGAAATGTTTTCAAAAGCTGGTCTTTGGGAAGGCGAATACGAAAATATTGAAAGCTCATTGGCGAAGATTGAATACAATGAAAAAAACCCACCTTTTGTATATTTCATACAACAAGGCAGTTCAGGCCCAATTAAAATAGGATTTACAAGAGATGATTTGTACGCGAGAGTTAAGCGCCTTCAAACTGGAAATCCTTTGCCGCTGAAACTACTGGCAATTATTGACGGCGCCTGCACAAAAACTGAGATATCACTCCACTCTAGATTCTCATCTTGTAGACTTAATGGCGAATGGTTTGCTCCAACTGAAGAATTGTTGAATTTTATAAATGAGATCAGAAGAAGGCCAAGCAAGGTTGAGCTTGAAAGAATATTCAAAGAATATTTGGCATTGGTATCAATACTTTCAAATGCTGAAAAAAAAATTGCTTTAGATGCAATTAAATCAGGGAGCCTTATGGATTTTCAGGCCATCATTAACAAAATAACGTCTTAGGAAAACTGGCTACACATTGCCGGAGTAAACTGCTGAATTAATTGAGAAATTTAAAAAATTACCCCCAATAAGCTTTATCGTGGGGACCAAGGGCAATAAACTTGATGGTATCGTCAAGGCAGTCAGGACAATCTGCACAGAGGACAATGGCATCATCTCCCTTCTTTCGGCAGGTTGAGCAGTAAAGGAAAATAATCAGGAAATTGCGTTTGACTGGACAACTGTAGAAACCACGAAAATTTCCTTTGAGCGGTTCACCCAGAGACACAGGGCTTTCGCAGATCATATTCACCTTGTTTCTGGCAGCCTCTTTGATTGCACTGTGCTTTTTTAGGGACGCAGCAAACTCGTCACTGAAAACAAGATTCATTTAAAGACCTCATCATAACTGTGCCAACTGACCGTACCCGCTTTGACTCGCTCAATTATACTTATAAGCGAATCAGAAAAATCAGGGTCTGCCAGTATTGTTTCAGTCGGGTCATTCTCTTTAACCCGCTTCAGCTTTAAAGCAAATTGGGTAAAGACTTCAGAAACCGTTGTTCGCTGGGTTTCAGCATATTCCTTGATAAAGTCAATCAAGTCTGCGTCAAGAGTAAGATTGATTCGAGATTTTTGCATAGCGCACCTCCTAGATGTCAGGTTATGCGCATAATATGCGCCTTGTCAAGTTAGAATAACACGAGAAGGGACAAATATTGAATCAGAGATAGCGGTGGAAGCAGAAAGTCTATTGAGGACATCTGTGATTACTAATGATAGCTACAAGCTAGAACAACAATCTCTGTCTCTTCGACTTGGTAGACAAGACGATGTTCACGGTCGATCCTGCGTGACCAGCAACCGGCTAGTTGGAAACGGAGTGGTTCCGGCTTACCGGTCCCATCAAAAGGAGTTCGCCGGATTTCTTCAAAAAGTGCTAAAATTCGTTCGGTCTGACGTTTATCATTTAGCAGCCAATAACGCAGATCATCCAGGGCAGTCGGTGTGAGTGTACATTCATAGTTAAAAGTACTACGCTCTCGCCTTTACGACGTGTGACAATTAATTCAAGAAGACGTAGTGCATCGCGCACAACTTTGCTTGCAGAACCATAGCGCCGGAAAGAGCTATTCAACACCCCATTCCACTACAAGGAGCCACTATGAAAATCCGTCAAATTCTTATTACCTCCCAACAACTCCCTGATCTGTCAACGCTCGCAGAGATTGAACCGCAACTGGTTCTGGCTTTCGGTTCCACTCGGATGCTGCAGCAGAGCGACCTTTTTGCCAAACTGTCAGAGGCGGTTCCCGATGCCATTATTGCCGGTTGCAGCACCGCCGGTGAAATCACTAACAAGGGTGTCTCTCACGAATCGTTGTCGTTGACGGCACTCCGCTTCGACAAAGTGCGGCTCAAGGCTGCAAGAGCAACTCTGAGAGGTATGGAGCATTCCGCTCTGGCCGGGCGGGAAATTGCGCAGGAGCTTGCCGCTGATGACCTTAAGGCTGTGCTTCTCTTTGCCAAAGGGCTTGATATCAATGGCAGCGCCCTTATTGACGGCATTAAAGATATCATCGGCAGTAAAATCATTATTTCAGGCGGGCTTGCCGGTGACGACATTGACTTCAGGAAAACCCTTACCATCACACCTAGCGGCATTGAGAGCGACGCCGTGACAGGTATCGGGTTCTACGGTAAGGAGCTTAGAGTCGCCCACTCCTGCTTCGGCGGTTGGGCCCCTTTTGGTCCGCCTCGCAAAGTGACGCGCAGCAGCGGCAGCATTCTTTACGAACTGGACGGCCACCCGGCTCTGGAGCTTTATCGTCAGTATCTTGGCGAATATGCCAAGGATCTGCCGTCATCAGGACTGCTTTTCCCGTTTGAGATGCTTGACGCCGATCACTCTTCACTAGGACTTATCCGCACAATTCTCGGCATAGACGAGGAAGCCGGCAGCTTGATTCTGGCTGGAGATATCATCCCGGACGGTTATCTGCGCCTGATGCATTCAAGCAACGACAAGTTGGTGGATGGCGCGGAGATGGCTGGAATGCTCATCAGGGAGTCTCTTGGTGGCAATCCAGGCAACGGACTTGCCATTCTCATAAGTTGCGTAGGACGTAAAATAGTTATGGGTGATGCCGTAGAGGAAGAGGTGGAAGTCATAGCCAAAGTACTGCCGGGAGTAACACTTGCCGGCTTCTACTCATATGGCGAGATATCCCCCTTTGGCGAAACAAAGGAGTGTAAGCTGCACAATCAGACCATGACGGCTGTCTATTTCGGCGAGGATTAGTATGCACCCTCTTTTAGTCCGTCAATTGCGTCGCGCTCTCACTGTCGAGACAGATGACGCGGTGATCGCCATCATGAGCGAGCTCGAGAGCCAGAATACCGAATTATCGAATACTCATGCTTCGGAGATTCTTGCGGCGCTGCCGCAGTTGCTGAACCGAGTGTCCGAAACATATGAGCAGAACGAGCGTGCCAGAAATCTTCACGAACGGAGTCTGAGTATCAGTACTGAAGAGCTGACTACTGCTAACGCTGAACTGCGTGCCGAAGCCAAAATCAAACAGGCCGCCATTGACACACTCAGGCGAAGTGCCGACGGAATTTTGAAGATGCTGGGGCAGCCGGAAACTACTGATGATCAGGCCGGTCTTGGCTCCTTAAGCAGCTTGATAGAGACACTTGTATCCCAGAATCAGACTGTTGCGGAAGAACTGCGCCAACAGAAGCGCGCACTGGATCAGCATGCCATCGTCAGCATTACCGATCCTTATGGTAATATCGTTTACGCTAACAGAAAATTCTGCAAAATCAGCGGTTACAGCTCGAAGGAGCTGATCGGCAAAAATCATCGAATTGTGAAATCCGGTATTCATTCCCCGGAATTCTTTGCTGAGCTTTGGAGCACAATCACGGCAGGAAAGGTCTGGCACGGAGAGGTCTGTAACCGTAATAAATCAGGTGGGCTCTACTGGGTGAACGCCACAATTGTGCCTATCCTGGATGAATATTTTCTGCCACGAAATTACATCGCTATCCGTACCGACATAACCGTGAACAAGCAGATGGCTGAAGACTTGAGTGTCGCGGCGGTAGAACTGAAAAAAGCAAAAGAGGCTGCAGAGTCCGGGCTACAGGCCAAGTCCGCTTTTCTTGCCAACATGAGTCACGAGATTCGTACCCCGATGAATGCGGTAATCGGCTTCGCCGAAGTGGCGCTTCAGGATCCCGCTCTTTCGCCAGAAACCAGAGCACATATAGACACCATACTCAGTTCTGCCAAAGATCTTCTGCGTATTATCAATGACATTCTAGATATCTCAAAGCTGGAAAGTGCAAAGTTATCTCTGGAAATGGTATGTTTCAACCTGCCGAATGTGTTGTCGGCCTCTTTACGCACATTGGAACATCGAGCGGCGGCAAAGAATCTGAGTCTCAACCTGGAGTACACTGCCACGCTCCCTGTTCGTCTGATGGGCGATCCGCATCGCTTGCGGCAGGTTATTCTGAATTTAGTCGGCAACTCGATAAAGTTTACCAATAAGGGAGAAATTATTTTGTCGGTGCGACAGGGAGATGAGCCGGATATGCTGCTTTTTTCCGTAAAGGACACCGGAATAGGGATGACGCAGGAGCATATTGCCAAAATTTTTGAGCCATTTTCCCAGGCAGATGCCAGCACAACCCGCCATTATGGCGGCACCGGACTCGGCACCACAATCTCCAAGCAGATTATTGAATTAATGAAAGGGCGGATCTGGGTGGAAAGCGAAATTGGACTGGGTTCGGTATTTTATTTTACCGCACTCCTTCCAGCAGCGATCATCACAGATGGTTGTCTTTATGAAGAAGAGGACGAAAGCATTGAGGAAAACTATGTTTCACCCCGCCTGTTCCGCATCCTGCTTGCAGAAGACCTTGAACCTAATGCCACACTGGCCATGTTGCGCCTCAAACAGCAGGGGCACAACGTTGATTGGGTAAAAAATGGTTTTGAAGCGGTGGACGCATTCTTCAAAACTGACTATGACCTGGTTCTTATGGACGTGATGATGCCTGAAATGGATGGCCTGGAGGCTACCAGAGCTATCAGGAAGATGGAGGCAGGCACCTTCAGGCACCTTCCCATTCTGGCTCTGACCGCCAGCATTATGGAAGAGGACAACGATAAATGTTATGCTGCCGGCATGGATCGTATTGAAGCCAAGCCGATCAATTTCAATAAATTGTTTTCAGCAATGGAGCAAGCCGTCCCACAAGGAGCAGGACATCCCAACAATGTCATCAAAATAAGCATTGAGGCCAGGGAGTCAGTGGACTTTTCGCCCCTTGAAGGGGTTGCTGATTATAAAAAAGCACTCAAGGTGTGGCAGGATCCAGTGGCTTATAGCAAAGCCCTCGGTTCCTTTGCTACGCATCAGATTAATCACGCAAACTTGATGGAGCATCTGCTGTCGGAAAATCCTGCTAATTGCGAACCTGCAAGGGCTGTGGCTCATGCTTTAAAGGGGGTTGCCGGGAATTTATCCATCAACGGAGTTGCCGACTTGGCTGCGGTTATAGACGGCGATCTTAAGTTACACAAGACAGATGCAGCAAAATCCAATCTGGGCAAGCTCCACGAATCCCTCCTCGAAGTCGCTGCGGCCATAGCGAAACTCAAAATTTCTGCTGACAACCTGCCATTAACGGTGAAAGATTTTGATGCCGAAGCTGTCAAACGGCTATTGTGTGAGCTGATTACTGCCCTGGATGAGCTGAACCCGGATGCAGCCGAGCCGGTGTTATTGAAACTGGCCGATTATATAGTCAAGTCTGATCTAAAACCGATTCAGCTCTGCATAGAGGCATTTGATTTTGATGAGGCAAAAAACAAAGTTTTTGCTTTAAGCGATAAATTTGCTTTAAGCTTGGAGAACGCTATATGAACAAGAAAATTCTTGTTGTTGATGACGAACCAAACAATTTGCAGTTGCTGAAGCAGGTGCTGAATGAACAGTACCAGTTACTTTTTGCCACCAATGGAGTAAAAGCGTTGGAAGCTGCTGTCAAGCATCTGCCTGACTTGATTCTGCTTGATATCATGATGCCTGGTATCAGTGGCTATGAAACATGCGAGAGACTTAAAGCCAACCCGTTGACCAAAGATATACCGGTAATCTTTGTTACCGCCATGGGCGAGGTTGAGCAGGAAATGCAGGGATTTGACGTAGGGGGGGTAGACTACATCCAAAAGCCGATTTCCGGGCCCATTGTACTGCGCCGGGTTAAGACTCATCTCTCTCTGGTACATGTGCAGGAGCTTGAAAAAAGCCAGAAGGCAGCCATTTATATGCTTGGTGAAGCCGGGCACTATAACGACACCGATACTGGCGATCATATTTGGCGAATAGCCGCTTATTCGCGCGCTTTGGCAGAAGCTGCCGGTTGGCCCGAACAGATGCTGGATCTGCTCGAATTTGCCGCCCCGATGCATGACACCGGCAAAATAGCCACTCCGGATAATATTCTGAAAGCGCCTCGCAAATTGACTCCGGAAGAGTGGGTGGTCATGAAGCAACATTCCGAAGCCGGTTACAATATTTTGAACAAAAGTGACGCCCCCCTGTTTAGGATGGCGGCAGAGATAGCCCGTTATCATCATGAGAAGTGGGATGGCAGCGGCTATCCTTTTGGGCTCTCGGGCGAGGCCATTCCGGAATCTGCACGAATAGTCGCTATTGCCGATGCATATGATGCCTTGACCATGAAGCGCGCCTACAAGGAACCGTGGAGCATTGAGGATTCAATGGCAGAAATTATCGGAAAGTCGGGCAGTCAATTCGATCCTCGCCTTGTTAAACTTTTTGAAAAGGTGTTTCCTATTCAGGTTTTATGACAGATAAAAAAAGGTGAAAAAATGACTGGAAACACAAAAATCGAAAAAAGCAAAATTGAAAATAAAATTGCCAATCGTTCCGTTCTTATACTGGGGCTTGTTGCATTTGCGGTAACAGTAGCCGGAGTTGTTCTGTTGTTCAAGTGCCTCCATGAACAGAGCGAGTCACAACTGCTTGCATTCGTCAATGCTCAGGGAGCCTTGATGGAGTCTGTTGCCAAATCATTCGGGGTGACCGATGAAACAAACTATAAGCAGCGCAGCAAGGCTCTCGATGTAATCCATAATGGAGTAGATAATTATTCAGGTTTTGGTTATAGCCTGGTGCTGGGGGAGCTTCAGAATAATCGTCTGGTCTACTTGCAGAGCAGTGAAAATAGCGGCGGCAGTAAACCTGTCTCCGTATCCATAGCCGCATCTTTAGATCTGCCTATGAAGCGGGCACTGCAGAAAATGTCAGGAGTGATGGAGACTACAGACATTGATGGTCGGCAGATTATTGCCGCTTATCAGTATCTGCCGTCTCTGCAGTTAGGGCTGGTCGCCAAAATGAGCCGATCCGAAATTATTGGTCCGATACGGCTATCCACTTTCTATTCGGCGTTGATAGCAGTTATTTTTATTGTGTTCGGTTCGCTGTTAAATGGCCGAATGGTGAAACCGCTGATTGCCAGCATCTATCAATACTCCCTTCAGTTGGGCAAGAGCGAGGAGCAATTCCGTACTCTGGTCGGAAACATACCGGGCGTGGTCTATCGCTCGCTACCTGTTGAGCCATGGGTGATGCTCTTTATCAGCCAGGAGATTGAAAAACTGAGCGGTTATGCTGTGGATGATTTTATGGAGGATGGTGAGCACTGCTTCGGCTGTATACTGCATCCGGACGACCGTCAGCGTCTGGTTGAAGATACCCAGCTGCGGATAGAGGAGGGGAAACCCTACTCGCGGGAATTCAGGGTAATCGACAGAGAGCAGCGTATCCACTGGATTCTGGACAAGGGGCAACCGGTTTACGAAGAGGGGCATCCCGGCTTTATAGATGGCACACTATTCGATATTACCGATATGAAAAATATGCAGCAGGAGCTGGAGCAAGCCAGGGATATTGCAGAAGAGGCTACTCGAACCAAGTCTGATTTTCTTGCCAATATGAGCCATGAGATACGTACGCCGATGAATGCAATTATCGGCTTGACCCATCTGGCTTTAAGAACTGAACTGACCACAAAACAGCGTGATTATCTAAGTAAAACCAATCAGGCCGCCAATAACCTCCTTGGTATTATTAATGATATTCTTGATTTTTCGAAAATAGAAGCTGGTAAAATGGAGATGGAAACTGTTGATTTTGACCTGCTTCAGGTGCTGGATAACTTGTCGCATATTGCTGGTGTAAAAGCCGGTGAAAAGGGGTTGGAGTTCCTGTTTGATTATCTGCCGGATCTGCCGACTAACCTGATAGGCGATCCGCTCCGCATAGGACAGATACTGCTGAATCTGGTCAATAATGCGGTTAAATTCACCGAAGATGGTGAAATCACACTGCATATAGAAGCGGTGGCGCAAGATGGCAATGCGGTGATTCTCCGCTTTACGGTACGCGATACCGGTATCGGCATGAACAGAGAGCAGCAGAGTAAGCTGTTTCACTCTTTCAGCCAAACCGACAGCTCAACTACTCGTAAATATGGTGGCACAGGTCTTGGTCTGGCGATTTCAAAACAGCTTGTGGAGTTGATGCATGGCCAGATAGGTGTCGATTCGGCACCAGGTGAAGGGAGTGCTTTCTATTTCACTGCCCGTTTTGGTTTGAGTAAACAGATATTTACCAAACGGAGTGTTGTGCCGGAAGCGATCAATCACCTGAAGGTGCTGGTGGTCGATGATCACCCGACTTCGCGTGAGATTCTACTGAGAGAGTTGGATACCTTGGGTTTTGAGGGGGTTGCGGTATCATCTGGTGAAAAAGCGCTTCTGGAGCTGGAAGAGTCGCCGACTGAGTCCCCCTACCGGCTGGTATTAATGGATTGGAAGATGCCGGAGATGGACGGTCTGGAGGCCAGTCACCGCATCCTGAATCACCCGACGCTAAAGACCATACCGTCTATTATCATCGTCTCTGCATATGGCCATGAAACATTAATGGAAGAAGAGATGAGGCTGGGTATTGCCGGCCATCTGGTGAAGCCGGTCAATGAATCGACGTTGTTTAACGCTATTATGCAGGCGATTTGCGGTAAAAACGTGGCAGTTAAAAGTAGTTCCGGGTCAGGTGATCTGCCGGTTGTGGATCCGCGTTTACGTGGAGCGCATCTGCTGCTGGTCGAAGATAATGAGATTAATCAACAGGTGGCGATGGAGCTGCTGCAACAGGGTGGGCTCCATGTCACGATTGCCAATAACGGTAAGGAGGCGGTAGATCTGGTGCAGCAGATACGTTTTGATGGTGTATTGATGGATCTGCAGATGCCGGTGATGGATGGCTTGGAGGCGACCCGAGTAATTCGCAGAATGGATGAGTGGAAAGATCTGCCGATTATCGCGATGACGGCCAATGCAATGAGCGGTGACCGGGATCTTTGTCTGATGGCAGGCATGCAGGATCATGTGGCCAAGCCTATAAATCCATTTGAACTTTTTGAGACATTGGCGCGCTGGGTGAAAGCGTCTGATCCGGAAGCGGTCAAGGCTGTTCCGCCATCTGCCGTTATCACCGCTACCGGCTCATTGCCGGTTTTGCCCGGTATTGATGTGACTGCCGGACTCAGGCGAGTGGCGGATAATCAGTTGTTATATATTAAAATATTAAAAATGTTCAAGAAAAGCCAGGCAGATGCGGTGGAGCGAATTATCTTTTCTATGATACAGGGTGATACGGTGACGGCTCGGCGTGATGCCCATTCGTTAAGAGGGGTAGCCGGCAATATTGGTGCAACCGGCCTGTATAATGCGGCAGGCAATCTGGAAACAGCCATTGCCGAAGAGCGCAATATTGAGGAACCGCTGGAAGTCGTGCGAAAATCACTGTCCGCTCTGATTGAATCACTTAATCTGCTCCCTGAGGAGCGAGGCGAGTCAGACGGTATCGCCACCCCCAGTGTGGCGATTGATATGGCGCTGCTATCACCTCTGCTGGAAAAACTGGGGGCTTTATTGCGGGAGGATGATGCTGAAGCGATTCATCTGCTGGAACAGATTCATCAGCAGATGCCGGACGCATATAAAGCGCTTCATCTGAAGCGGATCAGTAAACTTGTGGACCAATATGCCTTTGAAGAGGCGGTGAACCTGTTTGACCAGATGTTGAAAGAGCAGCAGCAAGGAGCAGAATGATGTCAGATGTAGCTGATAAAAAAACCATTCTTATTGTCGATGATACCCCGGAAAATATCGATGTATTGAGGGGGTTACTGGAAGCTGATTACAAGGTGAAGGTTGCCCTGGAAGGTAACAGGGCGCTAAAGATTGCCAACTCATCCAATCCGCCCGATCTGATTCTGCTGGATATTATGATGCCGGGGTTGAGTGGTTATGACGTCTGTGAGCAACTGAAAGATAATCCGTTGACCCGACGTATTCCTGTCATTTTTGTAACGGCTATGGGTGAGGTCGATGATGAATCCAAGGGTTTCGCACTAGGGGCTGTCGATTATATGACCAAGCCGGTGAGCCCGCCGATTGTTCATGCCCGCGTCCGAACCCATCTGGCGCTTTATGATCAGGCATTGCAGTTGGAAGATACGGTACAACAGCGCACCAAAGAGCTTAATGATACCCGGATGGAGATAATCCGCCGTTTGGGGCGGGCGGCTGAATACAAAGATAATGAAACGGGAATGCATGTCATTCGCATGAGTCTCTACTCCAAAATACTGGCAAGGGCAGCCGGCCTCGATGAGGAGCAGGCTGAGCTGTTGCTGAATGCTGCGCCGATGCATGATGTGGGGAAAATAGGCATTGCCGACCATATTCTGTCAAAACCTGGATCACTAAATGATGAGGAGTGGGCTGTGATGCGTAAACATCCGGAGTTCGGGGCAGAGATTATCGGTGATAATGCGTCGTCCATATTACGGATGGCACGCATTGTGGCTCTGGCTCATCATGAAAAATGGGATGGCAGCGGCTACCCGCTGGGGCTTGCCGGAGAGGATATACCGCTGGCGGCCCGTATTGTGGCAATTGCCGATGTGTTTGATGCATTGACGACCGTACGCCCGTATAAACAAGCCTGGTCAGTTGATGAGGCTGTCGCAGATTTGCAAAAGGAGGCAGGAAGCCATTTTGATCCGCAACTGGTGTCCAAATTTGTCACCGTACTGCCTGAAATCCTTAAGGTGAAAGCTTCGTATGTAGAAACAGCCCATTAAATTAAGCAGAGTTCGTCATCAGTTCGGCACGTATCCGGGTATTTTTCAGTGCCGTTGCAAGTGTAATGGTATCCAGAACCGCCTTGGTGAGATTGTCAATTTCACTGGTAATGCTCTGTAACTCCACGATGATCGGATCGCCGTCACTCCCCCAATGCGGGATATCCAGTTCGGACTCCAGCGTTTCAAAAAGCTGAATGACATCAAGTAATGTGGTGCGCCTGACATTCCCGGAAAACCGGTACCCTCCGCCAGCGCCGCGCACCGCTTGAACCAGTCCTGCGTGAGTTAAATTACGCATGATTTTAGCAAGGTGATGGGCTGAAATGCCATGCTTTTGCGCAATGTCGGTTGTAGATAGCTGCTTCGCGGTATCGCCGGCCAGCTCCAGTACCGCAATGAGGGCGAATAGGCTTGCTTTGTTAAGTTTCATTGTAGAGGCCCTTAATCGATCTGTTTTTCAAGTTCAAGATACTTTCCGGTGCAGAGCCCGAGACTGCGGAAAAAAGAGAGGGTCAGCTTGTCGTCACGGTCAACCATCGTGCGTACCGTTGTAACACCGGTCTGCTTCAAACGTTTCGATATCTCCTCGAACATCTTCTGGCCAATGCCGAGTTGACGACTCTCCGGAGACACTGCCAGCGCAAAGACCCAACCACACGGGGGCGAACCAAACTCCCATGCGCGAACTTCTCCGATTATAAAGCCGACCACGATGTTGCCGGATTCCGCGACCAGAAAAAAACGGTCGGTTTTGTTGCGGCGCACGTAGTGGTCGAAAACTTCACTCCAATAGGTCGGTTTTTCTTCCATGGGAGCCCATTGATCCAGGGTGATTACCGCATCCAGATCGGATGCCATGGCGTCGCGGATGGAAATCTGTTCTTTCATTAGCCTGTCCATGAGTGGATTTAATAATATTTCGGTACTTTAATACCACTTTGAAATAGTTATTTCAAGCCATATTAAATTCGCCGAAAAATAAAAGGATGTCTCAATACGGCTGCATAATTCTTCTTGACAGATTAATCGGTATTGTAGTACCTAATTGCATAAATAGCGTATTGACTCGCTACTGAAAGGAAAACTTAGAATGTCAGACCTAGCGCTTCGCTCACTCTATCCGGAGGACATACATCGGGTTTCAGAAATCGAGAGCAGTCTGGCCGGTAGCTCGAGAATGTTTTTCCTCGAAAAGCGACTTGCTGCGGCGTCAACAATACCGGAAAATTTCATTACCTGCGCCGCGACCGACAATAGGAAGCTTGCGGGTTACGGGTTTGCCAGGGTGCTGGAGGGAGAATTCGGCTCGAAAAGCGCTATGGCTGTACTTGATACCGTTGGGGTCGCTCCTGAATATCAGGGCCGTGGTATCGGCAAAATGGTCCTCTCCGGCATTGAACGGCGGATGAAAAACAGGAATATCCCTGTTATCCAGACCCAGACACTCTGGTCGCGGTACGCCATGATCAGGTTCTTTGCCGCAACGGGCTTCTCTATGGCCACCGGCCAGATTATAGAGCGTGACACTTCGCCGCTAAAAATTGATACTACAGGGGTGCTACCGACAATAGTTGTTCGTTCACTCAGGGGTACGGATATCTCGGCGATTAATAAAATAGATTCAAAGCTCACCGCTCTCGACCGCTCTGCCTATTTCGCTTCCAAGTTCAGAGAAATGCTCGATGATTCAGGAGTCCGTGTTTCAATGGTTGCGGAACACGGAGGGATCATCAGCGGTTATATTATGGCGCGCATTGACTACGGCGAATTCGGGCAGGTGGAGAAGGCGGCCGTTATTGACACTATCGGCGTTCATCCCGACTTCGCCGGTTCAGGTGTCGGGCATGAACTCCTTTCACAACTGGTTTTAAAACTTTCATCCCTTCAGGTCGAGGTCGTTCGGACAAAAGTGGAGCACGAGAATTCCGACCTGAGAAACTTTCTTTCGAGGCGCGGCTTCATCCCTTCGCAGCGACTCATTCTCACCAAAAAAATACAGTGACTCAACCCGCATTCACCGTTCAGGTAAAGGAGAATATAGATGGGATACGCAGAAGCAGGATTTAATTTAGAGATTGACCTGACCAGGGGCAACATCGAGAGGGTTGCCTGTGACCCGAATCTTGCTAAACTGTATCTGGGAGGACTAGGTACAAACGCCAAAATACTTTACGAGCGCGTTCCGCCCGAGGTTGAGCCGTTCTCTCCTGAAAATCTGCTGATTTTCGGCACGGGACTCCTTACAGGCACGCCTCTCCCCGCTTGTAACCGTACCGTTATTTCCACCATCTCTCCCCAGACCAATCTGATGGCCTATTCCATGATGGGTGGCTTCTGGGCGCCGGAGCTTAAATACGCCGGCTACGACAAGGTAATCTTCCGAGGCAAATCTTCCGAACTGATCTACGTCTGGATCAACGGCGACAAGGTTGAGCTGCGTGACGCTTCGCACCTGAAGGGAAAAGGGGCGGTGGAGACCCAGGAACTGATCAAGAAGGAGCTGAAGGATCAGAACGTACAAGTGGCGGCTATCGGCCTGGCCGGGGAAAACCGCGTTTTCACCGCCTCCATCGAGCAGGGGCGCTCCAGTGCCAGTCGGCTGGGTATCGGCGCCGTCATGGGTGACAAAGGGATAAAAGCTATTGCGGTGCGCGGCAGGAAGGATGTCAATGTTGCCCGTCCCATGGAGCTTTTACAGCTCTGCAACGAGGTGCTGCAGTATGTCAAGGAGAGGGAGGACAAGCCGGTTCCGAATGTCATGCCGATTCTGGCCGGTCTTGGTTCGCCTCAGGAAATGCTGCATACCGATGAGAAGTGGCATACCGAAAATTTTTCATGGGGCAACTCCCGGGAACGGCGTAAGGATTTCTGGACGAAAGAGATAGAGGAGAAGTGGAAGGATGTACAGGAGAACGCCCGCACCCGCCTGATCAGCTGCTACAACTGTCCGATGAAGTGCGGGGCCATCATCTCTCTGCCCGGCATGTCCACCTACATGATGAAGTGTTTCTCAAAGCTTACCTACAATATGGCTGCCTTCGTCGATGATCTGGAGTTCGGCTTCAGGATCGCACAGCGCGCCACCGAATATGGTGTTGACGGTTTCTCTACGCCGCAGATCATGGCATTCGCCTTTGAACTGCGCGAGGCCGGAATTCTTGGCGAAGAGCATTTCGCCGGCTGCCCGGATGATAACGAAGGGAAATTCTACTGGATCCTGGACCGGATTGTGCTTCGTGAAGGAATCGGCGATATCCTGGCCGACGGCACCTACTGGGCGGCAAAGAAAATTGGAAACGGGGCTGAGGCGTACGCTCACAACAACATCAAGAAACATGAGCAGTTGCCGCTTAAACTCGGTATGCTCAACCCGATCTATTTCCTTATGTACAGCACCGGCGAGAAGTGCAATATTACCCAGATAGAGGGGCAGTTCCCTCAGGCACCATTTGCGACCATGGAGGAGCGGGAGGAGTTTGTCAGTGACTGGGTTCATGTCCCGGACGAAAAATTCAAGCAGTATCTGCTTGATTGGGAGATGCGCGGTGAACGCTCGAACCCATACTATCCTACGGTTGACATGTCGGTGGACATCGTTGACTGGCAGGAGATGATGCACTACCTCGACGACGCTGTGGGAATGTGCGCCGGCATGTCTTCATTTCCGCTCAAACCACCGTATCATATCCATAACTATCCGACCATAATTTCGGCCGCTACCGGCATGGAGATGGATGAGGAGGGGTTGAAGAAAATTTACCGCAGGATCAGAAACCTGGTGCGTGCCTTCAATATCAGAAGGGGTCTTACACGGGCCGACGAAAAGCCGCCAGAAGACCATTGGCGCAAACGCTTCCCCGAACTGGAAGAAGAGCTCCTTAACGCATATTATAAATTCAAGGGGTGGAACAGCCAGGGTATTCCGACGAAAGAGACGTTACTTGAGCTCGGTATGAGTTACGTTAGCGAAGATTTGGAAAAGAGAGGGATCTTGAGCTATGAGTAAGGCTATGAAGAAGGTCAAGGTAATCAAGATCGATGTTGGTAAATGCAATGGCTGCCGTGCATGTGAACTGATCTGTTCCGCCTTTCACGCCAATCCGAAATATAGCAGCAATAATCCAGAACGTTCCAGGGTCAGGGTGATTCGCGATCCGTTAAAGGACATATATTTACCGGTCTACGCCGGTGAGTACACTCCCGCTGAATGTGCCGGCAGAAACAGGTATGTGCTTGACGGCAGGGAGTATAGCGAGTGTGACACCTGCAGGGCCTCATGCCCCTCAAGAGACCTTTTCAAAGAGCCTGATTCCGGCCTTCCTCTCAAGTGCGACATGTGCGACGGAGAGGATGAGCCGATGTGTGTCAAGTGGTGCCTGTCAAAGGCTTTGACGTATGAGGAGCGGGAAGAGGAGCGGGAAGAAGAGCCAAAGCTTGGCGAAATGGAAATCGGCCTGGAAGCGCTGGTAAACAGACATGGACTACAGAAGGTAATGGATACCATTGCCAGATTGTCGAAGAAGGGCTAATAAATGGAGACTGTCACCCCCTTCAAAGAGATCGTCGATCTCATCAAAGAACAGGGCGGAGAAGCGTTTAAATACTGCTATCAGTGCGGATTATGCGATGCGGTCTGTCCGTGGAACAGGGTCAGGCAGTTCAGTATGCGCAGGCTGATTCGCGAAGCCACATTCGGCCTGACCGATATCGAGAGCGAGGATATCTGGCGCTGTTCAACCTGTGGCAGGTGCCCGAAGCACTGCCCCAGAGGGGTAAAGCAGATTGAGTCCGGGGTCGCCCTGCGCAAGATCGCCTCTGATAACGATATATTTCCCGGTCCGATCGCGCCGATCCGCACTGTCAGTGTTGGCCTGATGGGCGAGGGAAACCCGTTCAACGACGAGCGGAGCAAGCGGGGGGATTGGGCGAATGGGCTGTCGGTCAAACCTTTCAAAGAAGGTATGGAGGTGCTGTATTTCTCCTGCTGTTATCTGAGCTATGCCCCGAGATTAAAGCAGGTAGCCGCTGCTACTGCTGCCATTCTGAACAAGGCCGGGGTTTCATTCGGAATCCTCGGCACGAAGGAGAGCTGCTGCGGCGAGAGTATCCGCAAAACCGGCAACGAGGAGTTGTACCGCAAGCTTGCCAAAGACAATATCAAGGCATTTGTGGATGCCGGTGTCAAAAAAATACTGGTTTCATCACCGCACAGCTACCATACCTTCAAAAACGAATACCCGGAATTCATGGTGCATTTTGAGGTGGTACACATCTCCGAGTATCTGTATGAGCTGATAACCAGTGGCCGACTCAAGCTGAACAAAGAGTATGCAAAAAAAGTCACCTACCATGACCCCTGCTACGCCGGACGTCACAACGGAATCTTTGATGAGCCTCGCCAGACGTTGAAATCGGTCTCCGGTCTCGATCTGGTGGAAATGCCGGACAATCGTGAGAACAGCCTCTGCTGCGGCGGTGGCGGCGGTAGAATATGGGTGGAAACTCCCAAGCAGGAGCGCTTCTCCGATCTGCGAGTTAATCAGGCTGTGGCGGTCGGAGCCGAAGTTCTGATCACGTCATGCCCTTATTGTATTACTAACTTTGAAGACAGCAAGCTATCCCTTGATGAGAAAACGCCCCTAGAAATCAAGGATATAACTGAAATAATTCAGGAATTGATATGACAGAAAAAAACCTCGTAGATGTTCTGGTGGTTGGTGGCGGGATCAGCGGTATTCAGGCATCTCTGGACCTTGCCGATGCGGGGTTCAAGGTCTATCTGATCGACAAATCGCCGGCTATCGGCGGCAAGATGTCGCAGCTCGACAAAACATTTCCCTCCAATGACTGCTCCATGTGCATCGAGTCTCCCAAGTTTAATGAGTGCAGCAGGCATCCGAACATAACTATCCTCACCTACACGGAAGTGGACATGGTCAAGGGGAAACCGGGCAATTTCAAGGTGTCCCTGATCAGAAAGCCGCGCTACGTCATCGAGAGCAAATGCACCGGTTGTAACATCTGTGCGGAATACTGCCCGGTCAAGGTGCCGGATCAGTATAACCAGAATCTCTCCACCAACAAGGCAGTCCATATCTATTTCTCCCAGGCGCTGCCGCTGATTCCGTACATTGACCCGAAAACCTGTCTCTACCTCAAGGATGGCTCGTGCGCCATCTGCGAAGGGGTCTGCAAACCTGGAGCCATTGACCTCCATCAGGAGGAGGAGATCGTCGATCTGGAAGTGGGCGCCATCGTCCTTTCTCCCGGCTTTGACACCTTCAATCCCAGCTTGAGAAACGACTTCGGCTACGGCGTCTTCGAAAATGTCGTCACCAGCCTCGACTACGAGCGGATCCTCTGCTCCACAGGCCCCTATGAGGGGACAATCAGGCGCCCTTCCGACAAGGTGCATCCGCACAGCATCGCCTGGATCCAGTGTGTCGGTTCGCGCCAGGTCATTCCGGGGGGTAACAGCTACTGCTCGGCGGTCTGCTGTGCCTACACCCAGAAACAGGTGATCCTGACCAAAGACCATGACGCCGGAATGCAGGCGACGATCTTCCACAACGATATCAGAGCTTTCGGCAAGGATTTCGAGCGCTTCTACCAACGCGCGGAAAACCTCCCTGACGTCCGCTTCATCCGTAGCTACGTCACTGTCGGCTCGGAAGATCCGGAGAGTAAAAATGTCTCCATTCGCTACTCCACACTTGATGATGGGGTCAAGGAAGAGCAGTTCGACATGGTCGTACTCTCCGTCGGTCTTGAGCCACCCGCCGGTTTCCAGCAAATCGCTGACACCTTCGGAATCGAGCTCAACTCCCACGGTTTTTGCAAGGTCAATCCACTCAACCCGATCGAGACCACCAGGCCGGGTGTTTTCATCAGCGGAGCCTTCCAGGGGCCGGTTGATATTCCCGAAGCGGTGGCTGGAGCCAGCGGTACCGATGCCCTCTGCAGTCAGATCCTCTCCTACCGGCGCGGCGATCTCTCCAGAGAGCGCATCTACCCGCCGGAGAAGGATGTCTCCGAAGAAGATATCAGGATCGGGGTGGTAACCTGTCTCTGCGGCGCCAACATTGGCCGGGTTGTTGACACCCCATCGGTCGCCGACTACGCAGGAACACTGCCCAATGTCGTTTACTCACAGGAGAATATCTTTGCCTGCTCCACAGAAAACGCGCAGTTGATCGCGGACGCCATCGTGGAGCACAATCTGAACCGGGTGGTACTGGCGGCATGCACGCCACGAACGCACGAGCCGCTGTTCCGTGACACCTGTCGCGAGGCAGGACTCAATCAGTACTTCTTTGAATTTGCCAATATCCGCGAACACTGCTCCTGGGTTCATTCGAAAGATAAGGAAGGAGCGACTAAGAAGGCTAAAGACATCATCCGCATGTCGGTGGCCCGAGCCTCCCACCTGGAGCCGCTGCAGGAGTTTCAGTTGCCGGTGACCAAGATCGCTCTGGTGGTTGGTGGCGGCGTGGCCGGTATGACCAGTGCCCTCTGCATGGCCGAAGTCGGCTTTGAAATTTATCTGCTGGAAAAAGCGAGTGATCTCGGCGGCAACGCCCGGCGGATTCATTACACTCTGGACGGTGCCGACGTGCAGCCCTACCTGAACGACCTGGTGCGTAAGGTCTACCGCCATCCGCGCATCCACGTCTACATTGATACCACCGTCGTTGATGTTTCCGGGTACGTAGGGAATTTCGTAACCCGTGTCAAAACCGAAGGGCGGCTCATGGAGATCAAGCATGGCGCGGCCATACTTGCCACCGGTGCTGATGAACACAAGCCGACGGAGTACCTTTACGGTGAAAGCGACCGTGTTTCCACCCTGCTGGAACTGGAAGAGAAGATCATCAGGGGCGACGAAGCGGTGACCGGCGCCGAGAGTATGGTTATGATCCAGTGCGTCGGCTGTCGCCAGAAGGATCGTAACTACTGCAGTCGCGTCTGCTGCAGCCAATCAATTAAGAACGCCCTCAAACTGAAGGAAATCAACCCCCTGATCGATATCACCATCATCTTCCGAGATATGCGAACTTATGGCCTCAAGGAGGATTACTATCGCGAGGCGGCAGAAAATAACATCAAGTTCATCCGCTATGAACCTGGCTGTAAACCGGTCGTGACAACGGCAACCCTGGAGAGCGGGAAACCGGGTCTGAAAATCACGGTGCCCGACCCGGTGCTAGGCAAGATACTGGAGCTGGAAGCGGAGCAGGTTGCTCTGGCGGCAGCGGTCATCCCTTCATCATCAAGCCTGGAGATGGCAAAGCATTTCAAGGTTGCCATGAGCCCGGACGGCTTCTTTCAGGAGGCTCATGTAAAACTGCGGCCTGTTGATTTTGCGGCAGACGGAGTGTTTCTCTGCGGCCTTGCCCATTATCCGAAGCATCTTTCGGAGACGATCAGTCAGGCCTACGGCGCCGCCGGTCGGGCGATAAATCTGCTCACTAAGGATACCGTTACCGCCTCCGGTTCGGTTTGTGAAGTGAATGAGAACGATTGCGTATCATGCGGCGCCTGCATCACCGCCTGTACCTACGGCGCTATCGAGTTCCACGACACGCCAAAAGGGAAAAAGGCCATTGTTAACCCGATCCTCTGTAAGGGGGACGGCCTCTGTAACGCCAAATGCCCGACCCAGGCGATCCGCCTGATGCATTACACCGATGAGGAGATATTCTCCCAGATTGACGCCGCAGATCCTGACGCGGTAATAGACTCTTGCCGGAATTGTCCCGGCTTAGAAAGGAGGCAGGAATGAGTAGCGAATTTGAGTTCAACCCCCGGGTAGTCGGCTTTCTCTGCACGTGGTGAGCATACGCTGCGGCGGACCTGGCTGGAGTTTCCAGACTGCAATATACAACTGAAACAAAGATTATTCGTGTCATGTGTTCCGGCAGAGTCGATATGGCATTTGTCCTCCGGGCGCTTGCGGGTGGAGCAGACGGTGTATTTATCGGCGGCTGCTGGCTTGGTGAGTGCCATTACGTCACGGAAGGAAATTACGATGCCTTGAGTATGAGGCATCTGACCAGAAAAGTGCTTGAGCTGATCGGGGTCAACCCGGGACGGCTGAGACTTGAATGGATTGCCGGTTCTGAAGGTATGCGCTACGCCGAGGTTATGAACGATTTTGGCAGGCAGTTGAAGGGTTTTGGCCCGATCGGTGCGGGCGAAGGATTGGATAAGGAAACCCTGAAGCTTAAATTTAAGGCGGTTACCAAAATACTCCCCTTCCTCAAACTCGTTGAGCGGGAGAGACTGAGAGTGCGCTTTAAAACGGAAGAGGAGTATGACCAGTATTTTGGCAGCGAAGAGGTCGATCGTTTGATCCGTGACCTGGTCGGTGAGAAACTGGCAATAAGCCAGATTACGACGCTCCTGGAGCAGAATCCTCTTTCGACCAGAGAAATATCGGACTCTTTACATATACGACCGGCCGAAGTGTCCAGATACCTGAACAGCTCGGCACGGCAGGGACTAGTCAGATATAACGAAGAGATGAAGCGATACGCAATAGGATAGACATCTAACCCCTCTAAATCTCCCCTTACTTAAGGGGAGACTTCAAGCTTCCCCCCTTAGGTAAGGGGGGACTGAGGGGGGGTAGATTTTGATGTTTACGATACTACATAAGAAGGGCTTATGGATACAAATACGATCGATCATATTATAGACAAACACCACTGCGAAGCGGGTTCGCTTATCCAGATACTGCTTGATATCCAAAGCGAGAATCATTGGCTCCCCAAGGAAGCGCTCGAGCGGGTCAGCAAAAAACTTGATGTGCCGATGAGCCAAATACAGCACATTACCACCTTCTATAAATCATTCAGCCTGGTTCCCAAGGGTCGTCATGAAGTCCACGTTTGTACCGGTACTGCCTGTCATGTTCGTGGTGCGCAGCGTGTCCTAGACACGGTTCAGGATCAGATTGGAATTAAACCGGGCGAAACAGACCTGGATTTAAAGTTCAGCCTGGAAACGGTTGGCTGTATTGGCTGCTGTGCTCTGGGACCGGTAATGGTTGTAAATGGCGAGTATCACGGCAATCTGGCACCGTCGCAGGTGGAAGAAGTGTTCAAAAAATATGAGTAATTCCATTAGTAGCTGGAAAAAGGGAAAAACATGCCAAGGATAGAATCCTCTGCTGAATTGGAAAGATTCAGGACAGATATATTATCTCAAAGAGATCCAAATAAGCCTTGCATTGCGGTATGCACCGGGTCTGGCTGCCTAGCTCTCGGCGCGGCAAATGTTGTTTCCGCATTCAGAGAAGAGATTAAAAAACAGGGACTGGAAACTCAAGTTGATGTCAGGGAGACAGGCTGCCCCGGCTTCTGTGAAAGAGGACCTCTGCTTGTCATTTATCCTGAGGAGTTATGTTATCTTAGAGTGCAGCCGGACGATGTCGAAAACATCGTATCTCAGACGATACGCGAGAAGAAGGTTATCGACAGGCTTCTTTACGTCGATCCGATAACCGGTGAGAAGGTAGTCCATGAATCCGAGATACCCTTCTACAAAAATCAGGTGAGGCTACTTATCGGTAACAATATCAGGCTTGATCCTAACAGCCTTGATGACTATCTGGCGGTTGACGGTTATTCCGCACTCTCCAAAGCTCTTTTCCAGGAGACACCAGAACAAGTGATTGATCTGGTGAAAAAGTCCGGCCTGAGAGGAAGAGGCGGCGGCGGATTTCCTTCGGGAAACAAATGGGAACTTACACGTAGCGCTCCGGAAAAAACAAAGTATGTGATCGTTAACGCTGATGAGGGAGATCCGGGTGCTTTTATGGATAGAGCCCTGCTGGAGGGGAACCCCCACTCAGTGCTTGAAGGATTGATAATCGGAGCTTATGCAATCGGCGCTCATGAGGGTTATATCTATGTCCGTCAGGAATACCCCCTGGCGGTAAAGAATGTGAACATCGCTATCAAGCAGGCTGAGGAGTTGGGGCTTCTTGGGGAAAATATCCTCGGGTCAGGTTTCGATTTCAACATCAAGGTGCATCAGGGTGCCGGCGCTTTCATTTGTGGAGAGGAAACGGCCCTCATTCATTCACTGGAGGGCAAGGTAGGCGAACCAAAAGCGAGGCCGCCATATCCGGCCATAAAAGGGCTCTGGGATAAGCCGACAAATATAAATAACGTGGAGACCTGGGCCAATATCCCCTTGATTATAAATAAGGGAGCCGAGGCATTTGCCTCAATCGGTACTGGAGGAAGCAAAGGCACCAAGATATTTTCACTGGTTGGAAAAGTGAAAAATACCGGCCTTGTAGAGGTGCCTATGGGTATTACCTTGCGGGATATTGTCTATAAGATTGGTGGCGGTATCCCCGGGGATAAAGGTTTCAAGGCGGTGCAGACCGGTGGCCCGGCTGGTGGATGTATGCCTGAGAGCCTGCTTGATATGGAAGTCGATTTCGATCAACTCACCAGAGCCGGTTCGATGATGGGATCCGGCGGGATGATTGTCCTTGATGAAGAGACCTGTATGGTTGATTTCGCCAGGTATTTCCTCGACTTCCTTGCCGATGAATCGTGCGGCAAATGTGTTCCGTGTCGTGAAGGCATCAAGCAGATGTCCAAGATTCTGACCAACATAACCAAAGGGAAAGGAAGAAAAGGTGATATCGAGTTACTGGAGGAGTTGTCCGAAGTAGCTGGCTCCGCCGCTCTCTGCGCTTTGGGCAAAGGGGCGCCTAACCCTGTGTTAAGTACGCTACGCCACTTCAGGGACGAGTATGAGGCGCATATCAACGAGGGGAAGTGCCCGGCTCTTTCTTGCAAGGAGCTGATTTCGTACTATATTGACCCGGATAAGTGCCAAGCCTGTTTGAGTTGCGGCAGGAAATGTCCGGCCGAGGCGATTGACGGCGGCAAAAATCTCATTCATGTCGTTATCCAGGACAAATGTACAAAGTGCGGATCCTGCCTTGAAGCCTGCCCTCCCCGTTTTGGTGCGGTACGCAAGATTTCCGGAGAACCGGTTCCCGCTCCGCTTCCCCAAGAATCACGGACTATAGTCAGAAAGAGTAAACAATCATGAGCGAACTGCTATTACAGATAGATGGTAGAGAAGTTACCGCACGACCCGGTGCGACCATTCTAGAAGCCGCCCAGAGCGTTGGGATCTCCATTCCGACACTCTGTCACCATGAGAAGCTACAAGCGCATGGTGGCTGCCGGATATGCTCGGTGGAAGTGGATGCCAGAGGTAGAACAAGCGTCGTTGCCGCATGCCTCTACCCGGTTGAGCAGGATCTGGTGGTACGGACGAGAACCAGGAAGCTGGAGCGGATCCGGAAATCACTGGTGGAGATGATGATGGCTCATGCTCCCGATTCCGAGCAGTTGATGGCTCTGGCCGAGGAGTATGGCGCCGACAGGGATCGGTTTGCAAAAGAGGTCTCCTTCTGCATTCATTGCGGGCTCTGTGTGCGGTATTGCGCCGAGATCAAGAAAAAGCATGCCATCGGATTTATCGACAGGGGACCACGGAAAGAGATCTGCTTTATCCCTGAGATCGCTGCCAGGGAGTGCTGGGAGTGCAAGGAGTGTTTCCCTCTCTGTCCGACATCGGCTCTGCAGGCGGCGTTCGTACTGGTAAAAGCTCTGACGTCTCAGGCAGATTAGCCTGAACCTGAGTAGCAGGCATAGGAACAAGGGAGGCGATATCGCAGATCATTTTCGCTATTACCTGCGGGTTCGTTATTCGGAATGCGATGCCCAGAAGGTGGTTTTTAACGCTCGGTATGCCGACTATGTTGATATAGCGACCACCGAATTCCTCCGCGCAAGCTGCCCCGACTTCGGCTTTATAGAATATCATGTCGTCAAGCAGACGATCGAATGGAAAGCCCCCGCCCGCTTTGACCAGGTTCTAGAACTGTCGCTTTCAGTTCTGCATCTCGGCACTTCATCATTTACAATCGCCACCGAAATCCGTGTCGCCGGCCAGGAACAGATCATCACCAGGGCTGAAACGGTCAATGTTTATATTGATGCCGACACCATGCAAAAAACTGCCATACCGACAGATCTCCGGACAGCTCTCAAAAAAGGCGCCCCCGGTACGGTCACCGACCATGCCGGGTATGTCAGCCGCGTGTAACTTCGCTTTTGCCCCACGTGCGCTCTAGTATGATCACCTCGTTCCAAAACAACACATACCAACGGGCTAACTCGTGCATTGAGTGTGCAAAAACAGAAAGGCCACCCCTGAGAGAGTGGCCTTTTTATTGCCTCTAAACTTAAGACCCGGCGTCAAAACTACAATTTTTCCCTGATTTATCCCGTGCGGAAATCCTTTTCAACCGCAGTCACGCTCCCCTGAATCACAATCTGTGTGTGCCCGTTGTTGTAAACATGGGATTCGGCGCCATTAACCAGCATAGATCCTGCATCCTTCCAGTCGCCAGGCTGACCCATAAATTCAACCTTGCCGGTAGCGTCGCCGGTCACTATCAACTGGAGCTGGTCAGATCCGGCTATCGCGTTGGCATGGACATGAACATTGCCGGAGAAGAGAATATCATCCAGTCCGGAAGTCAAGTGAGGCTTGACTATTGCCTGAAGCTGAGAAACCGAGAAGGAATCGACCTTGCCGAAATCATGCAGGGCGGCGACATCATCCAAAGTCAAAGACTGTACCTGGTCTTGGGAGAGTACCGCAATATCAGCAGTAGAGAACGCGGCTATCTGATCCGGTGTCAATGCCTGGATCTGGCCTGTTGTCAGTACATGAACCTGGTCTGGTGTCAATGCCGCAACGTCGGTTGTAGAGAATACCGCCACCTGATCCGGCGTCATTGCGTGAATCTGATCAGTTGATAACAGACTGACCTGTTCTGGAGTCAAGGCCGCAACCTGAGCCGTACTCATGGTTGAGATATCAATCGGTCCCCCCTTCTCAAACCATACATCCGACATCTGATGAGTCGTTCCATCAGTGGCCGTATAGGTAGAATCGAGGAATATCCAGTTGCCATTGTTATTGACAGCCGTCTGGGTGGCTTTGAGATGAAGCTCGGCGACACCCAATGATTGGAGCGAATGGAGTTCACTTGCCTGCGAGATACCGTCATGGTTACTGTCAACCCAGACTTGAAGGTCTATGAACTCTGCGTCCGACATATTTATTACGCCATCGTGGTTTGTATCCATAACACTCAATGCTTCGAATCCGTCTTTGGCGTTTGCACCTGATGCCAGTTTAGTTGCGGTCCCAAAGAGCTCACCACCATCAGTAATAGCCCCATCACGGTTTATATCTCTTACCAGAAGGCCATCTTTTCCTGCCACCCAGCCAGTTTGAATCAATTGACCACTACCGGTTATATCGAAGGCCACTCCGTTATGTACACTGGCCGTCTGAATACCATTGCCGTCGAAATCGAGTATGATCGGACTTGCGAGGAAAATGCTTTCATGTCCCACAACCTGAAGAGCCGCCATCTGTTCAGTTGTAAAGTTTGGCACCCATTCCGCAGTATGTAATGCAACAAGATCGGTGGTCTCCAGAGCAACTACCTGAGTTGTAGTCATTGCCTGGATATCAGTAGTTTCCATCACAAATAACTGTGCTGTTGTAAGAGCAACTATATCGGCTGTGGTCAATGCCTGTATTTGAGACGTAGTTAAAGCGACTATGTGGTCAGTGTGGAACGACTGAATCTGATCCGTAGTCAGAGCCTGAATATGATCGGTGGTCAACGCCTCGATCTGCGCCGTGGTCAGCGCAGCTATGTCGGTGGTTTCGATGACCTGCAGCTGGGTCGTGGTCAGCGCAACAAGTTCTGTCGTAGTCAGGCTGCTCATCTGTGCAGTGGTCAGCGACTGGAGGTCGTCCGTGGCCATAGCGGCTATCTGCGTTGTCGTCAGCGCCTGGATCTGCTCGGTGGTCAATGCCTGGATCTGACTGGACGTCAGGGCGTTTAAGTCGCTGGTTTCAAGGACTGCTATCTGAGTCGTAGTAAGGGCGGCAACGTCACGGGTCTCCAGTGCCTGCATCTGCGCCGTGCTCATGGCGACTATGTCGGCGGTGTTGATCGCAACTATCTGGGCGGTCGTCAGGGCGACGATGTCGGAGGTCTCGATCGCGTTGAACTGAGCCGTAGTCAGAATAGCTATGTCGTCGGTGGCCATGGCGGCAAACTGAGACGTTGTCAGAGCCTCGATCTGTGAGGTAGTCAGAGCCTGGATCTGCGCTGTGGTCAGCGCCACGATCTCGGCTGTGGTCAGGC
>CAIMXI010000432.1 GCA_903845365.1 uncultured Geobacteraceae bacterium | reverse complement strand
GCGTTTAGAATTTCGGTGGCTTCATCCAGCAGGTCTTTAAAATCAAAGTCCTGTTTCACAATCTCCAGAATACCCGCCTCGATATTCGAGAAACTGACGATATCGTTTATGTATTCGAGAAGGCTCTCGCCGCTTCTGTGAGCTATCTGGGCATAATTGCGCTGTTCATTGGACAGAGCGGTCTCAAGCAGAAACGCGTTCATGTTGATGATGCCGTTCGTTTCCGTACGTATTTCTCGGCTCATATTGGCAAGTATTGCGCTCTTGGTCCTGCGGCCGGTGACGTCCCTTCCCACCGGCATGAGCAGAGGTTTACCCTCTCTGGTTTTAATAACCGTGACACCACACTCGTACGGAATACGCGTACCGTTCTTGGTGTGCATTATCAGTTCGGCAAACTTTTTCTTTCCGGTGGAGACATCAAGCAATGCCGGCATTGTGCCGTTGGGAAGGACCTCCTCATAAAAATCTTTCGGAGCTTTCATAAGAGGAATCTCTTTGTCATCGTATCCGCTCACTTCGGCAAAGCTCTTGTTCCATCTGATCGGTTTGCCTGTCTCCGGATCGAACAGCAGCAGCGTATCTGGTGATGCATTAAACAATCTGTCGGAGAAGGCCTTCGTCTGCTCCAGATTGCTTTCTATCTCTCTCCGCTCGGCAAGTTCCGCCTTCAACTTTTCGCTGATGGCTGCTGCTTCCAGTCTAGACTGAGCAAGTTGCTCTTCTGCGGCTTTATGTTCGGCAAGTTCGTCCTGCAACTGCTGAACAACTGCTTCAGTGGCTTTCATGGCCTGTTCCAGCATCTCTTCGGTGTTTTTGCGCTTGGTGGTTTCGGCCTGCAACTGCCCGCTGACCGTCGCCAGTTCCTCGCTCTGTTCAGTAACTTTCTGTTCAAGGATGCTTTCTGCCTGCCTCCGTTCGGCAAGCTCAGTCTGGAACTTTTCAGCGGCGGCTTCAGAGGCCAGCTTGGCCTGTTCCAGCGCCTCTTCACTGTTTCTGCGCCTGGTGGTTTCAACTCGCAACTGTACGTTTAGACTCTCAAGCTCCTTAGTCCGTTCTGCAACCTTCTCTTCAAGGAGGCGCTCCGCCAGTCTCCGTTCGGCAAGCTCAGCCTGGAACTTTTCAGCGGCCACTTTGGCAGCGGCTTCGGCGGTCACCCTGGCTTCTTCCATCAGATCTCTGGTATGTTCCAGACGCTCTTCGGTATCTCTGCGTCCAATGATTTCGGTCTGCAGTTGTTCCTTTACGGATGCCAATTCCTGATTCCGTTCCGCAGCCCTCTGTTCCAGGGCTCTCTCCGCCTGCCTACGCTCGGCAAGCTGAGTCTCGAAACTTTCGGCTGTGGCTTTGGCTGCAGCCTCGGCGGCCAGTCTGGCCTGCTCCATCCGCTCTTCAGTCTGCTTAAGCTCGTCACGTTTGGCCTGCAACTGCAGGTTGACGGCGGCCAAATCCTGAGTCCGTTCTGCAACCGACTGTTCAAGCCTGCTTTCCGCCTCTCTCCGCTCAGCAAGCTCAGTCCTGAACTTATCTGCAGCGGCTTCTGCGGCCAGCCTTGCTTGTTCCAGTCGCTCTTCAGTATTTTTGCGCAAGCTGGTTTCGGCCTGCAACTGGCCGTTGACTGTTGCCAGCTCCTGTATCCGCTCTGCAACTGTCTGCTCAAGCCTGCCTTCCGCCTCTCTCCGCTCGGCAATCTCAACCCGGAACTTTTCAGCGGCAGCTTCAGCAGCCAGCCTGGCCTGCTCCAGCCGTTCTTCAGTATATTTGCGCAAGGTGGTTTCGGCCTGCAACTTGCCGTTGATAGATTCGAGCTCCGCCTGTTCTGCGGCAAGCTCGGACTGTATCTTTTCGAGAGCTGCTTTGGCGGCAAGTCGAACCTGTTCCAATATCTCTTCAGTCTGTTTATGCTCGTCACGTTTAGCCTGCAACTGCCCGTTGACGGTCGCCAACTCCTCAGTGCGCTCCGCAACTCTCTGTTCAAGGCGGCTTTCCGCTTCCTTATGCTCGGCAAGCTCTTTATTGAGTTGAGCAACTACCGTCTCGAACTCCTGCTTCCGCTCTGCGGCAGTCGTTTCCAGTCTGAATTCCACTCGATTCCGCTCGTCACGCTCGTTCTGCAACTGTTCGTTGGCTGCAGCCAATTCCTGAGTACGTATTGCAACCGTCTGCTCAAGACGACTCTCTGCATCCCTGCGCTCGGCAAGCTCAGCCGCAAACTTTTCAGCGGCGACTTTTGCGGCAGCCTCAGCAGACAACCTTGCCTGTTCCATCCGCTCTTCAGTCTGTTTAAGCTCGTTACGCTTGGCCTGCAACTGCTCGTTGACTGTTGCCAACTCACCGGTACGCTCAGCGACTGTCTGCTCAAGAGCGCTTTCCACCTTTCTTCGCTCGGCAAGTTCTGACTCAAACTTTTCAGCAGCGGCTTTAGCTGCGGCCTCTGCAGTCAGTCTAGCCTGCTCCATCCGCTCTTGAGTCTGTTTAAGTTCGTCACGCTTGGCCTGCAACTGACCGTTGACTGTAGCCAACTCCTCGGTACGCTCTGCGACGGTCTGCTCAAGGCGACTTTCCGCATCTCTCCGCTCGGCCAGCTCAGACGCAAACTTCTCAGCGGCGGCTTTTGCTGCGGCTTCTGCAGCCAGTCTGGCCTGCTCCATCCGCTCTTCAGTCTGTTTAAGTTCGTCACGTTTGGCCTGCAACTGTTCGTTGACCGTTGCCAACTCCCCGGTCCGTTCTGCGACGGTCTGCTCAAGACGACTTTCTGCCTCCCTCCGCTCGGCAAGTTCAGATGCGAACTTTTCAGCGGCGGCTTTGGCGGCGGCCTCTGCTGCCAGTCTGGCCTGCTCCATCCGCTCTTCGGTCTGTTTAAGCTCGTCACGTTTGGCCTGCAACTGTTCGTTGACTGACGCCAACTCCCCGGTACGCTCTGCGACTGTCTGCTCAAGGCGACTTTCCGCTTCCCTCCGCTCGGCAAGCTCAGATGCGAACTTTTCAGCGGCGGCTTTAGCGGCGGCCTCTGCGGCCAGCCTTGCCTCTTCCATCCGCTCTTCGGTCTGCTTAAGCTCATCACGCGTAGCCTGCAACTTATCGTTGACGGTAGCCAGCTCCCCGGTACGCTCTGCAACGGTCTGATCAAGGCGACTTTCCGCCTCTCTCCGCTCGGCAAGCTCAGCCGCAAACTTTTCTGCGGCGGCTGAAGCTGCAGCCTCTGCAGCCAACCTTGCCTCTTCCATCCGCTCTTCACTCTGTTTAAGCTCATCACGCTTAGCCTGCAACTGTCCGTTGACTGTCGCCAACTCCCCTGTACGCTCTACAACCGTCTGCTCAAGGCGACTTTCTGCCGCTCTCCGCTCGGCAAGCTCAGACGCAAACTTTTCAGCGGCGGCTGAAGCTGCGGCCTCTGCAGCCAACCTGGCCTCTTCCATCCGCTCTTGAGTCTGCTTATGCCCGTCACGCTCAGCTTGCAACTGGCCGTTAACTGAAGCCAACTCTTCAGTCCGCTCAGTAACGGTCTGCTCAAGGCGACTTTCCGCCTCTCTCCGCTCGGCAAGCTCAGCCGCGAACTTTTCAGCAGCGGCTGAAGCTGCAGCCTCTGCAGCCAACCTTGCTTCTTCCATTCGCTCTTCACTCTGTTTAAGCTCATCACGCTTGGCCTGCAACTGTCCGTTGACTGTCGCCAGATCCTCGGTTCGCTCTACAACCGTCTGCTCAAGGCGACTTTCTGCCTCTCTCCGCTCGGCAAGCTCAGAAGCAAACTTTTCAGCGGCGGCGCTAGCTGCGGCCTCAGCAGCCAGCCTTGCCTCTTCCATCCGCTCTTCTGTCTGTTTAAGCTCGTCACGTTTGGCCTGCAACTGGCCGTTGACTGTCGCCAACTCCGCGGTCCGTTCTGCTACTGTCTGCTCAAGCCTGCCTTCCGCCTGCTTACGCTCGGCAAGCTCCGCCTTGAATTTTTCAGAGGCGGCTTCAGCGGCCAACCTGTTTTTTTCCAGCCGTGCTTCAGTATCTTTGCGCAAGATGGTTTCGAACTGAAGTTGCCCGGTGACGGTCGATAATTCCCGAGTCCGTTCTGCAACAGTCTGCTCAAGAGTACTTTCCGCCTTTCTCCGCTCGGCAAGCTCCGCCTCGAACTTCTCAGAGGCGGCTTTAGCAGCGGCATCAGCAGCCAACCTGGCCTGCTCCATCCGCTCTTCAGTCTGTTTAAGCTCGTCACGATTTGCTTGCAACTGTTCGTTGACGGTTGCCAACTCCTCCGTCCGTTCTGCTACTGTCTGCTCAAGGCGATTTTCCGCTTCTCTACGCTCGGCAAGCTGAGCCTCAAACATCTCAGCGGCAGCCTCAGCGGCCAACCAGTCCTGTTCCATCTGCTCTTGAGTCTGTTTAAGCGCGTCACGTTCAGCTTGCAACTGTCCGTTGACGGTTGCCAACTCCTCGTTCCGCTCTGCGACGGTTTGCTCAAGGCGACTTTCCGCCTTCCTCCAATCGGCAAGTTCAGACGCGAACTTTTCAGCGGCGGCTTTAGCGGCGGCCTCAGCGGCCAACCTGGCCTCTTCCATCCGCTCTCCGGTCTGTTTAAGCTCGTCACGCGTAGCCTGCAACCTATCGTTGACTGTCGTCAGCTCCTGAGTCAGTTCTGTCGCTGTTGTTTCCAGCCTGAACTCCACTCGATTCCGCTCGTCACGCTCGCTCTGCAACTCTTCGTAGGCACTCTCCAATTCTTGAGTACGTTTTTCAACGGTCTGTTCCAGACGACTTTCCGCTTCTCTCCGCTCGGCAAGCTGAGCCTGGAACCTTTCAGCAGCGGCCTCAGCGGCCAATCTGGCCTGCTCCATCTGCTCTTGAATCTGTTTAAGCGCATCACGTTTATCCTGCAACTGTCCGTTGACGACTGCCAACTCTTCGGTACGCTCTGAGACGGTCTGCTCAAGGCGACTTTCTGCTTCTCTCCGCTCGGCAAGCTGAGCCTCAAACCTTTCAGCGGCGGCTTCTGCGGCCAACCGGGCATTTTCCAGCCGTTTTTCGGCATCCTCGCGCTCTGCAGCAAGTTCGGCCTGCAGCCGTTCATTGGTTGCTTCTACAGCCATCCAGGACTGAGTCAGCTCTTCTAATGCCTCACTGTTCTTAGCACGTTCCGACTCCAGCCGTTCATTCATACTGGCCAATTCCTGCGTCCGCTCCGCGACTGTCTGCTCAAGACCGCTCTCCGCCTCCCTCCGCTCAGCAAGCTCAGCCTGGAACTTTTCAGCGGCGGCTTCTGCGGCTAACAGGGCATTTTCCATCCGCTCTTCAGTCTGTTTTTGCTCGTCACGTTTAGCCTGAAGCTGTTCGCTTACGGCTTCCAACTCTTCGGTTCGTTCTGCAACCGCCTGCTCAAGTCGATCCTCCGCCTTCTTCCGCTTGGCAAGCTCAGCCTGGAACTTTTCAGCGGCGGCCTTAGCTGCTGCCTCTGCGGCCAACTTGGCCTGTTCCATCCGCTCGGCGGTATCTTTGCGCCCGATACGCTCAGCCTGCAACTGCTCGTTGGCAATTTCGAGTTGAGTGCGTCCGGCAGCAAGCTCAGACTGTATCTTGTCAAGCGCGGCTTTGGCTTCCACTCTGGCCTGTTCCAATCTTTCTTCAGTCTGCTTCTGCTCTTTGCGTGCGGCCTGGAGCTGTTCGTTGGCATTCGCCAACTCCTCGGTCCGTTCTGCAACTGTCTGTTCCAGTCGACTCTCCGCCAGCTTCTGCTCGGCAAGCTCAGAATGCACCTGTTCAAGGGCTGCTTTGGCCTCAACTCTCGCCTTTTCCAGTACCTCTTCAGTCTGTTTCTGCTCCTCACGTTTGGCCTGCAGCTCTTCGTTGACTTTCGCCAACTCCTCAGTACGTTTTGCAACGGTTTGCGCAAGTCTGCTCTCTACCTGCCTGCGCTCGGTAGCGGTCGCTTCCAGCCTGAATTCCACCTGGCTTCGCTGGTTACGTTCACCATCAAGGCCCGACCGCAACTGTTCAATGACAGCTTCAGCGGCGAGTCTCGCCTTCTCCAGGCTCTCTTCGGATCGTTTGTGATCGGCAAGTTCTTCATGCAGATGTTCAATGGTCGTTTCGGCGTCCAGCCTGGCCCGCTCCAGTCGCTCCTCGGCGGCCTTGCGCTCGGCAAATTCAGTCTGCAACTGCTCAGAGACCGTCTGTAATTCTTGCTGCCGCCCGGCAAGCCTGGCCTGCATCTCTACATCTGCCGCTTCGGCGGCTTTCCTGGCCAGTTCCAGCTTCTCTTCGGCTAACTGGCGCTCGGTAAATTCGGTCTGTAACTGTTCGGCAACGGTCTGCCACTCCCTCTTCAGCTCGGCATTCTTCGCCTCCATCTGCTTAACGGCATCTTCAGCGGCCACTTGTGTCTGCTCCAACAGCTCCTCGACCGCTTTTTGCTCGGCAGCACGTTCACTCTGCAACCGCTCTATCTCAGCCTGCAGCTGCTTGTTGAGTGCTTCGATAGTTGTCTCAGCCTGCTTCAACTTCTCTTCGGCAGATTGGCGCTCGGTAAATTCAACCTGCAACTGTTCGGTGACATTTTGCCATTCCTGCTTCCGCTCGGCATGCTGCACCTCCAACTGTTCAATGGCAGCTTCCGCAGTTAAACGAGTCTGTTTCAGTTGCTCTTCTGCTTGAGTCCGCTCGGCGGCAAGTTCCGCTTTTAAGTTTTCAACAACCGTTTGCAATTCCGACATGCGTTCTGCTGCTGTCTGCTGCAGGCTGGTTTCCAACTGCTGCCGCTCGCCAATCTCGGCCTGTAACTGCCTGTTGGCCGCTTCGGCAGCTATCTCTGCCTGCATCATCCGTTCTTCGGCCGCCTGGCGCTCGGCAAATTCAATCTGCAACTGTTCTGTGATCGTCTGAGATTCCTGCTTCCGCTCCGCAAGCTTAATCCTCATCTGTTCATTGGCAGCCTCGGCGGCATTCCAGACCTGCTCAAGTTGTTTTTCAACTTCTTTGCGCTCAACAAGTTCAGTCCGCAACTGCTCAATGGTTGCCTGCAACTGCAACGCACGCTCTGAAGAGCTCTGCTGCAGGCTCTCCTCCAACTGCAACCGCTCGGCAATCTCAGCCTGAAGCTGCGCAACACCGGCTTCGGCCTGTTTCCGCTCGGCAGCCAGTTCAGCCTGGAGCTGTTCATTAACCGCTTCAGCGGCAGCCCTCTCCTGCATCAGTTTCTCTTCAGCAGCCTTGCGCTCGGCAATCTCAGCCGAAAGCTGCTCAATGGCACTCTGCAATTCTGATGCACGCTCTGCCGCAGCCTGTTGCTGGCTGCTTTCCAACTTCTGCCGCTCGGCATATTCAGCCCGTAACCGCTCTTCGGCACTGTTGCGCTCGGCAAGTTCTGTCCGTAACCGCGCAGCGGCCCTCTCCGACTCAAGCGCCCGCTCGACAACGGCCTCTTCAATCTCGGCATGGTAATTTTTTTCCAGACGCTGCAGCCTGCTGTACTTGACCGCGCGTTCAATTATTTTTTCCAGATGTACAAAATCGGGGGGCTTTTGGATGGAATCGAATGCACCATGCTTTATGGCGGCCTGCATCAACTGGCTATCGTTCTGGTCGGCCATCAGGACGACCGGAGTCTCCGGCCAGTTTTTTAGGATACGGGTGAGGAGCGAAATGCCGTCTTCACCCGGCATTTTTATATCGCTCACGACGGCTTGATACTGCCCGTCTTCAACCATACTGTAGGCATCAGCCGCATTACAGGCCATGTCCACTTTATAACCGCTCCTCTTTAGATAGTTCGCCATCATGCAACACATATCCAATTCGTCATCGACAACCAGTATGTGCGGATGAAGCGTGTCCATGCCCTGATCTGATTTTCCCATAAAGAAGTATCCTCTGACAGTGAGTTATTACGACTATTTAAAGTGTTGTCCAGTTAGCTGATTGTGGCGATACCAAAACCCTGTCTTGTCCCTTCTCCTTTAGTGAGAAGGTGCCCGATAGGGCGGATGAGGGATGATTTTGAAGTTATGCAAAAATGCACAATCTCACATTGTTACGGCCGCGTCAATATATGAGCTGCATACTCCAAAAAAAATAATTGTCCCCCCCAATCAACAGAAATCTGGAAGCTTAATCTAAGTTTAACCTGCCCCCTGATGACTGCAGACTTGTTTTTCTCTGATATCTCAGGTATTCATTCAGCGTGTAGCTGATCAATTGCTTCACGAGAGTTTTTGTGCAAGGGATGTGCTGTCATGCCACTAAAAACCGTTCAGGATTTGTTGTCAAAACATAGGCTTGTTGAGGAGATGGTTAACAGGCAGGCAATGCCGCGCCACGATCTGGTGGAAAACATGGTGCAGAAGCAGCATCTTGTCGAGCTGCGCCTGCTGTTTGCCAGGCTTGAATCCTCCGAAATCGCTGAGATTCTTGATGGTCTTTCCCCAGAGGATCTTTTTCTTGTCTGGGGGCAAATCGATGAAAATCGAGTGGATGCAATCCTTGATGACGTGTCGGATGCGACCAGGGATACTCTCGCCAGTCGCAGCAGCTACCTTGGCTCCGCATGCGTGGTGAACGCCTTCGAGCTGGCGCAGGGGCGCTTGACCCAGATCACCATCGAATCGGTTGAAGATCTGGAAGGGATAAAACCGATCTGGGTCGATCTGGTCGGGGCGACCAAAGCGGATCGTCGCAAAATCGGACAATATTTTGGGCTGGAGCTCCCAGACCCGGAAGACCTTACCGATATTGAATCGAGCGCCCGTTTCTACGTGGAAGAAAACGACGAAATTCACCTGCATTCAGACTTTCTGCTCGATCGCGAAGGGGACTCCCGCAACGTTCCTGTTGCGTTTATCCTGTTCCATGAAATCCTCTTTTCGGTGCGCGCGGAAGAGTTGCCGGTCTTCCGTCTACAGCGACTGCGCGCTCGTATTCAAGCCGGGTATGTTTCTGACGGCATGGGTATGCTGCTGGACTTGTACGCTGCCGACGTGGAATATTCTGCAGATTCTCTGGAAGAGATTTATTCTTCCCTCGGCAAAGTCGGCAAACAGGTACTCAACAAAGCCATGAGCGACGAGGATGCGGCCAGAATTCTGGCGGGCATCGCCGAAGAAGAGGATTTGAACGGCCGCATCCGCAGGAACGTGCTTGATACCAGGAGAGCGCTTACCTTCCTGATCCGTAGGAAGCTTCTTTCTGCCGATCAGCTTGAAGATGCCCAGCAGATTCTGCGCGATATCGAATCGCTGGATGGACATACCGCCTTTTTGTTCGACAAGATCAACTTCCTGATGGATGCCACGGTCGGTTTCATCAATATCAACCAGAACCGGGTTATCTACCGCCTGACGGTGCTCAGCGTCATTTTCATGCCGCTCAACGTGATTGCCGGCATCGGTGGCATGTCCGAGTTTTCGATGATGACCAAGGACATCCCGTGGCCCTTGTCATATACTATCTTTACTGTCGGCCTGGTGATTGTGGCCTGGGTGACATTTGTCATCCTGCGGATATTCGAGAAGCGCGGTACGCAGAGAGGAAGATTGAACTGACGTCATGCGGGTACCGTCGTTTCTGACACTCAAATTTTACCGGTAAAAATCAATACCAGAAACGCGGCGTAAAAAACCCCTCCCGCCAGTAATGTCCCTGGGGTAAGACGGTTTTTAATCCGAATCTGCAGGTACGCCAACCCAACAGAGGCAAACGTCAACGCTACAGTCAGCAGGGCGGCCGTATTAAGCTGCCATTCGGTCATCATGATGCCGATTGCGGTGATGATCGAGCCCTGAAAGACCATGGCGCCGGTGATATTGCCGATCGCCAGGGTATCCTTGCCTTTACCGATCCAGATCACACTGTTGAATTTCTCCGGCAGCTCGGTTGCAATAGGGGCGATTATCATAGCCAGAATGAACGGTGATAACCCCATCTGCAGCGAAATTATCTGCACCTTCTCCACGAAGATGTACGACCCCCACACGATCAGCAGCAGTGCGCTGAAAACCTGAGAAGCGATGATAAACATCTTCGGGTCATGGGATTTGGGGGCGAAGTAGCAGGGATCGATTTCCGACTCCTCAATTTCGTGCGCTTCCGGTTCGCCCCCCCCTTTGAGAGTCTTCAGTACATAGGCGCCGTAGGCCAATATAAGCGACATGGCGATGAACGTCTTGATAACCGGATGGCCACCCAGAAATGAAGCGGCGATAGCTATGGTGTAGAGAATCAGGAAATATTCCATGTCTCGGCGCATGACGGTCGTATCAACCCGCATGATCGGGTAATCATCTCGTTTTTTCCGGTTCAATATCACCGCCAGGCCGCTGATGAAGAGAGCCAGTGTGCCGAGCATGAACGGGGCTCCGATGATGGCTCCCACGCCTATTTTATGACCGGCTTCCGGCGTGCCGAACATGATGGCCACAATCGGCACCAAGGTTTCGGGGAGGGCAGTGCCGACCGCCGCAAAGATACTTCCAACCGCCCCGTCCGAAAGCTTCATCTTCTTGCCGAACCATTCGAGGCCGTTGGTAAAAACAGTTGCTCCCAGAAGTATGATCCCGAGAGCTATCAGCAGTAAAATCCAGTTTAACATTTACATCTCCACTTTAAAGTTACGTTGCGTCGTTGAGTGAAACTGTTTCTTTAGGATCAACGGAAAGTGTACGTATACCATTCGGCTTGCCATGAATCCAGCTATTTGATCAACCTGAACCCTCTCAAATCGTGTCAAATTGCATTGACAGTACCTTGTGGCGGGTGTACTTTCTACCTCTCTAAAAAAAGCAAATTCCTTCGAGAACAGGCAAGGTTACGTGAACGGTGGAGAAAATAAAAATGCTACAATTCAATACGGCAGGACCAAGCGTTGCGGGCGATCATTATCGTGTTGATCCTCTGACCCGAATAAATCTTGCTGAAATATTATCGCTGATAGAGGCGAAAAGATATTTTGTCCTGCATGCCCCCCGCCAGACCGGTAAAACCACCTGCCTCATCTCATTGATGAAGTATCTTAACACACAGGGGCGCTATCGAGCCATTTACGCCAACATTGAAACAGCTCAGACGGCAAGAAACGATGTGTCACAGGGAATACGGACGGTCTGCAGCAGCGTCGCCTCCTCGCTTCGCATGCATCTTCGCGACGCGACAACTGCGGATGCCTGGCTTGGAATTTTCAATGAGAACGGCCACAATGCGGCTCTTCTGGAACTTCTCCGTAGATGGACGCAAAATGACCCTGCCAGACCCACCGTACTTTTTCTCGACGAGATCGACGCTCTGGTGGGTGATACTCTCATATCGGTGCTGCGCCAGCTCCGCTCCGGCTACAATGACCGCCCCGACAATTTCCCAACATCCGTTATTCTCTGCGGTGTTCGTGACGTTAGAGACTATCGTATCCACACCGGTGGCGGCGAGATCATAACCGGCGGCTCCGCCTTCAATGTCAAGGCAAAATCTCTGCGTCTGGGTAATTTCAGCCAGGCCGACTGTCGCAAACTTTTTGAACAGCACACGACTGAAACCGGGCAACGCTTTGACGAGGAAGTATTCGAGCTGCTCTGGAAAGATACCGCAGGTCAACCCTGGCTGGTCAATGCTCTGGGACAGGAAGCATGTTTTTATATGGAAGCCGGCAAAGATCGTACACGCACCATCGATGTAGAGTTGTACAGGGAGGCGCGCGAACGTCTAATACTGAGCCGGGCCACCCACCTGGAACAGCTAACCGATAAACTTCAGGAACCTCGTGTTCACCGTGTTATCTCCGAAGTTCTGGCTGGTGAAGGGGACGCGATAAACACTCCGCTCGATGATCTGCAATACGTTCAGGACATGGGGCTGATAACTCTTGACAAGCAGATACGCATCAGCAACGCGATTTATCAGGAAGTCATTCCGCGCGAACTGACCTGGGCGACCCAGAAAAGCATAGTCCACGACCTCCCCTGGTACACCACCGCCGATAACCGTCTTGACATGCCGAAACTGTTGCGGGCGTTTCAGCAGTTTTTCAGAGAGAATGCCGATGCCTGGATCGAAAAATTCCAGTACAAGGAGGCGGGGCCGCAACTGTTGTTACAGGCTTTTTTGCAGCGGATTATCAATGGTGGTGGTCGCATTACCCGCGAATACGGCCTTGGCATGAAGCGAATGGATCTTTATCTCGAATGGCCTCTTGACCCTGTTTTGCTTTTTCGCGGATCGATGCAGCGGATTGTGCTGGAGTTGAAGATCCAGCGCAAAGGACTGGAAGCCACCATCGCCAGTGGTGTGGTACAAACCGCATCCTACGCCGCCACCTGCGGCGCGGACGAGGCGCACCTTCTTATTTTTGACCGCGATGGTGAAAAGGTGTGGGATGACAGAATCTGGGAGCTGGAGAAAACGGTGGATGGCAGGAAAGTTTTTTTGTGGGGTATGTGAGTAAAGTGGGGATGCTTTTGACATCCCCACTTTACGTATTGTCCGGCATGATTGATTCTAAATATTCTGTACATCTACCACGGCAATTGCCGCCATCTTGACGATATCATCAACACTATCGCCTCGCTGCAGAACATGCACCGGTTTGTTCATGCCCATCAGGATCGGGCCGATTGCTTCGGCACCACCCAGATGGTGGAGCAACTTGTAGCAGATGTTACCGGAGCTCAGATCGGGGAAGATCAGGATGTTGGCTTTTGTCTTGAGTTTCGAGAAGGTGAAACCTTCAAGCAGTTCAGGGGTGACAGCGGTGTCGGCCTGCATTTCGCCCTCTACTATCAGGTCTGGTGCGCGCTCTTTGACGATCTCGCCAGCGCGTTTGACTTTTTTACACTGCGGGTGATTAACGGAGCCGAAGTTGGAGAAGGAGAGCATGGCAACCCGTGGCTCTATGTCGAGCATGCGGACTTTCTCCGCAGCGAGGATGGCGGTCTCGGCAAGTTCTTCGGCGGTCGGATCGATGGTTACGGTGGTATCGGCCAGGAAGTAGACGTCGTTTTTGAAAACCATCATGTAGAGGCCATGGACGCTGGAGAGCCCTTTTTGTTTGCCGACGACTTCCAGGGCGGGACGGATGGTCTCCGGATAATGGGTATCGATGCCACCAAGCAGAGCATCGGCGTCACCCATGTGAACCATCATGGCACCAAAGTGGGTGCGTGATTTGCGGCGCAGGAGGCGCTGGGATTCGGAGAGGGTCAACCCTTTGCGCTGACGGAGAAGGTAGAGCTCCTCGACATATTTTTCAGTCAGCTCCGATTCGGCGGGATCGATGATCGGCAAGTCGATCTCGATATTAAGCTCCGCCATTTTCTGTTCAATTTTCTTTTTGTCACCGATCAGAATCGGCTTAGCGATGCCTTCTTCTACCAGTATTTGTGCCGCTCTGAGAGTCTTTTCATGTTCACCTTCAGGGAAGACGACTTTTTTCGGATCACTTTTTGCTTTGTTTATGATCATTCGCATGATCTCTTTTGATTTACCCTGTGTAGATTCCAGGTGTTCGATGTATTTGGCCATATCTTCAATCGGCTGACGAGCCACGCCGGTTTCCATGGCGGCACGGGCGATGGCCGGGGCGACGTGAAGCAGAACACGCGAGTCAAACGGCTTGGGAATAATATAGTCGCGGCCAAAGGCGAACTTAACGTTGCCGTAGGCTTTGCTGACTGAATCGGGTACCTCTTCTCGAGCCAGTTGTGCCAGGGCTTTGACGGCGGCGAGCTTCATCTCTTCGTTTATACAGGTGGCGCGGCAGTCGAGGGCGCCACGGAAGATGAATGGGAAGCCGAGGACGTTGTTGACCTGGTTCGGGTAGTCTGAGCGACCTGTGGCCATAATGACGTCATTCCTGACAGAGTGGGCATCTTCCGGGGTGATTTCAGGATCAGGATTGGCCATGGCAAAGATGACCGGGTTGGGAGCCATGCTCGCAATCATCTCTTTCGTGAAGGCGCCTTTGACGGAGAGACCGAAGAGGACATCTGCGCCGTTAGCCGCTTCTTCCAGGGTGCGGAAATGGGTGTCAGCAGCGAAGAGTTCCTTGTAAGGGTTCATCCCCTCAACTCTCCCTTTGTAGATTACCCCTTTGGTGTCGCACATGATCATGTTGTTCGGCTTTACTCCGAGTGAGATGGCGAGTTTGGCGCAGGAGTTGGCGGAGGCGCCGGCGCCGTTAACGACGATACGGATGTCTTCGATCTTTTTGTTGACCAGGTACAGAGCGTTGATAAGAGCAGCGGAAGAGATGATGGCGGTACCGTGCTGGTCATCGTGAAAGACCGGGATGCTCATGGTTTTTTTGAGCGTTTCTTCAATGTAGAAGCACTCTGGCGCCTTGATGTCTTCAAGGTTGATGCCACCGAAGGTCGGCTCAAGCAGTTGGCACGCTTTGATGATTTCATCTGGATCTTCGGTGTCAAGTTCGATGTCAAAAACATCAATGTCGGCAAAGCGCTTGAAGAGGATCCCTTTCCCCTCCATGACCGGTTTACCGGCAAGGGCACCGAGGTTGCCTAGTCCTAATACGGCAGTACCGTTGGAAACAACAGCAACAAGGTTCCCTTTGGCTGTGTATTTGTAGGCATCTTCAGGGTTTTTCTGTATCGCCAGACATGGCTCGGCAACGCCGGGCGAATAGGCCAGCGACAGATCTGCTGCGGTCTGACATGGCTTGGTGGATATAACTTCAATCTTTCCTTTGCGCCCCATTGAGTGATATTCGAGTGCGTCCATTTTCTTACTCATATTCTCATTTCTCCTTTTATTAGGTTGGTTGAAGGTTGAAGGTTGAAGTTTAAAAGGCTTTTCTGACAGACTTCAACCTTCAACCTGCCTTTCCTTTCTACGGTTTATATACTTTCAACAGTGCCTGAGCCATTTCGGCAGGACTGTCGGCGACACTGATACCGCACTCTCTTAAAATTGCTACTTTTTCCGTAGCCGTCCCCTTGCCGCCAGAGATAATAGCGCCGGCATGCCCCATACGCTTGCCGGGAGGAGCAGTTATACCTGCGATGTAGGCTGCGACCGGTTTTGTCATGTAATCCTTGACAAAGCGGGCTGCCACTTCCTCAGAGGTACCGCCAATCTCACCGATCATGACTACCGCATCTGTGTTGGGATCGGCCTGGAACAGACGGAGGACATCAAGATGGTTGGTGCCGTTGACCGGGTCGCCACCAATACCAACGCACGTTGATTGCCCCATGCCAAGGCAGGTGAGCTGCCAGACCGCTTCATAGGTTAATGTTCCGGAGCGGGATACAACACCGACACGACCAGGCTTGTGAATGTAGCCCGGCATTATGCCTATCTTGCATCCTCCTGGAGTAATAATGCCGGGACAGTTCGGACCAATCAGGCGGGTTTTCTTACCTCGCATGAAATGTTTGACCTTAACCATGTCGAGGACCGGGATGCCTTCGGTGATACAGCAGACCAGATCTAGGCCGGCATCTACCGCCTCCATGATAGAATCTGCAGCAAATGGTGGGGGAACATAGATAACTGATGCAGTGGCACCGGTTTTTTCCGCGGCCTCCTTGACCGTATCGAAGACCGGGAAGCCGTCAATGACAGTGCCACCTTTGCCGGGGGTGACACCGCCGACCATCTGGGTGCCGTAGTCTCGGGCACCCTGTGCATGAAAGAGCCCGGTCGCTCCGGTTATCCCTTGTGTAATTACCTTGGTGTTTTTGTCTATCAAAATACTCATGTGAACGTTTCTCCTTTAGCAGGCTGCTACAGCCTGGACAATTTTTTGAGCTGCGTCAGCCATACCGTCTGCAGCGACTATATCAAGACCACTTTCGGCCAGAATCTGTTTCCCCTGTTCGACATTGGTGCCTTCGAGACGTACAACTAGCGGGACGTCGAGAGATACCTGGCGGGCTGCGGCAACAACGCCGGTTGCAATGATGTCGCATTTCATAATGCCGCCGAAGATATTGACGAGAATGCCTTTAACTTTCTTGTCGGAGAGAATGATCTTGAAGGCTTCTGTGACGCGTTCGATGGTGGCGCCGCCGCCAACGTCGAGAAAGTTGGCCGGATCACCGCTGTAATGCTTGATAATGTCCATAGTCGCCATGGCTAGACCGGCGCCGTTGACAAGACAGCCGATGTTACCGGCGAGAGAGATGTAGGATAGTTCAAATTGGGAAGCTTCGATCTCTTTCGGATCTTCTTCATCGTAGTCGCGCATGTCTGCAATTTTGGGATGGCGGAACATCGCGTTATCATCGAAGCCGAATTTAGCATCAATAGCGAGCAGATTCCCTTCATCGGTGACAACGAGCGGGTTTATCTCGAGCATTGAACAGTCGCAATCCATGAAGGTTCTGTAGAGACCGAGCAGTACTGCAGAGGCCTTACCGACCAGTTTGCCGGTGAGGCCGAGTTTGGAGGCGATGTTGCGGCATTGGAATGCTGTCAGGCCAACCAGTGGGTCAACCGTTTCAACAAATATTTTTTCCGGAGTGCTGCTGGCGACCTCTTCGATGTCCATACCCCCCTCGGTGGAGGCCATCACCGTCACCTTGGATGTGGCGCGATCAACGAGCAGGCTGACGTAGAGTTCGTTGGCAATATTACACCCTTTTTCCACTAAAACACGGGTAACAAGTTTCCCCTCTGGACCGGTCTGGTGCGTGTGCAGAATCATGCCTAGCATCTCGCGTGAGATGTTGCGGACTTCATCCGGTGTATGGGCCAGCTTGACACCGCCACCTTTACCTCTGCCACCGGCGTGTATCTGTGCCTTGATGACCCATGGCCCGTCACCCAAGCGCTTCGCCCATTCGCGCGCGCCGGCGCTGTTGTAGGCGACATGGCCGTCAGGAACCGGGACGCCGAATTTTCGTAATATCGCTTTTGCCTGGTACTCGTGAATGTTCATGAAGCTCTCCTTGGTAAGTTTGAGTTGTAGCTAAACAACAAATTGTCACATCTGAATAAAATAGTTGATTTCGGAGAAAAGTCAAACGGAATATTTAATAATGGTAAATATATTTACCTTTGGTAAATAGTTTACTGGCTCTACTTCACTTGAATGTTGATCGACTTAAGTTTAGTTTCTTCCTTTTTAGGAAGTGTAATTGTCAAAATTCCTCTCTCACAATTTGCTTCTACCTTTTCCTGATCTACCGACGTCGGCAAACTGAAACTCCTTTGGAAGGTACCGAAGTACCTTTCAATACGGTGATAATTTTCTTTTTTAACCTCATCTTCATGCTTACGCTCACCTTTCAGAATGAGCGTACTCTCCTCAATACGCACCTCAATATCTTTCTGATCCACATCCGGGAGCTCAGCTTTTATGACAATAGAGTCGGCTGTTTCATAAATGTCTACTGCGGGCTGCCAGAGCCCCTCTTTAATATCTTCGCTGGGTAGATCATGATTCCAGGAAAGATTAAGGAGCCTGTTCATCTGATCCTGCATAGTGCGCAACTCTCGTAGCGGGTTGTACTTTACAAGTGCCATGGCTATTTACTCCTTTTATCTACTATTTTTTCCGGTGCTTTTAAACAAAAACATCTCCGCTTCGCTCAGCGGCTCTAAAACGCGTCATAACAGAAAAACAGGAAATACCCATACCTCTCTATTTAAATTGTCTGAAAATGCCGTAAGAGCTGTTTTTGGAGCAAGCCTCTCTTATCCCTTATTTTATGCGGCTTTGCTCGACTTTAGGAACGTCAGTACCCGTTCACCCATGTTTTCAGGCAGTGTATAGCGCTGAATCGAGGCAACGGTAAAGCCGCTGGCCTTCAGACTATTATCACTAGCCGAAACTTCACACTCCACCTCCTCACCTTTCATTGCAATCAGCACTCCTCCTTCAGCAAGCAGTGGAGCAGCCAGGGCAACGAAACGATCCAGTCTGGTAAACGCACGTGAGGTAATAACAGTAAATGAATTGAGTTTAGTTTTATGAAGCTCTTCAATGCGTGTATGAACCGCTTCAATTTTTTTTAAATCAAGAAGTCGAATAATGTGTCGTTGGAAATGGATTTTTTTTTCAACGGCATCAACGGAAACCATAGATACATCCGGCCTGACTATTTTTAACGGAATAATCGGAAACCCTGCACCGGATCCTATATCAAGCAGACGATCATCAACAGTTAGATGCGGAGCAATAATGAGTGAATCAAGGAAGTGTTTTATTGCAATCTCTCTGTCGTTTGTGATGGCAGTCAGATTAAACTTGAGGTTCCATTTTTTTAGTTCAGCAGCATAGCGCTCAAACGCCTCTATTGCGGAAGCTGTAAGTGGTAGCCCGATTAATTGCGACTCCTGCGCAACTATGTCACCGATAGATAAACTCATTATTCACGAGTATCCTTCCACGACGAGGATTTTAGAGCAATTGATAAAATAGAAATGGCCGCAGGCGTAACTCCGGGAATCCTTGATGCCTGACCAAGAGTATCTGGTCTGTATTTTGACAATTTTTCATAAACTTCCGTAGTCAGGCTCTTTATCGATGCGTAATCAAGCTCTTCCGGAATGCGGGTAGATTCGAGTTTTTTTGACTGTTCTATCTGCTCTAGTTGCCGATCAATATAGCCCTTATACTTGGTCTGAATTTCAACCTGATCACGAATTACTTCTGATGTTTCACGTGAAACAGAATCAAGATCAGCCAAATCTGTGTACGAAACTTCCGGTCGTTTGAGTAGCTGCTCAAGAGTTGTACCTTTCTGAATATCATTAAGACCATGCCGGGCAAGTATCTCAACCTGTTCTGGATTGTGATGCAGACGGGTAATGGAGATGCGCTCCAACTCCGCTGCAATTTTGAAGCGCTTTTCAACAAACTGAAGGTATTCCTGTTCGGAAACAAGGCCGAGCTGGTAACCTATCTCACGCAGACGCAGATCGGCATTATCTTCACGCAATAACAGCCGGTATTCAGCTCGGGATGTAAACATGCGATACGGCTCTTTAGTGCCGAGAGTCACAAGATCATCGATCATTACGCCGATGTATGCTTGACTCCGCAAGAGCACGAGAGGTTCATTACCCATCACCTTATGAGCGGCATTGATGCCGGCAATAAGCCCCTGCCCAGCGGCTTCTTCATAACCGGAAGTTCCATTAATCTGACCGGCGTGAAAAAGATTTTTAACTCTTTTTGTTTCGAGCGAGCTGTGAAGTTGAATCGGATCAACGTAATCATATTCGATTGCGTACGCCGGGCGCATTATTTCGACACGTTCAAGTCCTTCAATTGAACGGTAGAAAGCGATCTGAATATCAATCGGCAACGATGTTGACATCCCGCTAGGATAGACTTCAATTGTGTCAAGACCTTCAGGCTCGATAAAAGTCTGGTGACGATCTTTATCTGGAAAGCGCACAACCTTATCCTCGATTGAGGGACAGTAACGAGGGCCAATACCTTCTATTACCCCTGAATACAGAGGGGAACGATCAAGGCCGGATCGAATGATATCATGTGAGCGCAGGTTCGTGTAGGCAATATGGCATGGTAACTGCGGCATGGTAATTCGCGCAGTAGAAAATGAAAAAGGGCGCGGCGGGTCATCGCCAAACTGGGTTTCAAGTTTTGAAAAATCAATTGATCGGCCATCAAGTCGTGCTGGTGTTCCTGTTTTCAAACGACCAACTTGAAAGCCATATTCCCGCAACTGATCTGAAAGACCAACGGAAGCCTGATCACCAGCACGGCCACCAGGATAATTATTCAGTCCGACATGGATAAGACCACGCATGAATGTTCCAGTAGTAACAACTACCGTTTTTGAGAGATAACTGATCCCGGATCGCAACTTGACACCATGAACCTCCGCGTCATTCAGAAGTAAAGACGTAACCTCACCCTGTTTAAGGTCAAGATTTTTCTGCTGCTCAAGCACTCTTTTCATGCGAAGCCGATAAAGCTGCTTATCAGCCTGGGCGCGAGAAGCCCTCACAGCAGGTCCCTTCTTTATATTGAGAGTGCGGAACTGAATGCCGGTTGCATCAATATTTTTCGCCATTTCCCCGCCCAGGGCATCAATTTCCTTTACTAAATGCCCTTTTGCCAAACCTCCAATTGAAGGGTTACACGACATGAGGGCAATTGCGTCTAAATTGATTGTCAGCAGCATCGTCCGACACCCCATACGAGCAGAGGCCAGTGCCGCTTCGCAACCGGCGTGCCCCGCGCCAACGACAATTACATCGTATATACTATCAGAGCTAGTCATATATAGAATCCGATGGAGAGAGAATGTTCTACGAGAAAAATACCACTATTTGCCGATGCAAAACGAAGAAAATATGAGGTCAAGGAGTTCGTCCGTAGCGGTCTGGCCGGTGACTGCAGCAACAGAATCCAGTGCAGCACGCAGGTCTAAGGCAAGCAGTTCCAGGTTACGCTCCTGAAGACCGGCTGAAAATTGCCGTATATGGCTTTCGGCAGAAACAAGAGCATCCCTGTGCCTGGCCCGGGACAAAGCAATAAATTCACGGGAATCAACTGTCGCAGAATGCAGAAACAGCCGACATATAACATGTTTAAGCTGATCGACTCCAAACCCTGATAGCGCCGATATAACAACAGTGGCCAAAAAACAGCTCTCATCGGGAATGGTCAGGATCTGAGGAAGGTCAGACTTGTTAATCACGGCCAGTATCTTCCGCCCGGAAATAGCATCCAACAGCATCTGATCTTCCTGGCTAAATGTACTGGAGCCATCAAACAGCGCAATGATAAGATCTGCCTGAGTCACTTTTTGCAGAGTTCTATTGATCCCCTCCTGTTCCACCAGATCCTCGGTATGGCGAACACCCGCTGTATCCAGGAACCGGACGGCCAACCCTTCAATAGTGATTGTTTCCTCAATTATATCCCGGGTTGTGCCGGGAATATGGGTGACAATAGCGCGATTCTCGTTGAGGAGACGATTAAGCAGGCTCGATTTTCCGGCATTCGGCTTACCGACAATCAGCACGGAGATCCCGTCCCGAATTATTCGCCCCTCCTCAAAGGTGGATAGAAGAACGGACAGCATGCCCTGAGCGGTCTCAACGGCAGCGGCAATAGCAACAACATCAGTCTGGCCAAGATCATCGTCGGGAAAGTCTATATAAGTTTCAACAAGCGCAAGAGCCTGAAGCAGGTGCATCCTCACCTCATCAATACGCCTCGAAAGCGCTCCTTCCCGCTGACTCTGCGCCAAATGAAGAGCAGCTTCACTCTTTGAAGAAATGATATCCATTACCGCTTCTGCCTGTATCAAATCAATACGCCCGTTAAGAAACGCACGACGCGTAAATTCACCAGGATCGGCCAGACGAACCCCACACGCGAGGACTAACGCCAAAACACGTTCAACGACCAGCCAGCCGCCATGACAGTGTAACTCCAGAACATCTTCACGCGTGTAAGAGCGGGGAGAGCGCATAAATACCGCCATCGCTTCGTCTACCTTTTCACCGGTCGCCGCATCGCAGATCATACCAAAATAAAAACGGTGGCTCACAAGGCCACCGTCTGATACAGAGTTAAAAACAGTATTTCTGACAACGGATGCCTGGTCTCCACTGACCCGGATTATGCCGATACCGCCATTTCCGGGAGGGGTGCTGACAGCCGCTATCGTGTCACGAATATACATACACAAAATACTCCCGGCTGAAATCAATCTTTTACAAGCTTGTTTATGTACATCTGCTGGCCAATAGTGAGCACGTTATTAACCAGCCAGTAGAGTACCAGACCGGAAGGAAAGCTAAGAAACATGAAGGTAAAAACCACCGGCAGCGCCAACATCATCTTCTGTTGCATCGGATCCATTTGAGAAGGTGTCATTTTCTGCTGGACGAACATCGTGATACCCATAATAACCGGAGTAACATAATAGGGGTCTTTATCCGCAAGGTCGGTAACCCACAAAAAGAAAGGGGCATGGCGAAGCTCTATAGAAAACATCAGCGACTTGTAGAGCGCAAAAAACACCGGAATCTGAACAACCATCGGCAGGCACCCCCCCATCGGGTTTACCTTATGCTCACGATACAGCTCCATAACCGCCTTGTTCATGGAATCTCTGTCATCTTTATATTTCTCACGCAACTTTCCCATTTCAGGCTGAATTTTCTGCATACCCTTCATAGACTTGTAGCTCTTGTGGGTGAGCGGGAAAAAGAACGCTTTAAGAATAATTGTTATGATTATGATCGCAACGCCGTAGTTACCAACATAGCCGTAAAAAAACTTCAGTGAGTAAAGCAGCGGCTTGGCTATTACAGTAAACCAGCCCAAATCAAGTGACTGCTCTAGTGAATTGCCCTGAGCCTTGAGTATATCAAGATCTTTGGGACCAACAAACAGGCGGCTTGAAGTAGTGACTGACTGACCAGGATTGATGGTCAACTGTGGTGATGAAACGATAGATTCAAAAAAACCGGCGCTGTTTTTTTTCAGCTCAACAGAAGCAATACTGTTATTCTCTGCGAGAATTGCATTCAAAAAATACTTATCCGCAAAACCGGACCACTGAATGCTCTTTTCGTAGCGCTTTGAGGCAGAGGAAACATCATTAATTTTATTCGTTTGCAGGCTGTTATCAGAAAAGAGGTACGCTCCGGCGGTGTCAAAGCGGTTGTCTTTAACTTTCGGCTCAGCCGGGTAGGTCATAACGTGCTGAATTGCCCCGACAATGGGCGCAGCAGAGTTGTTAAAAACTTGGGTTTCAAGTTTGATTCCGTACGCACCGGCCGAAAAAGTATATATTTTGCGAACCGTATACCCCTGGCCGGAAATATAATTGAACGTTAGTTGACGTGTACCACCATTTTCAATTGTAATGCTGTTGGCATCAACCATGAAGTCCGTGTTATCGGGGAGATTAAAGCCGGAAGCGCGCGTCGAAAAAGAATAAATATTGGGGTCTGAGTCGTTTCCCAGAGTTACATTTTTCGATTCTGGTGAGTTTTCCTCGCGGTATTTTTTGAGTGTCAGGCTCTTTAGACTAGCTCCACGAGAAGAAATTCGGGCTGTGTAAAGATCGGTTTCCACAGTAATGACTTTTTGCACGACGTTTGTGGGGAGAGATTTGCTGCTATCTGGCACAGGAGTCTGGAATACTGGCGGCGGTTGACTCGGTACAACAGAACTATTAGTGACTGAAGAAGCGCTCTGAGGGGCAGGGGGTGCGACTGTCTGCTTATCCGGGCCAAACAGCATGGAAAACAGATAAAAAACTGCTATTGAAAGACCTACTGCTATAAAAGCGCGCTTTTCCATCTAAACTCCCGGAGTGCTACTTGATCTTTATCTGTTAAGGTACCGGGTCGTGACCGCCCGGATGAAACGGATGACACTTACATATTCTGCCCACAGAAAGATTCAGACCCCTGACGACACCATGCCGAATTAAAGACTCACGGGAATACTCGGAACAGGAGGGATAAAAACGGCAGGTCTGAGGGAGAAGTGGTGAAACCGCCTTCTGGTAAAACCTGATTACGAGGAGCAAACCGCTCTTGAACATGGGGACAAGCCTATTATATGAAGAACCTTCTTGAGTTCCCGCTCAATATCCGGAAACGTCATAAGTGCCGATTCTCGACGGGCGATAACATTAAGATCAACTGCCGACATCTCCAGGCGATTGTGCCTGAAAATTTCACGCAGACACCGTTTAACCCTGTTACGAACAGCGGCACAGCCTATTTTTTTGCTCGCAGTAATACCGAGACGAGCCGTTTGTAAGTTATTTTCACGCCACACGACCAGGAAACCACGAACTACTGATTTATGCTGAGCGGGAGTAAGCTGAAGAAATTCAGCCCGCTTCCGCAAACGTGCGCTCTTGGGAAATTTGGCGGTCGAAACAACAGTCACGTCGAATAAATTACTTTGCAGAAACTCTTACTGCCAGATTTTTTCGCCCTTTTGCTCTTCTGCGCTTAATTACCAGACGGCCATTTTTTGTGGCCATTCTTACAAGGAAACCATGGGTGCGCTTGCGGGATATATTACTTGGCTGATATGTTCTTTTCATATTAATTTACCTCTACAAAATTATTTTTCAGGAAACGGCTTATTAAGCATAGGTCCCCACGCATGTCAAGTTATATATTATCCATACATACCACTCTCCCCATTGATTTGCCTTGAAAAAGAGGGTTGGCTCTGCTATCCTCCTGCTCCTTCAATGAGCCTGACACTATCTAAAATATACTTTAACATGATGTTTTTGTTCATTTAAATAGTTATCAACAACTGTTGACAATATTGTTGAAAACTCTCTCAACAAGCAGAACACTGCTGCAATAATATGCTTACTCTTTTAGCAGTTACATATCGGCATTCAATGTTGATAACCAATATATAATATGAATTGTGATTATTACCGATGTTAGATGCGTGGCAACAGGCAACAGAAAATATAGAAAAAGTCATGTCGGAAGCTGATTTCAGCAACTGGATAAAACCGGTTTACTACAGCCACAATGAGGGTTCCGCCGTTTTTTTGACGGTTCCTAACTCTTTTACTAAAGAGTGGCTGGAGGATCATTATCTCAAGGTATTGACCGGAGCACTCACAGCTACTTCAGGACGTGCTGTTTCACTTAATTTTGTCATCCGGAGTGATGAGGAACACCAACCATACATTTCGGAAGATTTTGTTATAAAAAACGACCTCGACCCAGCCACCTTAAAAAGCACCCACCTTGAACAAGTATTTACACCACTTAATCAAAAGTATACGTTTGATCTTTTTGTGAGCGGCACCGGAAATCAGTTTGCTCACGCTGCAGCAATGGCCGTTGCAAATAATCCGGCTGATACCTACAATCCTCTTTTCATTTATGGCGGTGTCGGACTGGGGAAAAGTCATTTATTGAACTCTATTGGCCACACTATTCGTGAAAATTCACCTGAACTGAATGTATGCTACTGTTCTGCCGAAAAGTTCATGTATGAAATGGTAAATCATATTCGTAATAAAAAAATGGATATTTTTAGAAATCGTTTTAGAACCGTTGATGTACTATTGGTTGACGATATCCAGTTTATCTCCGGTAAAATCGGAACACAGGAAGAGTTTTTTCACACATTTAACGCATTGCACGACGCTCGCAAGCAAATAGTTATAACGTCTGATAAATTTCCTCGGGAAATTTCAGATTTGGAAGAGCGATTAAGATCACGCTTCGAATGGGGACTTATTGCTGATATTCAGCCGCCTGATGTTGAAACAAAAATTGCAATACTGAAAAAAAAGTCCGAAATAACACGGGTTTATTTTCCAGAAGACGTCTATTATTTTCTTGCTTCCAGTGATACCAGAAACATCCGTGAACTTGAAGGAATGCTTATACGGCTTGCCGCCTTCAGCAGTCTGCAGAGCATTCCGGTTACGCTTGAAATGGCTAAGGAAAATCTTAAGGATATTTTGGGTGACAAGCACAAAGAAATAACAGTGGAACAGATTCAAAAAACGGTTGCCGACTATTTTGATTTGAAATTAATTGATCTGAAGTCTGATAAACGGGTAAAAAATATTGTACATGCAAGGCAGATAGCAATCTGGTTTTGCAGAGAAATGACGAAATCATCCTATCCTGATATTGGACATAAGTTCGGTGGTAAAGATCACTCAACTGTTATTCACTCGTACAAAAAAATTGGAAAATCTGTCACTGATGAGCCAAAACTGTCTAAAATTATTGAAGAAATACGACGTATCCTTCTCAAGTAAGCAAAACCTGTTTATTCAGTGTGAATAACTGTTGATAGTTTTTTACCGTGTGCAAAAGTCGTTAGTTTTTTCCATGATATACACAGGCATGAATTCATATTATTCATTGTAATTTAGGTTTGTTACAAGGTTTTACTATGTTTCCACAGAACCAACAATCTACTACTAGGTTTTAAATCTTTATATAAACATAATATCTGGTAATACTATGGGGGGTACATAATGGAATTCAAAATTGACAAAGAACAATTCCTTAAATCGCTGCAAAAGATACAAGGCATAGTTGAAAAAAGAACTTCAATGCCAATCTTATCAAATGTTCTTCTTGAAGCTACTGAAACGTCTCTTGTTGTCACTGCAACAGACCTCGAAGTTGGAATGAAAAGCAGTTATTCCGCTGAAATTATATCTCCTGGAAAAATCACTGTTTCTGCAAAAAAATTATACGAAATTGTCAAGGAACTTCCTAATCAACCTATTATGTTTTCTAAGAGAGATAACGACTGGGTAGAAATAAAGTGCGGAAAGGTTCAATTCAACATTGTTGGTCTTTCATCCGATGAGTTTCCATATTTTCCGGATGTAAAAGAAGAAAATCTCTTTGAAATTGAAACGTCGCTTTTGCGCGGAATGATTGACAGAACCTCGTATGCCATCTGTACAGATGAACAAAAATATAACCTCAACGGTATTTTTATCAAAGTGGAGGTTCGTGATGATGGCAGTAATGGACTTAAAATGGTTTCCACAGATGGTCATCGCCTTTCAATTGCATCAGGAAATCTCAATGGTACTGCCGGACCGGAACTTTTAAAGGGAGTTATTCTCCCCAAAAAAGGTGTTTTCGAAATGAAGAAGATCACCGATGAAGAGGGGGGTACACTGCTGTTTGGTTTTATGGACAACAGCGCAGTTATAAAAAAGGGGGACTCATACATGGTTATGCGTCTTGTTGATGGCGATTTCCCCGATTATAATCGAGTAATTCCGACATCAAATACGCAGATTGTGACAGTAAATAAAGAAGATTTCAGTCATTCAGTAAGGCGTATGGCGATACTTTCAAGTGAAAAATTCAAGGGCATCATGCTGGAAATTACATCGGGAAACGTCAGAATTTCTTCCAGTAATCCAGAGTTGGGAGACGCAATGGAAGAGTTGGACGTAATCTATAGCGGAGATCCTATTTCTGTACGATTCAATGCCCGCTACCTACTCGATGTCCTTGCTATAGCCGAAACAGAGCGTGTCGAAATGAAATTCAAGGACGAATTATCCCCCTCGATTATTGTTCCCGAAAACAGTGACAGCTTTCTCGCAGTAATTATGCCGATGAGGCTGTAAAACTACTGATGCGTCTCTGCTCTGCGACGGTTGCCAATTTCAGGAACTTCAGTTCCATTAGTATTGAACCGGGCCATCACTTCAATTTGCTGTATGGCCTTAATGGCCAAGGCAAAACAAATCTACTGGAAGCAATTTACCTGCTTGGATGTCCACGTTCATTCAGAACGTCACGACTACCGGAACTGGTTAAACACGGAGAACGGCAGGCGCAGATACTTGGCAGAGTTGAATCGGGTGGCATTCAAAATGTACTCCGATTGGTAGTTGAACCGGTCGGTCGTAAAGTGGAGATAGACGGTAAAGCGGTACATAAAGCATCAGAGTTGCATGGCAAACTTAATGCGGTAGTTTTTTCGCCAGATGATACCGGAATGGTTCGGACCGGCCCTGAATCGAGGCGACGATACCTTGACAGGGCTGTTTATATGGGGGATATCGGTTATCTGCACTGCTGGCATTCGTATCAGCGCATACTCAAACAGCGTAATCATCTGTTGAAAAATGCTGATAAAACCGGCCTGGATATATGGAGTGAAAAACTCGCGGAAGCGGGTGCCGAGGTAATTGAACGAAGACTCAGATTTGTTGCAGCTCTTGATGGCAAATTACAAAAATATTATGCTGCGATATCTGGTGGCGGCGAAACATCAAGGCTCCGTTATCAGCCAGACGGAGTCGCCTCTTCTGAGCGGGAAGTTATTCGGGACGAACTGCTGGAGCTGTTTAAACTACATCTGCGCTCAGACGAACGCTACGGGACTACAACGGTCGGTCCGCACAGGGATGATCTGACGTTTATTCTCGATGAGCGGCCTCTCAAAGCGTTTGGCTCGCAGGGGCAGCAGAAAACTTTTGTTCTGGCGCTCAAGATGGCTGAGATGGATAACCTCTGTGATACGTTTGGCGAAGCGCCGCTGCTGCTGCTGGACGACATGAGTTCCGAGCTTGATGCGTGCAGGAGTCATAACCTGATTGAGTTCCTGACCAGAAGAGAAATTCAGGTATTTATAACAACAACAGAACGATCTCCGGCTCTGCTGGCGACCGCTCCACACTGCGCCGTCTTTCGTGTAGAAGGTGGCAATCTGACTTTTGAAGGAAGTTAACCGCATGAACGAACAGGAAAATGTTTCAAACGGCTCCGAAGAGTATGGTGCCGACAATATCAAAGTTCTTGAAGGGCTATCCGCAGTACGCAAACGACCGGCCATGTACATCGGCTCCACTTCCTCCGCCGGACTTCATCACCTGGTCTATGAAATTGTCGATAACTCCATTGACGAGGCGTTGGCTGGCTATTGCAACGAGGTCTCAGTAACCATTAATACCGATGGCTCAATAACCGTTGTCGACAATGGTCGCGGCATTCCGACCGACATCATGCCGAACGAGGGAAAATCGGCCGCCGAGGTTGTTCTTACAGTTCTGCATGCGGGTGGCAAGTTCGACAATGATTCATATAAGGTCTCAGGTGGTCTGCATGGTGTCGGGGTTTCTGTCGTCAACGCCCTATCAAGATGGCTTGAACTGGAAATTCGCCGCGATGGCAAAGTTTTCCGTCAGTCGTATCGTCGTGGTGACGCCCAGGCACCGCTGGAGATGGTCGGTGTGACGAAAAAAAGGGGAACCAAGATCACCTTTATGCCGGACGAAGAGATCTTTGAAACGACCGAATTTTCCTTCGACATTCTTTCCCAGCGTATCCGTGAAATGGCTTTTCTTAATGCCGGTGTGCGTATAAAGATCAGCGATGAACGGGGCGATGGTAAATCACACGAGTTCCACTACGAGGGGGGGATAAACTCATTTGTTGAGTATCTGAACCGCAACAAAGCCGTGGTCAACCCTAAACCGATGTACTTCAAGGGTGAAAAGGGGGGGGTGGAGATGGAGGTCTCCATGCAGTACAACGACTCCTACGACGAAAAGATTTATGCCTTTGCCAACAACATCAACACCCATGAGGGGGGAACCCATCTGGCCGGTTTCAAGGCAGCCCTAACCCGTACCATGAATTCATATGCGACGGCCAATAACCTGCTTAAAAATGAGAAGGTTACGGTTTCCGGCGACGATCTGCGCGAAGGCTTGACCTGCGTAATTTCGGTCAAGATCCCTCAGCCTCAGTTCGAGGGGCAGACCAAAACCAAACTGGGCAATTCAGAAGTCAAGGGGTACGTAGAATCGCTTCTCAACGAACGCCTTGCGGTGTATCTGGAAGAAAACCCTAAAATTGCCAAAGATATCCTCAATAAGTCGATAGAAGCAGCTCGCGCACGTGAGGCTGCCCGCAAAGCCCGCGACCTGACTCGCCGTAAGGGCGCTCTCGATATGGGTGGTCTGCCGGGTAAACTGGCCGACTGCCAGGAAAAGGATCCGGCTCTCTGCGAGCTCTATCTTGTCGAAGGTGACTCGGCCGGTGGCTCGGCAAAACAGGGGCGGGATCGGAAAAATATGGCCATCCTGCCGCTTAAGGGGAAAATTCTCAACGTCGAGAAGGCGCGCTTCGATAAGATGATCTCCTCGCAGGAGATCCGTACCCTGATTACCGCGCTCGGCACCGGCATCGGCAAGGACGATTTCAACATCGCAAAACTGCGCTATCACCGTATCATTGTCATGACTGACGCCGACGTCGACGGTCAACACATCCTGACGCTGCTGCTCACGTTTTTTTACCGCAACATGCGTGAGTTGATCGAGAGAGGCCATCTATACATTGCCCAACCACCGCTCTATAAAGTGAAGCGTGGCAAGCGTGAACAGTACCTGCGCGACGAGCACGCCATGCAGGAATTCCTTCTGGAGGAAGGTTCTGAAGAGCTGACGCTGCGCCTGGAAAAGGGAGATCGTACCTATAACGGCAAGCAGATTATCCCGGTTATCAAACAGTTCATTGAAAACCGTGCAATCTTTAACAAGGTTGTCAAAAAGGGAATTTCACCTGAACTCCTCTCGATAGTAATCCGTAGCAACGTGCCTTCCGGTCTGGAAGAGATGGCTCAAATTCTGCCGTATCTGGAAGGGATGAAGTTGCTGGCGGAAGGGTCGGAATATGAGATAGAAGAACAACGTATCGCCTTTAAGATCGGCAATATCCGTTCGATTATTGACCATCAGACGCTCTCGGTACTCTCGACCCGTGAATATGAGCTTTTAGTGGACAACCATCGCCGCATTGTAGAGACTATGGCCGACAGTCGGGCCTTTGTCCAACAAGATGGTGGAAAAGTTCTCTTCGAGACCACCAATCACCAGGAACTGCTCGGCTTCTTCCTCGAAAATGCCAAAAAGGGTCTGGCAATCCAGCGCTACAAAGGCCTCGGCGAGATGAACCCGGAGCAGTTGTGGGAAACCACCATGAACCCGGAAAACCGTGTGCTGCTGCAGGTAAAGATCGAGGATGTCGTCGAGTCGGACGAGATATTTACGATCCTGATGGGCGATCAGGTCGAACCAAGGCGTGATTTTATCGAAAAAAATGCGCTGAACGTCGTGAATTTGGACATATAAATTACTACAATAACCTTCTCAATCGGTCAGGTGAGAACAGCAGATACGAGGTACCAATGCAGACCCCAACAGAAATCCCAATCAACAAGATATCGGTAAATATTGAAGATGAGATGAAACGCTCCTACATGGATTACGCCATGTCGGTTATAATCGGTCGTGCGCTGCCTGACGTGCGCGACGGTCTGAAACCGGTGCACCGCCGCTGCCTGTACGCCATGTACGATATGAGCAACGACTACAACAAACCATACAAGAAATCGGCTCGTGTGGTTGGTGATGTTATCGGTAAATACCACCCGCACGGTGATACCGCCGCGTACGACACCATCGTGCGTATGGCTCAGGACTTTTCCCTCCGCTACATGCTTGTGGATGGCCAGGGCAACTTCGGTTCGGTTGACGGCGACCGCCCGGCTGCGATGCGTTACACTGAAATACGCCTGCGTCAGCTTTCCCATGAACTGCTGGCCGATCTGGACAAAGAAACAGTCAACATGGTGCCGAACTACAACGAGGAGATGCTGGAGCCTACGGTGCTGCCGGCCAAGTTTCCGAACTTGCTGATTAACGGTTCTACCGGCATTGCGGTAGGCATGGCCACCAACATACCGCCCCACAACATCAGCGAGATAATCGGCGGTATCATCGCGGTGATCCAGAATCCGGAAATCGGCTTTGAGGAGCTGTTGGAAATGATTCCTGGACCGGACTTCCCAACCGGTGCAACCATCTACGGTCGTCAGGGGATCAGGGATGCCTACAGCACCGGGCGCGGCATCATCCAGATCCGAGCCAAGGCTCATGTTGAAGCATCAAAGCGTTCAGAGCGCCAGGCGATTATCGTCACCGAGCTTCCTTATCAGGTCAATAAAGCAAAACTGATCGAAAAAATTGCTGAGCTGGTTAAGGAGAAGAAGGTCGAAGGGATTACCGAGATTCGCGATGAGTCGGACCGTCAGGGGATGCGGATCGTTATTGAGGTCAAACGGGACGAAAATGCCGAGATCCTGCTCAATCAGCTTTACAAGCAGTCACAGCTACAGGTCTCCTTCGGCATTATCATGCTTGCAATAGTCCATAACCGTCCCCGTGTGCTGACGCTGCGCGAGATGATGGACTGTTTTGTTGAGCATCGCTGCGAAGTCGTTACCCGCCGTACCAACTTTGAGCTGAAGAAGGCACTGGCCCGGGCTCATATCCTCGAAGGTCTCAAGATCGCACTTGACTGGCTAGATGCGGTAATTGAGTTGATCCGTGAGTCAAAAACTCCACCCGAAGCAAAAATCGGCCTGATGGAGGGGAAGTTTGCCGATCCTCAATTTCTGACGCGGCTCAATCTGCCTCGTCCTGTCGGCTTTGAAAATTCGGTACAGCTCTCCGATATTCAGGCTCAGGCCATTCTTGAGATGCGTCTGCAGCGCCTGACCGGGCTTGAACGCGACAAGATCATCGCTGAATATGATGAAATTACGAAACTGATCGCCCGTCTGCGCGAAATTCTTTCGTCAGATACTGAAATTCTCAAGATCATAGTCGGCGAATTGACCGAAATTCGCGAACGCTTCGGCGATAAGCGCCGCTCCGAGATCGCCGACAAGAGCGCAGATATATCGCGAGAGGACACCATCGAAGATGAAGAGATGGTAGTGACGATTTCGCATACCGGCTACATAAAGCGGAGTGCCGTTGACCTCTACCGCTCGCAGCGCCGCGGTGGCAAAGGGAAGACCGGCATGAAGACCAAAGAGGAGGATTTCGTCGAGCAGCTCTTCATCGCCTCAACCAAAGATTACCTGCTCTGTTTCACTGACGCCGGCCGGATGTACTGGCTTAAAGTCTACGAAATTCCGGAAGGAAATCGTACCACGAAAGGGAAAGCGGTTGTCAATCTGGTCAACGTCTCTGACGGAGAAAAGATCACCACTATTCTGCCTGTCAAAGAGTTCAGCGAGAATACCTTCCTCTTTATGGCCACACAGAGTGGTGTCGTCAAAAAGACCTCTCTCGTTGATTACTCCAACGTTCGCGTTGGTGGCATCATCTCCGTCAATCTTGATGATGGCGACAAGTTGATTTCAGTTGCTCTGACGGATGGCACCAAGGATATTTTCCTCGCTTCCAGAAACGGTAAGGCTATTCGCTTCAACGAAGAGGATGTTCGTCCGACGGGACGAGCCACCCGCGGGGTGCGCGGCATGAATCTGGCCAAGGATGATCGGGTGATCGGCATGGAGATCGTTGACAACACCGCTGTAGGTTCGACTATCTTCACCGTCTGCGAAAACGGTTTCGGCAAACGCACCGACCTGGAGGAATATCGCGATCAGTCGCGTGGTGGTAAAGGCATTATCACAATTAAAACAACCGAGCGCAATGGTTCCGTCGTTAACGTTATGCAGGTGGCAGATGATCACGACCTCATGGTGATTACCGACCAGGGCAAAATCCTGCGGGTGCCGGTCTCCGGTTTCTCCGTCATCGGCCGCAACACTCAGGGTGTCACCCTGATGAATACCGAGGAAAATGAGAAGGTGGTTGCTGTTGCCCGTCTGGCTGAGAAAGACGAAGAAGAATTTGACGGTGAGGAAGGAGATGCGGGGGAACCGGAAGCGCTGGCTTAGTCAAACTCTCACTTCGAAAGGGATTCTTCATTCAGCACCTACAAGGCAAACAAAAGGGATACTTGCAGTTAAGCGAGTATCCCTTTTGTTTATTTATCAGCACCGAAATTATGCTTTAGTGCTTGTTGCCTTTTGAACCTTACTCATAAGTTCCTGTTCTCTAAGTACAGACTCAGAAGGCGTTTGATAGATTACCTCGTTGCTGCTATCCATATATTTTGTAATAACATTACCTTTGGCATCATATGAGTCTGAAATATGATTCATTCGCCGAACAGGACTCTTCTCAGCGACGCCAAGCGGAGCATCGGCAGTCTTTGGTGGTTCCTCTTGAACTGGCACACCGGTTTCCTTTACAGGCTGCTTGAACTGGGCGGGCACCTTAAAAATGGACTGCTTGAACGTATCTGTTATCAAATTCACGCTCATTACCTACTCCTTCTATATTCTAAATAACTCTCACTAGAAACTCCATCGGCATTAGAGAAACGAACTTTAGGATTATTTTACCACTCCACCTGCTTTCTGACGCTCTTTGCAATACTTCGCATTACATATCATCCTGAATTCACCTGGTCTCCCATTACTATTCATTGTTTGTTAACAAATTTGGAGACAGCAACGCAAAAAATATGTTATTGAACAGAACTGGTTATGTAAAACCAGACTGGTAGTCGCCCGAATAAGCTGAAAAATATTTTATGGAGAATCATAATGTCTCAATCTGAAATGAAAACCACTGATCCAAAGGCATCGTCCCTTGAAACGGGGGCTGAAGAAGAAATAAATCTTCTTGAGCTTCTCCTTGTTCTTGCCAGAAACTGGAGAATGATTGTTGGTGTTCCAATTGTCGTAGCGATCATTACGGCTATATATTCATTGCTCCTGCCGAATATTTATACTGCCAAGGCTATGATTCTGTCGAATGATGAGGGTGGCGGCATGATGAGTACGATGCTGGCCCAGATGGGAGGACTGGCCTCACTCGCTGGTGGTATGGGTGGAGCAACTAAAGCTGATTTGTATATCGCTATAATGAAAAGTGAAACAGTCAAAGACTCCCTAATTGACCGCTTTAAGTTGATGGAGCTGTATAAAGCCAAATTGCGAACATCAGTTTATAACGCATTGGATGGCAAATCGGTTATCAGCTCTGGAAAAAAAGACGGGATTATCACCATTGCGGTGTCCGATAAAGATCCAAAGCTGGCCGCAGAGATAGCCAACGCCTACGTTGAGGAACTGGGTAAGCGGGCAATTAAGTTGGGTATGACGGGTGCCGGTATGAACCGGGTCTTTCTGGAAGAGCGTCTCGTCAAAGCCAAGGTTGATCTAGCTGCTGCTGAAAATACGCTGAAATCTTTTCAAACGAAAAATAAGGCGATGGCTGTTACTGATCAGGCAAAAGCGACCTTGGAAGGCGTTGCACGTCTGCGGGCTGAATTAGTTGCTCAGGAGGTGCAGTTGGCGGTATTGAAGCGGCAGTTTACCGAGGAGAGTCAGGATGTCAAAAGAGCCAGCGCCACAATTGCCAATCTCCGCAGCCAGATAGCCCGGATGGAAGGTAGCGCTTCAGAAGGTTCCATGCCGGGTGTAGGAGCCATGCCGCAACTGGGTCAGGAATATATGCGCTTGATGCGTGAGTTCAAGATCCAGGAATCTCTGGTGGAGCTGCTGACCAAACAGTATGAAATGACTAAACTTAATGAAGCCAAAGACGTTGTGCCTTTTCAGGTGTTTCAGACGGCCAGGGTGCCGGAGTTGAAAAGCAAGCCGAAGAGGAGCATTATGGTGATATTGGCGACTGTTACCAGCGGTTTTCTGATGATATTTTTGGCCTTTATTCGTGAATATGCCTCTAAGATGAATGATGAGGATCGTAAGCGCTGGCAGGAATTGCGGAGCGTCCTGCCGCATTTCAGGCGAAGTCGTTATTAAAATATCATGTTCCGGCTCGTCCGGGTTAGGAGAAACATTTATATGCAAATAAAAAAAGCACTTATCACCGGCATCACCGGTCAAGACGGTTCATACCTTGCGGAATTGCTTCTGGAAAAAGGATATGAAGTACACGGCATCAAGCGCCGCGCTTCATCGTTGAACACCCAGCGGGTTGACCACATCTATCAAGATCCCCATATAAAAGACGCTCACTTCAGGCTTCATTACGGAGACCTGACCGACTCGTCAAATTTAACCCGCATCATCCAGGAAGTTCAGCCTGATGAAGTTTACAACCTGGGCGCCCAGTCTCATGTCGCCGTCAGCTTTGAATCTCCGGAATATACCTGTGACGTTGATGCTACCGGCACACTCCGTATCCTTGAGGCGATACGCTTGCTGGGTCTGGAAAAAAAAACCCGCATCTATCAGGCGTCGACATCCGAACTGTTCGGACTTGTTCAGGAAACCCCCCAGAAAGAGACAACTCCCTTCTATCCGCGCTCTCCCTACGCGGTTGCCAAGATGTATGCCTACTGGATTACGGTCAACTATCGTGAAGCGTACGGCATGTACGCCTGCAACGGCATCCTTTTCAACCACGAATCGCCCCGTCGGGGAGAAACCTTCGTAACTCGTAAGATAACCCGTGGTCTTGCCAATATTTCCCAGGGTCTGGAACAGTGCCTCTATATGGGGAACATCGATTCCCTGCGCGACTGGGGGCATGCCAGGGATTACGTCAAGATGCAGTGGCTGATGCTGCAGCAGGATCACCCAGAGGATTTTGTCATCGCTACCGGTGTGCAACATACAGTGCGCCAGTTTATTATCTGGGCGGCTGCAGAGTTAGGCATGACGCTACAGTTTGAAGGTCATGGAGTAGACGAGATTGCCACGGTTGCCGAAGTAGTCGGCAACAAAGTCCCTGCGGTAAAAAGAGGAGACGTGATCGTTCGCATAGACCCGCGCTACTTCCGTCCCACAGAAGTTGAAACCCTTTTGGGTGACCCCTCAAAGGCAAAAGAAAAGCTCGGCTGGGTTCCGGAGATAACTGTGCAGGAGATGTGCGCTGAAATGGTCGCGCACGACCTGGAAGAGGCTCAGCGTCATGCACTGCTGAAATCTCACGGCTTCAGCGTTGCGGTCTGCACGGAGCACTGATTTTATAAAACCGCTCATTTTGCTCTTGGAGAGTTTATCGGATGGCATTACGCGTTTATAATACCATGACTGGTGAAAAAGAGAGTTTCGTTCCGCTGACTCCCGGCAAGGTAGGGATGTATGTCTGCGGGGTAACCGTTTATGATTATTGTCATATTGGCCATGCCCGCGCTGGCGTGGCGTTCGACATCATTTTTCGCTACCTGAAATATGCCGGTTATGATGTTAACTACGTCCGTAACTATACCGATATCGATGACAAAATTATCAATCGTGCTAACCAGGAAGGAACCGATTACCGTACAATCGCCGACCGCTATATCAAGGCGTTTGATGACGATATGGGTCGTCTTGGCCTCGCCAGGCCGACAATTGAGCCAAAGGCCACCGATCATATCGGAGGGATCATCAGCATTGTCGAAACTTTGATTACCAAGGGGCACGCATACGCCTCAGATGGCGACGTCTATTATGCAGTTGAGACATTTCCCGACTATCTGAAACTTTCCGGGCGCAACCTTGAAGAGATGCAGGCTGGGGCCAGGGTTGAAGTGGGAGACAAAAAACGGCATCCGATGGATTTTGCCCTTTGGAAGGCTTCAAAACCGGGAGAGCCGTGGTGGCCGTCCCCCTGGGGCAATGGACGCCCCGGCTGGCATATCGAATGTTCAGCCATGAGTATGGAATTTCTTGGTAAAACCTTTGATATTCATGGAGGTGGCAAAGATCTGGTATTTCCCCACCATGAAAATGAAATCGCCCAGTCGGAAGCTGCAAACGGTTGCCAGTTTGTCCGTTACTGGCTGCATAATGGCTTCATCAACATCAACGCGGAGAAGATGAGTAAATCACTGGGTAACTTTTTTACCATCCGTGAGGTGTTGAAAAAGTATGATCCGGAAACGCTCCGTTTTTTCCTTCTTTCGGCACACTACCGGTCACCGATCGATTTTTCCGACAAGAATCTGGATGATGCTCAATCGGGACTGGAACGGATATACGGCTGTCTTGCGGCGCTTGACGAAATACTGAATGGACTCTCTCCTTCGGCTGAAATTGCCGTGCAGGAAAACCTGACTCCTGTCGGGTTGGAGCTCCAGGAAAAGGTAAACCAGTTCGTTTCACGTTTTGTCGAAGCGATGGACGATGACTTTAATGCAGCCCAGGTGCTGGGAGTTCTGTTTGAAACGGTACGTGCCACCAACCGTTTTCTGGCGGAACCAAAGGAACTTACGCCTCTGGCGCTGTCGCTGATTTCGCAAGT
>CAIMXI010000431.1 GCA_903845365.1 uncultured Geobacteraceae bacterium | reverse complement strand
TATCCCAGAGCAAGTCAACGTCCATGGTAGTCATTGCATCGGTTGATGTTATTCTGATGCCGGCGGCGGCCTCGTAAGCATAGAGGGCATAAGTACCGATGACCGTAAAGTACCCGGACAGTCCAACTTCTTCAATCTTATTGAGAATCTCAACTAGCAGATCCGGTGCCCGGCCAACTCGCAACGCCTTGTTCATCCGCTGGTGGCGGATTATTTCGGCACGAAGGTCTCTAACCCTTTCTTGAGACCGCTCTTTTCTAGCAATAAAATCGGTATAAAACTCTTCGGTTTTTTCTGAACGAGGACCAAGACTCTTTTGTGCCGACCTAGTAGAAGTCCGAATCAAGTAGTCAGTGCCATTCTGTTCTCTCCAGATCATACCACCCCTGACTTCTTTGACGGTTTTATGAGCGGATTCAAGCGCTGTAAAGACAGACTTCGCATCGATATATTGACGGAGTGCGTCCCCATCCATCTCAACAATATTGTTTTTCAATGTATTTTTCATGTTTTAGACATTACTTTGAAAACGTAATAATAACAAGCGTTATAGTAAAATATGCGGGTTAATTATCAAACATCAGTTTTCGCTCAAAATCCATGGAATGGGTCAAGCGCTGCGCGTCCTGAAGCGTAATCAGATCCTGACGGTACAGTTGCAACAGATGCATATCGAGCGTCTGCATCTGATACTGAGATGCGCCATATTCAATATGCTTTTCAATTTCATCAAGCCGCCCTTCACGAATACATGCCTGTATGGTTGTCGTTGTGCGCATGATTTCGACAACCGGTATGATGCTTTCGCCAGATTTATCTTTTATCAGCCGGATAGAAATTGTTGCGACGAGGATGTCTGCCAGTCGTTGTCGCATTATCTCCTGTGCGTCCGGTGGGAAATGACCGATTATTCTGTTAATGGTTGAAACGGTTCCCTGTGTGTGCAGGGTGGATAGTACAAGATGCCCCGTTTCTGCCGCTTTTATACAAGAATCAATTGTTTCCTTGTCACGCATTTCGCCGACCATAATGACATCAGGATCCATTCTGAGCGCTGCTTTCAAAGCAGATGTGAAGCTGTCTGTATCAATGCCAATTTCCCTTTGAATAATACAGCTTTTTTGTGATGAAAATAAAAATTCGATTGGATCTTCAATAGTTATTATATTATAGCTAAAGTTTTCATTGAGATAACGAAGCATTGAGGCGAGTGATGTCGATTTTCCGTTCCCGGTCGGACCGGTTACCAGAATCAGTCCGTTAGGAGCCTGTGCTATTTCACCGAGAACGCGGGGAAGATGCAGATCTTCAAAAGTTCCGATGACTGGTGGAATCACACGCATGACGATACCAATGTGACCTTTCTGGCGAAAAATGCTCACCCTGAACCGCCCTCCGGAGGGGAGAGAGTAAGAGGCGTCACACTCTTTGAGATCATCATGTATCTGGCGACCATTTTGAGCCTGAACTGTTTCAGCGATAAACCTGGTGTCATCGGGTGTGAGATTCGGCATTTTTGCACGAACCAGTTGACCTCGACCGCGAAAAAAAGGGGGGTTATCCACTTCAAAATGGAGATCAGAAACCTTCCTCTGGAATGCAATGTCCATAATTTGATGCAGCATGTTTAAATCCATCGTACTCCTCCGTTATCAGTCAGTTTTTTTCGATGCTTTTACGATAGAGGGCGTTGTCCAAAGCTGATCCGGCCTGTTGCGCAAGGGCTTCAAGCAGATTGATTTGCGGTGGAGAAACCGGCTTGTTGCCAAAATCTGCATACGTAACGGCGATTACCTTGCCACGGCTAATCAGTGGCACTGCAACCACTTTTGGGCTTCGTGGCAGACCAATCTCTTTATAAAGCCGCTCTGTCAGTACGGCATCGCTCTTCTGTCCATAATATAACTTCCCTTTTTCGACAACCTCCTGCAACACCGAATTTGTTTCAAGCGGGATACGAAACATGAGTGGACCGGAAGGCCCTTCAGAGATGGATGTAGAAATACCAAGCGACCTCTCTGCAATCAATTCTGTTTTCGAGACAACAAAAGTTATTGTACGTTCAAATTGCAGTGCGATAAACTGTAGCATTATCAACGCTATGGCTGGAGGTTCGGATAGTGACTTCAGTTGATGTAACGCCATGATAAAATGCTGACCAACGTCACTCCGCGGTACTGGTAAAATTGTTTTCAGATATGGACCGATTCCCGCAAGAAAAGCCATCATTTGATCTATATATGAATCCTCGTGACAACATCTGCAGGGGCGGGGGATGATGGCACGCGCGCCAATGCCGATGGCATCCATGCTAATTGCTCGCCAGGTGTGACAGCAGGCGATGATCAGAATTGAAAGCTGTGGATAGGCGGCTACCTGTTTGCGTACAAGTGCCACCGCATCTGACCCTTCGCTCTCATGATCAACATCAATAACCAGAACCGGATGGAGGTCTCTGCCGAGTGACTGTTCTATAACTATGTCTAGACCGGTCTCTTCGTCTGAGGCAAAAATGAACAGATTATTCAGTTTACAAAGTGTCGTGACAGCATGTGAAAGCAGCTCATCTTGTGTGAGCAGAATAATTGCCGTAACAGGAGGGGAAGATTGTGAAGGTGATTCAATGGACATGCCTGTCAGAAAAGTTATCAAGCGTTCCTGTTGATCTTTTGTCGCTTCAGGAAGCGACCGTGTCACCGCCTTACGGTGCTCATCTTTCGGGTGATTATCTTTCAGGCCGATAAAAACATCCTGAATTTTCTGAGGAATTGTGTCAAGAGCGTCAAGACCGAGCAGATCGGCTGTTATTTCAATCATGCCAGAACTATCCGTAAAAGCAGTTGTGTCGCTGTGGCTTGCCTCGGCAAAAAAGATGTCACTCAGCGTACCGTCTCGCATTTTTTCATCATAAATGCGTAGAGAATCCATTAGAATTCCCTGGGCATTTAACAAAAATTCCCGATTGAGCTTTTCCGGGAAATAGCGATATTCGTCCGATACATATTCTTTTGCAACATCGAGAGAAAAAGTGCCCTTTTCCCAGGTCAAGACCTCGACAATAGTCATTTCAATCAGTGTTTCAAGACCCTTGAAGGCGGTCTCCTTGTCAATAATACCCTGTTCAATCAAGGAAGCCACCAGAGGTTTGCGCTCTTTTCCGGCATTTTTCTGCTCTGTAAGAGCCTGATCCAGCGCCTCTTTGGTAATCGCATTCATATCTAGAAGCACTTTACCGACGCGACAACTGTTCTCCAGGTGATTTGCTCCGACAAAAAATCCTTCGCGAAAAACAAGCTGACTTTCACCCTTCGTGCTTCTTAAATACAAGACGCCACTCTTACTGGACATATGTAACAGTTGAATGACATCCACCAACGGAAAATGTTCAAGGTTACCGTTAAATGACATATTACCCCCCTCTGCAAGCTGAAATTTTGACACTATACCGCATACTCATCTATTCATCACAACTTTAATCCCTGAATCGCTTCAAAATTTCGCTATATGCATCAATCCGCCGGTCACGCAGGAAAGGCCAGATGCGGCGTACCTGCTCACTCCTTGCATAATCAATCTCTACCACGATAACTTCTTCATTTTCATGTGATGCCTTCGTCAGTACTTCTCCTTGCGCCCCCACGGCAAAACTGCCGCCCCAGAACTGAATGCCGACATCAGGCTGTTCCGTTGAGCACTCGAAACCGACACGGTTTACCGCCAGAAGCGGAAGACCGTTGGCGATTGCGTGACCTCGCTGCACAGTAAACCAGGCGTCATGCTGCCGCAATTGTTCCTCAGCAGTATCAAGCCGATCCCAGCCGATGGCGGTCGGATAGATCAGCAGATCCGCCCCAGCTAGCGCCATCATCCGGGCCGCTTCCGGGTACCATTGATCCCAGCAGACAAGAATACCAAGTGTGCCGACAGAGGTTTTAATCGGATTGAAACCGAGATCACCTAGGGTAAAATAAAATTTTTCGTAAAAACCGGGATCATCCGGAATGTGCATTTTACGATATATTCCGGCAATAGAGCCATCTTTCTCCAGCACGACCGCCGTATTGTGATACAGCCCGGCGGCGCGGCGCTCAAATAGAGATGCCACGATAACCACACCCAGTTCGGCAGCCAATTTTCCCAAGGTATCTGTTGAAGTACCGGGGATCGATTCGGCCAGATCAAACAGGGTAGGGGACTCAACCTGACAGAAATAGGTGGAGGTATGCAGCTCCTGCAGCACCATAAGCTCAGCACCGGACGCTGCAGCCTGGCGGATCATCTGCGCAGTTTTTATAAGATTCTCGTCACGATTGTCACCGCAGCGTTGCTGAATTAATGCAACTTTGAGCATTGTCATGCCAGAACCCCCTCAGGTAGCTGCATGGTCACACAGTGGAGAGAACCATGCTGTTCAAGTAGTGGCAGGCAATCTATGCCGATTATTTCCCGTCCCGGAAAGACCTGTGTAACAGAGTCAATAGCAGCGGCATCATGCTCAGGATCACGATATGTCGGCACCAGCACCGCACCGTTGATAATCAGGAAATTGGCGTACGTCGCAGGGAGCCTGTGAGCCTGCTCGTCAAAACGCGCCTTGGGCCAGGGTAGGGGGATCAGACGATATGGAAAGCCGTCAGGCGTTCTGAACGTTTGCAGTTCTCTTTCCATCATTTTCAACGGTTCAAAATGCTCATCGATCGGATGGTCGCACGCCTGATAGACGATGGTGTTGTTCGGGCATATACGAGCCAGTGTATCGATATGCGAGTCAGTGTCATCACCTGCCAGATAACCGTTTTCGAGCCAGAGTACCCGTTTTGCTCCGACGAGTGAGGAAAGCGCCTGTTCAATCTCGCTCCGGTTCAGCTGTGGGTTGCGGTTCGGCGACAGCAGGCATTCAGAAGTGGTCAGGATCGTCCCTAAGCCATCACTCTCAATGCTGCCACCCTCCAAGATCAAGCCGATTGTATTAAGATTC
>CAIMXI010000430.1 GCA_903845365.1 uncultured Geobacteraceae bacterium | reverse complement strand
TGAAAGAGTTGAAGGCCAATAAGGTGTAGTCAAGCGCAGAATAATGTACCGTTTGATATTTGTGCTTTGTCATCTACTCCCCTTGAACTGCTTCCTAATATCAAGCGTAAGATCCAGATTCTGAAGCAGTGCTAGCTCATCTACGTCAGCCGGTCAGACTTCTTGGTATCAGCCTGAGTAACCTAAAGCACCAGGCTGAGCAGTTGCCACTCTTCGAGGATGAGCGCAAAAAACTTTTTGCCACTCAGGCTATGGATAGTATAAATGATCGCTTCGGAAGGATGTCTGTGACGTATGGAACTCTCTTACCAGGCAAAGAGAAAGCAGGGTCTCACGTAATTCCACCGAGCTGGCGTCCGAATGGTGTGAAAAATATAGATGTAGAATAGTGTTAAGTTCAGAAGTGAATATCGTGCCGTAACAAGTTACAATCAAAAGGAAATATCCAAAATGGAAATTGTGATTATTATTTTTGTCTTAGTAGCAGGCTCTATAGCCTTTTCTTCTTGGAAAAATTACACCAGGCCAGATGAACAATCTCATGCTAGTAACAATTATGAAGACGATGAAAATAGCTGTTGCGTTCGCAAATGTCTTGTTTGTGGGCAAGAAGGGGAAATGAAGACTTGGATTTCTAACTATATTATACCTAAAATTATTGTCATTACAGGTTTCGTCCTTGGTTACCTTCCCGGATTGATATTCCTTTTGTTTTACTGGGGTAAATATAAATGTCAGAATTGTGGCGCAATTGGCTAACATAAATACCGATGGATTCAAGGCGTCCAGAGCTACTTTTCAGGAGAACGTATAGCCGCTTATTATTTAAGCAGACAGCATGGCCATCCCACAAATATTCCTTTGAATTTATGTAGCATGGTTGCTAGAAACGTGCGATAAAGGATGCATACAATAACTTCAGGAGGGGTGTAAAGATGAAGCGATTGATCATGACGGCAGCAGGATTTCTGGCAACTGTTATAGTAACAACGGCTGCGATGGCAGGAGATTTGGACGATGTAAAGGCACGGGGGGTGCTCCGCCACATCGGCCTTCCATATGCCAACTTCAATACCGGTTCCGGTGACGGAATGGAAGCGGAACTTACGACACTCTTTGCCAAGTCGCTGGGTGTCAAATATGAATTTGTCGAGAGCGATTGGGGGCCGCTTGTTCAGGATCTTATCGGCAAAAAAGTGAAAGTTGTCAACGGCAAGGCGGAGTTGCTTGAAGATGCTCCAGTTAGAGGCGATATTATTGCCAACGGCTTTACCATCATCCCCTGGCGTCAGCAGATCGTCAACTTCTCAACCGCGACATTTCCCAACCAGATTTGGCTGGTGGTGAGGAGCGATTCGTCAATCAAGCCGATCAAGCCGACAAAGAACATTGAAAAAGATATCGAGGCAACCAAGGCTCTGATGAAAGGTCGCAGTGTACTTACACTGGAAAAAACCTGTCTTGACCCCGCGCTCTATAAACTTTCTGATACCGGAGCCAACATTGTTGCTTTCAGGGGCAAATTAAACGAAATCGCTCCGGCCATGCTGAAGAAGGAAGCAGAAATGACTATCCTTGATGTTCCGGATGCTCTTGTAGCTTTGGATAAATGGAAAGGGAAGATCAAAATCATCGGGCCGGTTTCGGATAAGCAGCAGATGGCGGCCGGCTTCTCGAAGGATTCCCCAAAACTGCTGGAAGCATATAATCTTTTTATCAAAAAAGCTCAGAGCGATGGCACATACCTTAAGCTCATCAACAAATACTATCCGACGGCAAAAACCTACTTCCCCGAATTTTTCAAAGGCATGAAATAATCTAAATACCGAGGGGGCGTTATTAAATAACGTCCCCCTTGCCTTGTCCATACTACTTTCTATGTCAAAACTATACCATGGCATACAGCGCATTGCTCCTCTTCTACTTGGTCTTTCCCTGGTTACATATCTTGGATTTCTGCTGACTGACCTCTATCGTTCACGGAGCGAACTGCAAAATTCCAGTCGTGCCAGGTTACTTGAAGATGCTGACAAACGCTCCCAATCTTTGAGCTATTTTTTTTCCGAACGGGTAAATGACCTGCAGGAACTGGCGGCCAATCGGGAACTCTCGGCCTATTTTGAAAACCTGGCCCTTGGAATGTCGATGGAGTATGGTTTGGCAGCCAGTTTGGATGAGGCCAAGGCAGTGTTTACTGTCTTCCATAAAAAGAAACGTCTGGGTGATGTTAATATCTACAAGCGGGTCGTATTCCTTGATAGTTCCGGTCATAAGCTGATTGATATTCACAATGAAAGCATTGTTATCCGCAAGGGAGAGGAACGGGACTGGAACAGCTATACCGGCAAAAATGCTCCTAAAATCACTTTTTTTGCCGAAGGAAGGGACGAAACCGCCAGTATAATCATATCGAAGCCATACATCTTCAAAGAGAAGAGAATCGGTTACATCCTGGCCTGGCTGTCACCTTCTGACATTCACAACCATTTCCTTGCCAGAGGTGATAACGGCAAGAATTCGGTCGCCCTCCTGTTCGAAAAAAACTATCTCTACACATCCAAAGAGTCTGACCAGCTTGTTAGCCACGAACGCCTGCCGTTGGCATCTAACCTGAGTGAACGGCTCCCGATCCACTTTCTGGTGCCAAAGCCGGGCAATGAATCACTGGAGATGACGGCATTCAGAATTTCCATTGACAAGACCCCGTTCGCACTGGTCGCCTTCATTCCCGCAAAAGAAGTGGACGAGGATTCTCCGATGCGCCTTCTGCTAGTAACCGGTGGCATCGGTCTGCTGATACTCATCGGCGCTATTGTGATAACCAGAAGCAGCATCCGCAATGCCGCTCTCAGCACCCGCCTGGAAGAGACAAACATCCGGGAAAAGGCTATCGCAGAGCAGAACATTCTGCTCCAGGCTGCCAAAGAGAAAGCAGAAGCCGCCAGCCGTGCCAAAAGCGAATTTCTTGCCAATATGAGTCACGAGATCCGCACCCCCATGAACGGTATCATCGGAATGATTGACCTCGTAATGGATACCGAATTAAGCCGTGAACAGAGCACCTACGTCCGTTCAGTAAAAACTTCAGGTGACAACCTGCTTTCGATCATCAACGACCTCCTGGACTTCTCAAAAATCGAAGTTGGCCGCATCGACCTGGAAGAATCACCCTTCCTCCTACGCAGTATGGTAGGCCAGACCCTGCGGACTCTTTCCGCCCGAGCCAACCAAAAAGGGCTCGAAATAGTATTTAATGTCGAACAGGAAGTACCTGACGCACTTATCGGCGACCCCGGCAGACTTAGGCAAATCCTGATCAACCTTGTCGGCAATGCCATCAAATTCACTGAAACCGGTGACATTAGCATCGTCATTAGCCAGTTAAATCTTGCACAGCAAACTGTACTGCTCAGATTCGACGTAACCGACAAAGGCATCGGCATAACTCCCGAACAACAGGGTCGCATCTTTGAAGCCTTTGAGCAGGGCGATGCCTCCACCACCAAACAGTTCGGCGGAACCGGCCTCGGACTAGCAATTTCCAAAAAACTGGTTGACCTCATGGGTGGAGATATCACCGTTGACAGCACTCCCGGAGAGGGTAGCTGTTTCAGCTTCACCGCCCGCTTCGGCCTGCAGAGTGACATAATCGACATCGCACCTGCAACCCGAAGCCTCGAAGGAATTTCGGTGCTGGTCGTCGACGACAACTCAATAAATCGCCAGCTTTTTGAAGGATTCCTG
>CAIMXI010000429.1 GCA_903845365.1 uncultured Geobacteraceae bacterium | reverse complement strand
GTGAAGAATACCTGGGTTGTGGTAATCGTTGCCTTGCTCTTTGCTTTGCGTCCAGCGAGAGCCTACTGGAAAGATGATGACTAACTTGCTTATGAGGAAGTCAGCGGCCTTATGACCGGCATCTGCGGCATGGACAAGTAAAGTCAACCATCCTTGATCACTTACCGGCACGAGACTTCAGCTAAAGGTCTATGCCGTTTCCGCGACTATTTGACCGCTAGTTACTTATTTATTGCATCCCTGAGCAGGGCACTTGGTTTAAACGTAAGAACGCGCCTCGCCTTTATGGTAAGGGTTTCACCAGTCTGAGGGTTGCGACCACGACGATCTGCCTTCTGTTTAACAACAAAATTTCCGAATCCAGATATCTTAAGATTCTCTCCGGATTCGAGTGTAGTCTTCATAATTGGTTTAGAGGTTGTGGATATGAAAGTGATTTGGGTTTTAAATGAACAACTGGTATTTCGGAACATCAATATTCTCCGGGATGTCGTCCACGATCAGTACTATAGGTCATTGCCCCCCCGAAGTGCTCTTTTGTGTCATAACTGTTTGTACCATCTTGATCGCCTCCCCAAGATCTGACAAGATCTGATCAGCGTTAGCACCGGTGATGAGATCGGGATTCAGAGAAAGTTTCAGCCCCGGATATATTTTCTGGAGCATCGCATGCTCTGTGGTGACTGGTTCGTCCATATGCAACAGGGAAAAACAGCGAATTTCGCGGGCAATACCTTTGGCGCGAAGTGGTGCCCGCTCCTCAGCAATAAACTCATCCTGAACCAGGGCGTACGTCTCATAACTCATCATAACGCCATCCGGTTCACCATTCTGTTCCAGTCGCGCGGCAAGGTTCACCTCACCGCCGATCACGGTATAATCCAACCGTTGCACGCTACCAAAATTTCCGACGTTACAATAGCCGGTATTTATCCCGATCCTCATCCGAAATGGCCGTTCGTACCCCTTTTTACGCCACAGTTCCTGTAATTGGCGCATACGGAGCTGCATGGCCACCGCCATACGCACACACTGCAATGCATCATCCTTGACACCCTTGCTCTGAGGATCGCCAAAAAACATCAGCATCGCATCTCCGACATATTTATCGATTGTTGCTCCATACTCCTCGGCGATTGACGACATTTCGGAAAAATATTTATTAAGGAGATAGGTCAAATCCTCGGGTTGGAGATTCTCGGTCGATTCAGTAAAATCCTTAATGTCCGAAAAGAAGATCGTCAGTTTTTTGCGTTTGGCGCTGACTTCAGCTTCCTGTTTACCTTCAAAAATCGAACGGTACACCTGTGGCGACAAGTACCGTGATAGTTTGTTCGAGAGTGATTTCAACACCTCCTGACGCTTGTGCAGCTCTATCTGGTTTTGGACGCGGGCCAGTACCAGCGCCGGATTGATCGGCTTGGTAATATAGTCACGAGCCCCCATTGCCAAACCCTTTGCTTCATCCTCCTTGTCGGTACAACCGGTAAGGAATATCACAGGAATTTCCCGCGTGTCAGGATTTGACATGAGCTGGGTCATTACATCATACCCGGATAACCTCGGCATTATGATATCAAGAAGGATCAGATCCGGCTTGTCCTTACCCTGCGCGTAACTCAGCGCCTTTTCGCCGCTGTTGGCAACCTTGACCTTGTAGATGTCCTTAAGCAGCGCTGATATAAGCTATAAGTTTTCCGGAGTATCATCAACAACCAGAATGGTAGATTTTTCAGATATTTCAAGCAAATCTGCGTGGGGCATAAATATCTCTTTCGTATATGTGATAACTTAGAAATAATACTGGGTTTCGAATGAGCTTTGAGCGTTCAATGTGGGCCTTTCAATTTGCTTTGCGTTGGGATCTACTTTTACCTTAATTTTGATGCCTTCGCAAAAGCTATCTGTTAGTTAAGTTGCTGAATTAATTACAAAACATCGCATATTCTGCTTGCGTTTTTATTGGTTATGTGATATATAATCCTTGCAATATCAACGAGTTGTAAGGATGTCGAATGATTTAC
>CAIMXI010000428.1 GCA_903845365.1 uncultured Geobacteraceae bacterium | reverse complement strand
TACTGCCGCTGAAAAATGCGAAAACGCAAAATCGTCGGAAGGCGTGGAGGCCTGCATGAAGCGTGCGAAGATCCGGGTAAAGATAGAGGGGGATTTCTCGAAAAGCTCATGGAATGATTTTGTCGATACCCTTTTGAAGGACAACAACATGTATCTTCCGCCGGAAGTACTTGAGAAGGTCAACCGGGGCGAAATTTCCAAGCAGCAGATATTCAAAAATCCGGGTGGAGTCCTGCCGCCAATCATCGGAAAGCTGGCCAACGATCCGATGAGAAGCGCACTGGGAGCGCTGTTCAGCCGCCAGAAATTCAGTATCGATGGCAATAATTTTGTCAATTATCTTGAGTTTCTTCTGGCTGAGAAAATCGCTGACAAGGTAAAAGTGGAGGCGGGCAGTGAGTTCACTCCGGAAGTTCAGATAAGCCTGGCTGGCGCCATTTTCTATAATCCCGACGTCCTGAAATATCTCCGCTGCCTTGCTAGAACCGATGATATCCAGTGGGAAAAGGCTCAGACCGATATCAACCTGGCACTGAGAATTGAGCCCAACATCCCGTTTGAACGTACGGCATGTGAGGCTAAAAAGTAAATGGAGTAAACAGTGTCATCATGATTGCAAAAGCAGACGTCAAGAACATCTATCCGCTTTCACCCATGCAGGAGGGTATGCTCTTCCATGCGCTCCATGACGCCGGCGGAGCCTATATTGAGCAGCTTTCATACCGTATTGCCGGGGTGATCGACTTAAATCTCTTCCGTGCGACCTGGGATGAGTTGGTCAGACGACACGATGTCCTGAGAACCATTTTTGTTCATAAGGATGTTCCTAGGCCGCTGCAGATAGTTTTGAAACAGTGGCGCGTTGATTTCAGCACGGTTGACCTGCGCGAACTTGAGCCGGGTGCGGCGGAGTTGCGGATCAATGTCATCAAGGAACAGGACAGATCCACTCCGTTCAATCTTGCCAGGGATCCTCTGACGCGTGTGAAGGTGATATCGCTTGCCGACGATGAGGCGGAGGTAGTCTGGTGTCATCACCATATTATTCTTGACGGCTGGTCGGCGGGGATTTTACAGGGGGAGCTGCTGGAAATCTACGCGGATCTCAAACAGGGGAGGAGGCATACCCTTCCGGAGCCGGCTCCATTTTCCGGGTACATCACCTGGATTGGAAAACAGGATCAAGGGGCATCCCGCCGCTTCTGGCAGAATTATCTGAAAGGATATTCCAACACAGCCGGGATTCCCAGTTTTACTCTCCGCAACGAACCTCATCCCCCTCCTGACCTTTCTCTTGAAGGGGGAGGGATCAATAAGCGGGGAAACCTGGTTTTCCGGATTGACAGCCGGAAGAGCGGGGCAATGGCTGCACTTGCAGCCGAAAATGGCGTAACTCAGAACGTGTTGATACAGGCTGTGTGGGGTGTACTTCTCTGTCGCCTGAATGGAGTCGATGAAGCGGTCTTTGCCGCTACGGTTTCGGGCAGGCCTGATGAGTTGCCCGGTATCGAAGAGATGGTGGGACTTTTCATCAATGCGGTGCCGGTTAGAATCATACTCAACAGGTCAGAGATATTTACAGAACTGCTGACGGCGCTACAGAGGGATTCGCTGGCTTCCTCCAGTCACCATTGGTGTTCCCTGGCCGACATTCAGGCAGAAAGCGCACTCAAACAGGCTCTTTTGGATCATATTCTGATTTTCGAAAACTTTCCGCTTGACGAGCGGATTGCGGCTGACGAACGCTCTGGTGAGCGCGGTTTTACCATTGCCGGGAGCGAGATTAGGGAGAACACCAACTATCCATTC
>CAIMXI010000427.1 GCA_903845365.1 uncultured Geobacteraceae bacterium | reverse complement strand
TCAGGAAAAATGGCCTGTAGACTACTACGCACGGCGGAAATACGAAACCGGTTTGCAGTGCGGTGGATGCTCGTTCTATGCTCCTTTCAACGCTGATTGGGGTCTGTGCTGCCACCCGAAGTCTCATCATCGCTTTGAAACTGTTTTCGAGCATTTTACCTGTTCAGCTCAAGTAAACGAAGGATGGGAGCATCACAGTTTTTGTGAAGATGCAGTTTGGTGTGAAATAGCTTGAAATCATGGTGTCTGAAAATGGCACCCGCAAAGAGCATTAGGATAGAACTACAAACGGAGGGAAATAATTATGACCATAATGCACATTAAGCAGAAAGCCGATCAAACTACACCTGAATACGAATCCATTTTTAGTCCTCTCAACTCCAAATACACCTTTGACCATTTTGTCGTAGGCGATTCAAACCGACTGGCTTACGAAGCAGCCAAAGCAGCTGCCGACAATCCCGCAAATGTCTACAACCCGCTTTTCATTTACGGTGACGTTGCTCAAGGTACAACCCACCTTCTTAACGCCATAGGACACTCTATTCAGAAATCCTCACCTGAGTTGCTCGTCTGCTACTGTTCTGCTGAAAAATTTATGCACAATTTGGTGGACCATTTGCGATCCAAAGATATGGACACTTTTAGAAAACTGCATCGAAACGTTGATGTTTTTTTGATCGACGAAATCGGGTTCCTTTCGGGAAAAACCGGCACTCAGGAAGAGCTTCTTAACACAATTAAAGCTCTGTACGAAGCAAAGAAACAAATAGTAATAGGTGCAAGAATGCACCCAAATAAGATTCCAGACTTTGATAAAGGGCTGCGTTCATTGTTTTTATGGGGACTGACAGCCGAGATAAAGACTCCTGATCTTAAGACAAAACTCTATATCATCCAGAAAAAAGTAGACGTAATGGGAATTTCAATTCCCTCTGATGTCATAAGTTTTCTCGCAGCCATCAAAACGCGCCACATTCGCGAACTTGAAGGGATGCTCATACTTCTTGCGGCATGCAGCCGCATACAAAATATTGCTATCACCCTCGATATGGCCAGAGAAAAACTGCGAGATATTATTAGCTACCCAGACATGAAAATTAAGAAGGCATTCCTTCGATATAGGAGGCGTTCTCGGAAAATATCCCGGTATTTTCACTTCGATGATCTCAGCCCTCCAAAAAGGAGGAGCAGAGGTCTTTGTGATAACTGACATTCCGGGTAAGAGAGTATCGCAAAACAGCTTAATAGGTAAGGTTACAACTTTGCACCAGAAATTGTTTTAAATGCTGAGTTTGAGAGATATGGCGAGCGCTGCAAGTCAGTGTTAATCAAAGAGCATGGCATATAGTTTGCTCACAGGAGCAATAATGAAATTGGCGTTCGATATCGGAGGCGTCCTTGGAAAATATCCGACCGTCTTTCTCCCGATAATCTCGGCCCTCCATGATGGAGGAGCGGAGGTATTCGTGTTGACCGACATTCCGGATAAGCAGGTCGCACAGGAACAACTCAATAGGTACGGGTACAGCTTTTCGCCAGAAAAGATTCTATGCGCTGATTTTGAGAGATATGGCGAGCGCTGCAAGTCCGTGATCATCAAAGAGCATGGCATAGACGTACTCATTGACGACCATCCTGGCTACTGTGCTGATTCTGGTTGCGTTTCTCTGTTCGTCTGGCCAGACCCGCTTGTTCCTTATGAGGCAATTGTTAAATATATGTAAAACAACCAACAATGATACGGTGCCGTAATGTCTCAGAACGCAAGTGATTACATACCTGTATGTTTGCCCAATGAACCTGCTCGCACACGCATTAGAGAGGCATTGAACTTTCTGTCCCGGCGCTGTGATCATGCTCACCAGCGCGATGGTCATGGGTTCAATAAGTACGACTCACCTCATGGAAAAGAGTGGGCTGCAGCGTTTGAATCTGGAGGCGTAGCATCGCTCGAACCGTTCAAGCTTAAAGCAGCCCACAGAATGCTCCAAAAGTATCATCGACAATTAGCAGAGGGG
>CAIMXI010000426.1 GCA_903845365.1 uncultured Geobacteraceae bacterium | reverse complement strand
TCTGAAGAGGAAATTTTTGCCAAAGGGTGCTGGCTACCGGTTGTTCATCCTGATGACAGGGAGGAAGTCATGGCTTATCTCTTCAGCCTCACGCCTGGAGACCGTAAAAACATAGAGTTCAGAATGACCACCAAGGAGGGGAATATACGCTGGATAGCAGAGACCAGTGTCTGTACTGCAGGAGTAAACGATGGTGAGCTGATCCTTTTTGGTTCTGCTACTGACATAACCGAGAGAAAGCTGGCGGAAGATGAGCTAAAGGAGAGCAGAGACCATATCAGCCGATTACTTGAAGCCACCGATCAGGGAATTTACGGCATAGACATGAATGGCGATTGCACCTTTATGAATAAGGCTGGCCTAGATAATCTCGGTTATCAGCTTGATGAATGCATCGGCCAAAACATGCACAGCCTGATTCACCACAGCTATACTGACGGTCGGCCATATCCGGAGGAAATCTGTCCAATTTCGCTTGCCAAGCTGACTGGAGAGGGTTGCCGTATTTCCAGTGAAGTGCTTTGGCGCAAAGATGGCTCATCATTTCCCGCTGAGTACTCTTCCTATCCAATCAAAGTAAACGGCAATATACTTGGCGCAGTTGTCACAATGACGGATATCACCCACCGGTTGCAGATTGAAGAAGAGAAGGTCAAACTCGAAAAACAGCTTCTGCAGTCGCAAAAGATGGAGTCGGTTGGGAGACTGGCGGGTGGTATCGCCCATGATTTTAACAATATGCTGAGTGTCATCATGGGGCATGCAGAGCTCGCGCTTATGCGTACGAACGAGCCCGATCGGCTTCATGCCAATCTTTTGCAGATCCGTAACGCTGCCGAGCGTTCTGCAGACCTAACCCGCCAGCTTCTGGCTTTTGCCAGAAAGCAGACCATCGCCCCCCAAATTCTAGATCTGAACGAAACCGTTGAGGGTATGCTCAAGATGCTGAAGCGACTGATTGGCGAAGATATTCAGCTCAACTGGCATCCCGCATCAAATCTCTGGCTGATCAACATGGATACCTCCCAGATAGACCAGATACTCGCCAACCTCTGCGTTAATGCCCGCGATGCGATTTCCGGCATCGGGAAGATCACCATCGAAACGGTGAATAAATATCTGGGAGATGACTACTGTGCCCAGCATACGGGATATATTGCAGGCGAATATATCAGGCTGACTGTCAGCGACAATGGTAGCGGCATGGACAAGGAAACTCTTTCCAACATCTTTGAGCCTTTCTTCACAACCAAGGGGATTGGAGAGGGGACAGGTCTCGGCCTTGCCACGGTCTATGGCATTGTCAAGCAGAACAACGGCTTTATTAATGTTTACAGCGAGCCAAGTTCCGGCACTTCATTCTCGATTTATCTCCCCAGGTATCAAGGCGAGAAGGAGAAGGCTGCTGCGGCTGTTACGCAAGCTCTTATCCCGAAAGGCAGCGAGTCCATTCTGCTGGTGGAAGACGAGCCGTCAATCGTTGAAATTATCACCATGATTCTTTCAGGTCAGGGATACACCCTGCTTTCGGCTACCAGACCTTCTGAAGCGATAAGGATGGCTGAAGAGCATGACGGCAGAATTAGTCTGCTGATAACCGACGTCATCATGCCGGATATGAATGGGCGGGATCTCGCAAAGCAACTTCAATTAAAATTTCCGGAGCTGAAATGCCTGTTCATGTCCGGTTACACGGCTAATGTAATTGCCCACCACGGCGTGCTTGATGATGG
>CAIMXI010000425.1 GCA_903845365.1 uncultured Geobacteraceae bacterium | reverse complement strand
TTCTGTGAGGTTTTTGGCGTTCAACAGATCACGGTGTGCCTACGGCGTAGATCCAAACGACGCGGATATCATTAAGGAGCCTCAAATCACACTGTGGGCATACGGGATCTTACCTTTGATTATTGTTGTGCGTCGCCTCTGCACAAAAAAGCAATAGCTTGACAAAAAAGCCGGGTGTGGTATCGTCCCGCATCAAATTTTTAGGAGGATAGTATACAATGAGTATCGATATTCAAGAAGCGATTAAACGTTCTCTCCAGACAGAAAAGAATGCCATGAATTTTTATCAGCTAGGTGCCAAACAGATGAAAGATGGCGATGCGCGCCGTGCTTTTGAGATTCTTGCCAAAGAGGAGCGTGAACATGCAGCTCAATTTTATAAGATTTATACAGGTGGTGACATTCCATCGTTCGATGAGTTTATGAATGCGCCTTCTGACAATGAATCGAGCTGGATGGTTACTATTAACCGTTCAATATCTGAGGACTTTACCGAAAAGAAAGCGTTAGAACTGGCTATGGAGAAAGAAAAAAATCTTGAAGAAGTGCTGAGAGCAACGGCTGCAAAGATCGATGATCCTGCAATCAAGGCTGTCTATGAGACAAATGCCAATGAAACTCTGCACCACTATGAAATGATTGAGTCGGAGTATGCCCGTTTGATGGGAATGGTTCATGAGTCTGATATGGACACGTTTGTTCGCGAATAAGGCCACCGTGTCATCAATGCCGCCACACATATCGGTTCTGGTTCTCGGGATCGGAAATCTTGTTATGGGTGACGACGGCTTTGGTGTCATTGTAGCTCAAAAACTACAGCAGAGTTACCGGTTCCCTGACAATGTAGAGATTATGGATGGTGGTACGCTCGGGTTGGATTTGCTTCCCAAGCTGGAAAATATAACTAATCTTGTTCTTGTTGATGCCGTTGAAACAGGGGAAAAAGCCGGAACGTGTATCCGGCTGTACGGGCAGGAGTTGCCTATAGCCCTGGAAACCAAGGTTTCGCCGCACCAGATGGGACTAAAAGATCTTCTGGCCGTTTCAGAATTAATGGGGCATTCGCCACAAGAGATGGTTTTGATTGGAGTGCAGCCGGGATCAATCGAGATGGAAATCGGGCTGACCCCGGAAGTCGCAGCTCAACTTGATACAGTTATCGCCAAAGTACTGACTGAATTGGAAAATTGGGGAATATCGGCAAAACCGATTGTGTGAAACAGGAATTATGTTGTTACTTTTTCCGATGAGCTAAATTAAAGAGAGCCCATAGATGTAGAATCTATGGGCTCTCTTGTTACCTGGCAGATAAAATATTATGCAGCGGTGACAACGACCTTCAGTGTCGCAGTTACTTCTGGATGAATCTTCAAAGTAGCCGAAAACTCGCCGGTGTGCTTGATAGCATCGGTAAGAATTATGCTTTTACGATCGATATCAAAGCCATTGGCCTTCAAATAGTTCGCTATGTCCATATTGGTAACTGAGCCGAACAGTTTACCCTCTTCGCCAGCTTTGTGGGTAAGTACTATCGACAGGGCTTCCAGTTTCGCTCCGAGATTCTTTGCGGACTCAAGCGTTTTGTTCTTTTTGTAGGTCATCTGTCGTTTTGCGTGTTCAAGAGCCTTGGCATTGCTGTCTGTGGCAGCGATGGCCAGTTTCTTGGGGAGCAGATAGTTGCGGGCGTAGCCGGGGGCTACCTTTACAATGTCACCGATGTGCCCCAGCGTTTCAATGTTCTCATTCAGAATGACTTTCATTTGTTCTTCTCCTTTCGAGCCTGATTAAATAGTTACAGGTTTTCCTGTGTTTTTGGGGTTCTAAAATCAACCCAGAGATCAAAAATGCCAATTCCGGCAACGAGTGCCAGCAGGTATGGCTGAATTATCAGCATTGTGTACAAAAAAATACGAAGCAGTGCGGGTACGGAATATTTTTTGATCAATGCCGAGACGACAGACATTCCCTGAAAAAAATACAACAGGGTGATAATCAATAAAATATTGAGAGCCGGGGTTGTAATAAGCGACAGCGGCAACAACAGAGTAAAACCGCACGCTATCAGAAGCCACACGAGCAGATCAGGATTCCTGAACGTGGCAAAATCGCCAATATTCAGAGTTACAGAGGTATTGGCAGTGGTCTTCTTTAGCAGTAGCAGGTTGCATCCGGCAATCAGAATGAGCATTACCGTGATAAGAGCCGGGTAAAGGCGCTTCAGTAAATCAGAAGCTACAACCATGGAACTCTTGAGAAGTTCCAGCTCTTCTCCCGTTACGCCACCTTTTTCGTACAACGCGACAGCCTGTTTCAAGCTGCCGGATATTTCGGTTGAAATAAGCTGCTGTAGATTAACGCCGGAAACAGAGCTGTAAACAATAATTCCGGTGAAACAAATCAGCAGATTTGCTGCTGTCGTCCAAAAAAGCACCCGACTCCCACCAATGCCCCGTAACAGTAGCTCAGGCATTAGCAAGCCTATCATGCCGCACATGCCAATATAGAGAGCCCCGGCAAAAACTCCAAACAGTGCAGAGATTATCGTGGTTGAACCAAGTGTGATAATCAGAGAAGACAAGCGGCCATGAATCAGGCGATTGTATGACGCAGGAAACGGAGCCAATATCCCGGAAAAAATCCCGAGAGGCGGCACTGCCAGATAGGCCGCAAATAAAACAAACGAACCGACCACTCCAAGAATGGACGCTTTAATGCGTACATAAAGGTAGTGGTCGGCAGGTGATCTAAAGTTCATTCAATTTCTGTCAGTTGACAGCGTGGTTTGCTGCGATCGGCAGAAGTGCAATATTGCGAGCCCGCTTAATCGCCTCGGTAATATGCCGCTGATGTGCCGCACAGTTCCCTGAAATTCTGCGAGGAACGATTTTGCCGCGTTCTGTAATGAAAAAACGGAGTGTACGCGGCTCTTTGTAATCTATAGTCAGGTTTTTTTCAGCGCAAAAGCGACATACTTTACGTCGCTGAAACGGTCGCCTCTTGCGTGCTCCGCCGGGACCGCCAAGGCCGCCGGCTGCAGGGCGCTGACCCTGTCCGCCTGCTGGGCGCTGGCCGGCACTAGCGGGACGTTGATATGATGTAGTTGCTGGTCTTTCGTCACTCATGAGTATATCTCCTCCAGTAAATTATTCGGCGGCTTCTTCAGCGGCGGATGTCTCTTCAATGTTTTCTTCCGTAGCGGCATCGGTAAGTTCAACTTTTTTCTCCGGTGCAGTGCGCTCAGGCAGGTCTGTAATGTTGATACTCTGGTAACGAAGCACTTTTTCGTCAAGCCTCAGACGTCGCTCTAGTTCAGCGATAAGCGCACTTTCTCCATCAAAGCGGAGATAGTAATAACGGCCCCTGGCGCACTTCTTGATAGGGTAGGCCAGTTTCCTGATACCCCAGTCATCCATCCTCAGGCAGTCGCCTTTATACGACGAGATGACGTCCTCAGCCTTTGCGGTGACAGACTTGATTTCGTCTTCGCTCAATTCAGGCTGAAGGATAAAAATTGTTTCGTACTTCCTCATGTTAGCAATCCTCCTCACGGATTCGAGCCCCGGTACTAACCGGAGCAAGGAGATTTCGGCAAAGATGCCGTCTTTAAAAGAACAACCCTTCTACTATGTTTCTGCCTAAAGTGCAACAAAACTTTTTTGCCGCCAGAGGCGACGCACAACAATAATCAAAGGTAAGATCCCGTATGCCTACAGTGTGATTTGAGGCTCCTTAATGATATCCGCGTCGTTTGGATCTACGCCGTAGGCACACCGTGATCTGTTG
>CAIMXI010000424.1 GCA_903845365.1 uncultured Geobacteraceae bacterium | reverse complement strand
TTCTGTGAGGTTTTTGGCGTTCAACAGATCACGGTGTGCCTACGGCGTAGATCCAAACGACGCGGATATCATTAAGGAGCCTCAAATCACACTGTGGGCATACGGGATCTTACCTTTGATTATTGTTGTGCGTCGCCTCTGTTTCACGTCATCCATTGTTGATATTTCAGACGGAAATGTGTATCGTGCCCCGTTTCTTGAAAATATTGAGCCTCTCAAGTCACAGATTTACTTTTTCAACGAGGAGCCAGCATGTTTCTCCAGCAACTCATAAACGGCATCGCCCTGGGCAGCACATATGCTCTTATTGCACTCGGTTATACTATGGTCTACGGCATCATTACCCTGATCAACTTTGCCCATGGCGAGATCTTCATGGTCGGCGCTTTTGTAGGTCTTTTTGCAACAGCGATTCTCAAGGTTAATTACCTTGTTGCCATATTGATTGCCATGGTTGTCTGCATGCTACTCGGTATGTTTATTGAGCGGGTCGCGTATCGCCCCTTGCGCAAATCTTCACGATTGTCGGCTCTCATTTCAGCTATCGGCGTCTCCATATTTCTTTCGACTCTGGCGCAGATGCTATTCGGCGCCAATGCAAAGGGATACCCGGAAGGTGTTTTCCCGGTTAAGCAGATCACCATCGGTTCTGCAGAGATCTCAACTCTCCAGCTTCTTATTATTGCCATTTCAGCGGTTCTGATGATCTCCCTAGAGTTCATTGTCCATAAGACAAAAATCGGCAAGGCTATGCGGGCTACTTCAGAGGATTATAACACCGCAGCTCTGATGGGAATTAACGTCAACATGGTAATATCGTTTACATTTGCACTCGGCTCGGCCCTGGCCGCTGCTGGAGGCGTCCTCGTCGGCCTCCTGTTTAACGCGGTCTCCTTTAACATGGGGCTGATGGCCGGCCTGAAGGCCTTTGCCGCTGCTGTCCTCGGCGGAATCGGCTCGATTCCGGGTGCCATGCTTGGTGGTTTGCTGCTGGGTGTTACCGAAGTTGCCGGCGTTGCATCCGGATTTTCGTCTTATCGGGATGCGATCGCGTTTGCGATCCTGGTCCTTGTGCTGCTGGTGAAACCAACAGGTCTATTGGGACGGAAGATTCAAAAGAAAGTGTGATTATCGAATTCGGAGCTATCAAATGGGTGATTTTTTTCTACATCTGCTCGGTTACGTAAATCCCTACTACCTGCAGATCATCGTCAACATCGGCATCGGCATAATACTGGCTCTCGGCCTTAATGTCGTTACCGGTCTGACCGGTCAGCTATCCCTTGGACACGCGGCGTTTATGAGCATCGGTGCCTTTACCAGTGCGGTGCTTACCATTAAAATCGGTATGCCGTTCAGCATCAACCTGCTGTTGACCGGATTTATTACCGCCGCCGTTGCCGCTCTTATCGGCTTGCCTATACTGCGCCTGACCGGTGACTATCTGGCTATCTGCACTCTTGGTTTCGCCGAGATCGTCAAGGTTATTTTCCTGAATCTTGAAATAACCAACAAGGCTCTCGGACTGAGCGTGCCAACTCCAAACACCGCAATCCCAATGCCTGTAGTCGTCTGGATTGTCGTTCTGCTGACTATTGTCTGTGTCACCTTCATTCATAACTCACGCTTTGGCAGGGCGCTCATGGCGGTCAGAGGTGATGAAATAGCTGCGGAAGCGATGGGAATCAACGTCACGCGCTACAAAGTCCAGTCCTTTGCCATTGGTGCATTTATAGCCGGAGTTGGCGGCGCTCTTTATGCTCATTTCATGGGTTACATCAACCCATCCGATTTTGGCTTTCTTAAATCAGTTGATATTCTAAGCATGGTCGTTCTTGGCGGCCTCGGGAGCATCGCCGGCAGCGTTATCGGCGCTTCGATACTCTCTGCCGCACCGGAGTTTTTGCGCTTCATGGCAAACTATCGCATGCTGGTATATGGCGGCTTGCTGGTCTGTATGATGATTTTCCGCCCTAATGGCCTGATGGGCGGCACAAGCTTTACAGAGATGGTACTTCGTGCGCTGGGACGGAAACCGCGCCTCAAAATAATCATGGAACAAAAAAATTCTGAACTTACGAGATCCGGCAATGGCGATACTTGAACTCAATAATGTAACTATCCGCTTTGGCGGCCTTGTGGCTGTCAACGACGTCAACCTGAAAGTAGAAGAAGGAACGATCCAGGCTCTCATCGGCCCGAACGGCGCCGGAAAGAGCACGCTCTTTAACCTGATAACAGGCATTTACACTCCGACCAGCGGCTCCATCTCATTCAAGGGGAAAGCGGTCAGCGGAACGCCAACCTACAGGATCGCTGCCGCAGGTATAGGTCGAACCTTTCAGAATATCCGGCTCTTCACCGATCTGACCGTGCTCGACAACGTACTGATTGGTGCTCATAGTCGCGGGAAATGGAATCTGGCCGGTGCTTTGATGAAGCTCTCCCCCTGGGTGCAAAAAGAAGAGGGCGCGCTGCTTGATCTCGCCAGAGAGTGCCTGCAGATGGTTGACCTCACCTACCGCGCTTTTGAACTTTCCGGAAACCTCCCCTACGGTGAACAACGCCGCCTTGAAATTGCTCGCGCGCTGGCACTGAAGCCAGCAATCATTCTTCTTGACGAACCGGCAGCGGGGATGAACCCACAGGAAAAATCCGAATTAATGGCGATGATCAAGCGCATCCGGGAAACCGGGGTTACTGTTTTTCTGGTTGAGCACGACATGAAATTCGTTATGGGAATTTCGGATCGGATAGCTGTGCTTGATTACGGCGAGAAGATTGCTGAAGGTGTGCATGAAGAGATCAGACAGAACCCCAAAGTTATCGAAGCGTATCTCGGAAAGGGGGCTGCGGATGCTCACGCTTGATCAGCTATACGTCAACTACGGTGCCATCAAAGCGCTGAAAAGTATCTCCTGCGAGGTAAAGAAAGGCGAAATCGTTGCTCTGATTGGTGCCAACGGCGCTGGCAAGACGACAATACTTAACGCGATTTCCGGCATTGTCCCGACTCTTTCCGGCACTGTTACGTTTCTCGACGAAAAAATAACCGCAATTCCTCCGCACGAAATCGTTAAGCGCGGGATATCTCAGGTTCCTGAGGGGCGCCGGGTATTTGCCAACATGTCCGTCCTGGAAAACCTTGAAATGGGGGCCTACATTCGTAACGACAAAAGCGCAATCCTTGAGGAGATCGATCAGGTCTTCGTACGTTTCCCGCGTCTGCTCGAGCGGAAGAAACAGTTGGCAAAGACTCTTTCCGGCGGTGAGCAGCAGATGCTTGCCATGGGCCGAGCCCTGATGTCCCGCCCGAAACTGCTGCTGCTTGACGAGCCGTCCATGGGACTTGCACCAATGCTGGTTGCACAGATTTTTGCCATTATTCAGGAGATCAATGCCAGCGGTACGACCATCATGCTGGTCGAGCAGAATGCCAATATGGCGCTCTCGATCGCCAATCGTGCTTATGTTCTTGAGACCGGCGAAGTCGTGCTGCAGGGGGACGCGAAAGAGCTTGCGGCCAACCCGGAAGTCAGGAAGGCATATTTGGGTGAGTAGGACTTCTTTCTAATGACCATGAAGTTGGCCTGTCAGCTCGTCATAGATAAAAGCATGGTAACGGAATTGACCACTTCATCAACGGTAATGTCCCGCATGCATTGGCCATCTATCGGACATTTTGGCGTGTTTCCGAATGTGGTACATGGTGAGCAGGGCAATTGGTTGTTGATCACTCTATGGCGTTCACCCCGTGGAGCCCATTTTTTCTCCCGGCCAGGCCCGAACAGTGACACCGTCGGCACACCAAGTCCAACTGCAATATGCAGCACTCCCGAGTCGCCGCTTAACAGCAGAGAGCTCTGTTGAATGATGGCTGATGTTTCTGATAACGAAGTCATTCCTGCAAGATTAAGCGCCAATTCCCCGTCGGCAATAACATCACCTTGCAGTCGATCCACCTTTCCACCGACAACGACTATTTTGATTCCATAAGCCGATAACTGTTCTGCCACTCGTCGGAATCGTTCAGCACCCCATTGTCGAACCGGGATACTGGCTCCGGGAAAGATTGAAACAAATGGCTGGTTATTAAGCGGTTCAAGCAGGTAGTCAATTTTGGAAGAAGTACTGTTTTGAATCAACAGTAAAGGAGCTTCCATCGCCACCACGTCAGCTCCAATCCCCAACGGCTCCAGAAGGTTGGCAAAACTTAACGCCTCATAATCATCGTGAGAATAGGGAATCTTATGAGTGAACATCCGTCGTCGCCCGTTGGTATCGAATCCGATCTTAACCGGTGCCGATGCAAACCGCGCCACCACCGCCGACAGATGGTGCCACTGTTCGGTGTCGATAACGACATCGTAACTGCCGCCAAGCGCCTGTAGAAACTCACGCGGATGATCGTAGCAGAGCAGCTTGTCCACTCCTGCAATCAGCGAAAAAATTCCTGCGTTGCGTTTTTCGGCAAGAACGGTAATCTTGCTACTCGGATAGCGATTTTTGATCGACTGGATGGAAGTGGCAAACAGAACCGCGTCACCAATGCCGCCAGGGCGGATGATGAGAAGCGAAGTTACTACAGATGGAGGTAGCAAGCGCGAAGGTGCAGGAATAACATACGCCGCTATCCGTCCGATTGCGGCATCAAGCAGTTTCACCAGCCGTATATTCATCAGCTTACCCTCCGTAACGGTATGTGAGGTACAATAATCTAAATTGGGCTGCTAAACAACTGCTTGATTTTTTGAGGATCATTTGCTATATTTTAGCAGTCTCCTGTTGAGAGTGCTAACGCAACAAGCTAAAGAGGTGGATTTATATGGTAGCCCAATTTCCGGTAGTAACAGATAGTCTCAGGCTTTATATGAACGAAATCAGGAAGTTTCCATTGCTGAGCGAAGAAGATGAGCATCGCTATGCGGTCTCATTTTTTGAGGAGAAACAGTTGGCGGCCGCCCACACTCTGATTACATCCAACCTGAGATTTGTCGTGAAAGTTGCATACGAGTTTCGACACTACGGTCTTAAAATGCTTGACCTCATACAAGAAGGCAATATCGGGCTGATGATGGCGGTCAGAAAATTTAATCCACACAAAGGTGTGCGGCTGATTTCGTATGCGGTCTGGTGGATCAAGGCATACATACAGAACCATATCATCTCCTCTTGGAGCCTGCTCAAAATCGGCACAACCCAGGCACAGAGAAAGCTTTTTTTCAAACTTCGTCAGGTTAGAAATGCGCTTGTAGGCACAGATTTAGAAGCTGAAGATGCCATGACGGCAGCGGAATCGCTGATGGTTTCGGAGCAGGAGTTTTCTGAGATGGAGCAACGGATGCAAGGTGACTGTTCGCTCAATACCGAAATACCGGGAAGCGATGGTGCGACTGCTCTTGAGTCTCTTGCCGACGACAGACTAAATCAGGAAGAACTGTTGGCAACCTTACAGGAGAATCAGAGTCTGCAGCAGAAAGTTGCCAGCGTAGTCAGTCAACTGAACGAAAAAGAGCGGTATATAATTTCGCAAAGAATTACAGCAGATGATCCTATGACGCTTCAGGAGATCGCCAGCCATTTTTCCATTTCACGGGAGCGTGTGCGGCAGATCGAAGACGGGGCTCTGAGAAAAACAAAGCAGGCGCTGCTACCGCTGTTGGCTACCTGATACCGGCTTTTCACTGGCAGCTCCTTTCAACTTTAAATAGATGGACCATTTACAAGGAGCCATCTATATTTTTGTAAATTAGTACTTGACTTTCGAAGTTTTTTTCTTTAAAAACACAAATTCCGTTTCTTTCTGCATCAAGTAAAAAGGCTTCGGCCCCGTTAGCTCATACTGGTAGAGCAGCTGACTTGTAATCAGCAGGTGATCCGTTCGATTCGGATACGGGGCTCCACTTAAAGAAATGTTGCACCCGATCATCCCTGGAGGGATTCCCGAGCGGCCAAAGGGAACAGACTGTAAATCTGTCGTCAGAGACTTCGGAGGTTCGAATCCTCCTCCCTCCACCACATAATCATCGGAATACGGTGGCGCATACGAATCCAGGAGACGCATAGTCGCAAGAACTGGTAAGAGATGACCAGATGTTTTCCAAAAAAACTTCATCTGGTATAGCGCGGGAATAGCTCAGTTGGCTAGAGCGTCAGCCTTCCAAGCTGAGGGTCGCGGGTTCGAGTCCCGTTTCCCGCTCCAGAAAAATGTGCCCACATAGCTCAGGAGGTAGAGCACTTCCTTGGTAAGGAAGAGGTCTCCGGTTCGAGTCCGGATGTGGGCTCCACTTTTAGCGAAACAGACTCATGCAGGATCAATAAATTGCAACTATCAGGAGGGCCTTAACCATGGCAAAAGCAAAGTTTCTACGTAATAAAACTCATGTAAACATCGGCACCATAGGTCACGTAGACCATGGCAAGACAACGCTGACCGCAGCTATTACCAGAGTTTTGGCCGGCAAAGGTCAGG
>CAIMXI010000423.1 GCA_903845365.1 uncultured Geobacteraceae bacterium | reverse complement strand
GCAAAAAGAAAAAGTATTGAAAAACAGGAAGAAAACAGAAGAAGAGTTTGAAATGTAATTGATTAAGAAGAAAACGGAAGAGCGGAAGAATAAACATTTACAAGAAGCCAAGAAAAAGGCCTTTTCAGATCACCGGTGGCAAGTAGAAGCTGTTGGCGTAATCTGGAAGGCGCTCCACGAAAAAAATGTACCCGTAAGCCTCGTTCTCCCGACTGGTGGTGGCAAAACCCGCGTAGCGAACGAAATAATTGTTCGGTGGTTGGTGCAGCATGGTTCTTGATATTCAGGTCATTTTCGTAACCAAAAACTGGAGACTAGTTAAAAAGGCTGCAATTGAATTATTGCAACTTGATTCGACAGTGAGTGTTGGGCGAATCGGTGGAGATGCCGATAAACTACCGTACTCAGGAGTAAAAGTGAACGAAAAGTTTAACGGCGTTGCGTTCACAACGCTACACACGCTTTACTTACTATTAAAAAACAAAGATTGCTTTTTGACCACCACTTTACTGGTCTGGGATGAGAATCACTGGGGCCAGCGTAGCAAAATGGGTTGCAAAATTTTGGAATTTTGCAAAAAAAATAATATTTCTATTCTTGGACTCACTGCCACTCCCCTCGAAAATGATGCCTTCCATGTTGTATTTTATCGTTCTTTTCCAGACCTCGTCAATGCCGGATGGCTTGCAAGACCTATTATTGAAGAGCCTGTTACCACGGGTGTTGAATGGTCACCGGGATTAAATGCGAGCGGTGATTTTACAGCAATGTCTCTTCGTCAACTTGCTGTCAATGCCAATCGCAACAACTTGATCGCTGGCTATTACAACACGCACTCAAACAGATTTGGCCAAACTCTCGTCTTCGCCTGCAACATTGAGCACGCGAATCTGCTGACGCGGATCTTCACGCAGTTTGGAGTAACAGTAGCGCCGATTCATGGCGATGTTAGGGAAGAGCAGCAGAATCAGTTCATGCAGGATTTTCAAGATGGGATAATACGTGTTCTTATCAGCGTCGAGATGCTGACACACGGTATAGATTTGCCAACCGTGAAAACAATATTTTTGTGCCGTCCTACGACAAGCGACATTCTTTTTACACAGATGATCGGCAGAGGGACACGCACTCAAAAGGGTAAATCCGACTTCTATATTGTTGAATTTACTGACAATATCAAAATCCATTCTGATGTGATGATCAATGCCAAAAGACATTTCAAAGGGGCAAGCGGACTTGATATTTCTGACGAAAAAGTAGCTCGGCAGTCAAATGGAAGAAATCAGCACCACGAATTTGATCCGAGCGGACTCCCTATGTGGATTCCAGATGACTCATCACTGCCTGCCAGTATCCGTGGGCTCTGGCTCCGGCGCGGGCAAACCTTCGGCGTTGAGTTTGAGTTGATGTGCCCTGGTATGCCCGAGATTGAGCCCTCCGATCCTGGGTGGTGGTGTATCGCAACCGAAATTTTAAATACCATTAGCTCGGCAACAGAATTTGTCGCAGAGGAGCCAATCGGTGGTTATTCGGGAGTCGAGAGCGGATTTCTCAAAGACTGTACTGTTTGGAACGTGGAGTATGACTCTACTGCCGGTTTTGAAGTTACAACCAGGATTCTGAGTGGTATCGATGGCTACCTCGAAGTTGATAGGGTTTGCGAAGCTCTTGACAAGGTAATTCCATCGTTGGGATTAGATGTTAATTATGAAACGGCGACGCATGTTCATTTCGGCTGGAATTCGCAAGCGCCTGAGGAACTTCGCCGCTTGGTGCGTCTTGTCCGGTTAGCGGAGTCTGGCTTAGGAACTCTAGTTGCTCCATCGCGATTGGCCGATTTCGACGGGCAAAATTACAATTTGAAAAAGCCCAACTCGTATTGTAAACCCCTCTCTTACATTGCTTCTGAGGCAGATATCACGAGTTGGAAATCGTTAAAACAAGTTGAGGAAGCATTTTCAGATCGTTATGTAACCGTGAACCTCAAGTCCCTTTTCAAGCAGGGTACAGTCGAAGTTCGCATGCACAGTGCCACAATTGAAGCGCGCAAAATCCTGCTGTGGATTAGTTTTTGGCAGCAGCTTTTTTGGGCTGCATCCGTGGATCGAGTTATACCGGCTACGGAGGATCATTATATCATCCAACCTGACGGTGACATAGTTGAATTCGCGCGGACGTACCTACCAAGTGACAATGAACCGCTTCAAGCCGCGTTTCTTCGGCATCTTGACAATCGCAGGCGCGAAATTTTGGAAATTTGGCGTCAAAGCTCAATCCTTAGTGCTTGGACTAAATTCCGCGTGAACTGGAAAGCGGTCGCTTAATCCACGCGTTATTCTCACATATTTTATCAATCAAGGAGGACTCAATGGAATCTAATATTGTTTACAGTAGAGTTAATAATGTAACGGATAGTAATCCCGTTAAAAGGACAGCCAACTGGGATGATTTCGTTGAAATGTTTGAGGAGCCAGACCAGCGCGGCGATATGACTCTGCGGAAATACCTTGAATGCAAGAGTGACCCCGAACGTAAGGATTTAGCTGATGCCCAAAAAGACGGCTTAGGAATTATTCCGGGTGCTTTCTCGAAGAAAGGTACAAAAAGTAAAGTTGACTTGATTAGCCGCTCTCTACTTGTACTTGATCTCGATGATGGTTTTTATACTTTCGACCAGCTTGCACGTAAACTGAAGGGAATTGAGTGCATAATGCATACATCATACAGCCACTCAGAAGACTGTGGTAAATTTCGTGCACTCATTCCTTTTGATAAACCAGTTAATAAAAGCATCGAGAGCATGTGCTCGCGAATGCTTGACTATTTCGAGTCAATTCTTGGTGAGCATATTGATAAAAAATGCTGGACGGTAAGCCAACTTTACTTCACCCCGTCGTGCCCACATGATGCAGTTGAATTATATCGGTTCAAACATATTGAGGGCGAACCAATTTACACTGGTGACTTCAGGTTGCTGAAGATCGATACGCAGGAAGTTGAAGCTGTCAGTAAGCTCACAGGTAATCGCCCTGGCGATGATTACAATCGTCGCGGTGAATGGGATTCATTATTAGTGAAGTTAGGATGGAAACATTTTTTCACTGATAAAAAGGAGCGTTCCTACTACACCCGACCAGGCAAAAGCATAGGTATATCCGGTGTAGTTTTCCCTGATTCAAATTGCTTCTATGTTTATAGTACTGATCCTAAGGTTGCCCCATTTGAAGGTGGCAAAGCCTTCAGTTTGTTCTGGGCTTATGCAACGGTTGAACATGATGGTGATTTTTCAGCCGCAGCTCGCAAACTTTTAACTGATGGTTATGGAGACAAAAAGGATTTTTGTAACGGCGTAGATGGAACGATGAGCAGTATCCCTGATTATGTCGAGGAATTGAATCGTACCCATTTTGTAACTCGCAATGGTAGTAAAACTGTAGTTTGCCGGGAGAAATATGACATTACTTTAAAAAGATCTACCATAATAATGTCATCCTTCACTGATTTCAAGAATTTCCAGAGTAACAAAAAAGTATCCATAGGACTGAATCGTGATTCAAATCCACTGACTATTCCACTTGGTAAAGCATGGTTAGAGCACCCGGATCGAAGGGGATATGAAGAGATTTTGCTGCTACCTGAAGGAGACATTAAGGGGATTTACAACCTTTGGCGTGGTTTTACAGTGGAACCAGCAGAAGGCTCATGGGAGCTTATGCGCAAACACATTAAATTCGTAATCTGCGGCGGAGATAAAAAGCTATACCGGTATGTATTGAACTGGCTTGCCCGGATGATTCAGCAACCCTGGAAGCCTGGTAAGGTGGCACTGGTTCTCCAAGGTAAAAAGGGAGTTGGCAAGGGTAAACTCGTCAATTCACTTTGCCGCCTCTTTGGGCAGAACTCGATGTCGATTTATAATGCCAAACACCTTACCGGCAACTTCAACGCTCACCTTGAGGACTGTATATTACTCTATGTGGACGAGGCCTTCTGGGCTGGGGATAAGTCGGGTGAGAGCGTTCTCAAAGGGTTAATCACAGAACCGACCATACCTATTGAGCGTAAAGGTTTTGACCTTAAACCCGTTCGGAATCTTCTGCACATCATAATGTC
>CAIMXI010000422.1 GCA_903845365.1 uncultured Geobacteraceae bacterium | reverse complement strand
CCCCTGTTGCCGGATATCGGGAGACTCAGAGCATTACATGGCAAGTTGAACGAGGTGGAGGCCATTTCTGCTTCGTCCAGAATGCGGGCTCGCTTGATGGGAATGCTGCAATCCATAAAGATGAAGCCGACCTCCTACGGGCTTTCCGGTAGGAAGCTGGCTGCAGGACGTATGGTCAGGATGGCAACCGGTGATCCGCGCATCTTCAGAAAGAAGGTTGAAACTGTAGAGGTGAATACCGCCGTCATGGTGCTGTTGGATTTATCCGGCAGTATGTGCAGCAGGTACAGGGTTGCCAACGCCGCAGCATTTGCGCTTCATACGACGCTCTTCGGCCTGAAAGGTGTTGCTGTTTGTTCTGCCGAGTTCAGCGGCAAGAATGTGACTCCTGAAATCAATATACTTGTGGACTTCGGCAGGAAACCACTATCCGAGAGCTTCAATCATTATCCGTTCGACGGTACGCCCACTCATAATGCAATTTGGGCAGGACGGGCTCTACTGTTACAGAGATCAGAACCACGGAAGATTCTGCTGATTCTGACCGATGGCTGTCCTGATAACGGTGCCGCAACAAGGTCTGCAACACAAAAAGCTCTGAAGGACGGTATTGAAATCGCTGCAATAGGCATCATGGATGGTAGCGTTCGCAATTACTGGGATAATCATAGGGTCATCAAATCCATTCAGGAACTTCCGTCTGCCATGTTCGGGATAATGGAGGGATTACTTATGAGGCGCATTACCGCAACAGCATGAACACATAATACATGCGCATACAATACAAATACATACACAACCGCAGGAGACTGCGCGACGAAGGAGTAAACGATGATAAAGTTCAATTCAGGGAAAATAGTTGTTACCCGTGGAGTTAACGACGAGATGAATAGGGACGTAACGTTTGAACAGCACGTCAGGCTATCGCTTGAACGACACCTGGCTGGTGATTGGGGTAATCTCTGCGATGAGGACAGGGTGACAAATGAGTTGGCCTTGCTTGATGGCTATAGATTGTTCTCGGCTTACACAAAAGTTGGCGTACCGCCCATCTGGATAATCACGGAATGCGATAGGTCGGTCACTACGATCTTGTTTCCGGATGAATACTGATTCAAAATCAATGAATAAAAAGTCTGAGCAGCAAGAAATGGGTCACAAAATTTCACTATGTTCAAGTGAGCCGTTGTAGCGGCTTACTTGAACCAGCAGTTACAAGTGATAGAATACAACTTTTAAAGTAGCGTCACGCAAAGCCCTCATTGCCGTTATGCTGCTAACTGCTTCATCCGCTGCAGAGTGTCAGGAAATTTCCGAACCATCATAATCAGCGTAGCAGCCTGGTCGTTCGGCTTAGTTCGACCTTGCTCCCACTTTTCGAGGGTGCGTGGTGATACATGTAATTCATGGGCAAATACTGGGCGTGAAAGATTTAGGTTTTCGCGAGTTTCTCGGATCATTTCTGGAGTAACTTCCGGGAATGACATTGATTCCACGGTGTATGTCTTCAGTGTAACTTTACCTTCACGCCATTGGTTAATCTCTTCAATACCTTGTACTAACTCCTCAAAGAGATTACGTTTATTTTTCATTGGTTCCATACCTCCACCAGTTTTCTGAGATGTTCTTTTTCTTTTTCTGTCAGGTCGCTTACTTCATTCTTTCCATATATGTTCAGAAGGTAAATATGCCCTCTGGATGTTCGCCAGTAGTAAATAACGCGAACACCACCGCTCTTGCCTTTACCTTTTGCTCCCCATCTTATTTTGCGGATGCCACCAGTACCCTTGATAACATCTCCATCATCAGGATATTCTATCAGGTGGGCCTGCAACTTCCCTTGTTCCTCATCAGAAAGGTAGTCTGCAATAATCCGAGTGTAATATGCCGTTTCAATGAATATCATAACTTACCATACCCTTTTAGCGTATGGTATGCAAATGTTTTTATGCCGCCCTACGAGAAATCGGTATCACCTTGCTCTCGCTGCCCGTGATTATGCTGTTCAATTTACGCTCCCATGACTCAAGAGCCTGCTGTATCTCTTTGTCATACCTGTTCACGTTATAGGTGCGGATGATACCCTGTTTAGTATGGTTCAATACTGCGTCAATAGTCTCATCCATAAAACCGATCTTTGACATGAATGTGGCACAGGTGCGTCGGAGATCATGCGGAGTAAAGTCGGCAACGCCGAGCTTGTTCTCGGTGATAGGATTCCCTTTCTTATCAAAAACAGGTTTGCCATTCACCAATACAGGTACAGCAAGATTACGCCGTATTGCCTGCGCCGGTACAGTATTCTCGATATGTTGAATTTTCTTGGTAAGCGGAGTGGGGAAAATAAACCCCTTCGGTTTCATCTCATTGGTTTTTTCATCCAGCACCTTTAGTTCTCCAATCAACTCCAATGCTGACGCGGTCAGATACACATGGTGCGCCCTTTTGTTCTTGGATCGTTCGACAGGGATCGTCCACCATGTCCCATCAATTTCATCTGTGTGCATACCAATAACTTCGCCCGGACGTTGGCCTGTAAGGAGTATCAATTTCAGAGCACGGCGCACATCATCCGAAACATGACAGCTGTCGAGGTTGTTCCAAAAGATGCGGATTTCGTTTTCATCAAGATACCTGTCTTTGCGGATAAGCGGTGCAGGCATTTTAACGCCGACACATGGCGACTGCTGGAGAATGTCACGCTCCACGGCAAATGTGAACATCTTACGGATGATTTTAAAATTATTATTGGCACTGCCGGGGCTGCCGCGCTCAACAATGCGCTCCAGAAGCAGCACGACATCTCTCTTGGTAATATCTGCCGCCTTACGCTTACCCCATACTGGAAGAGCATCATGGTCAAGGATTCGCTTATCTTCCTTCCATCCTCGCTTGTTCGGCTTAGCATGTTTATCAATGTACTCCGTTATCAATTCGGATACTGTCAACAGTTGTGATTGTGCTGCCGCTTCTGCAATACGTTGCAGCTTCTCTCGTTTTATCTTGGCGACAGGATCAACTCCATCGGCACTACCACGGCGCAAATCCTTTACCCTCAAGGACGCTTTCAGGTATTCGGCTCTCAGATATGCCAACTTTTCTTTTGGGTATTCTCCAAGCTTCAAAAGCTTTTGCGTGCCGTCAATCTTATATTTGAAAACAAAAGTCATACTGCCTGTTGGATAAACCAGTACACCGAAACCTTTCTCATTTTTGTCATCGGACATGCAGTAATATGGCTTTTCTGCAGGTTGCAGATTTCTGACTACAGCGTCGTTACTCAGATTTGCTTTCACAGAATACCTCCTCTCTTACATTCATACTTTATTCATACTTTTAAACCTGGTTTTTGATTAGAAACAGTGAAATGCTATGAGCGGTTATTACAGAATACAATTGTATAAGTCAATGAATTATAAATGTGTTTCTGAAATATGATTGGAGTTAAAGAAATGGTATGAGAATGTAGTATAAGCTTACTTCTAAGCCGTAGGTCACAGGTTCGAATCCTGTCGGGCGTACCAAATAAAACAGCCACTTACATTAATTTGTAGGTGGCTTTTTTATTGTAGTTTTTTAAAAGGTAACTGATAGGTAACACTTTGAAGGAAACGGATAAAAACCATCGGTCAATCTTTGCATGAGTCTTTTTTGTGTAGTACCTGATATAATTTAAGAGTGTCTCAATAGAACTTGAAAAGACAAGAAATGATAGGAAATCGCGCCTCATCCTACCTATATCCTACCTTTTACCTTTTGTGTCTGCGCAACATACTGAAATACTGGGTTTATTTTTAAGTTTCTTTGTTCATAGGATACAAAGAACTGTTTTTACACCAAAAATAACAAAACTGCTCAGGAGAATTATCGGGGATTTTTGCTGGATGTTCTACAAAATTTCATCCTTCTAAAATTTATCTTGTTCATTGAAAACTATTTACCTTGTTCATTAAAGCCCTTTCCTGTAGTCAATAGAGTGTCCAGGTAATCAGACAATGGTAAAGTGTGCGGGAGTTTGTTCTTTTATTCATAATGGTAAAGCAACCCTCCTTAAAATCCACCTGTTTCCATATCATCGTTGCCGCCTCTTGTCGCCTCAATCCGGTGAATATCAGAAACAACAAGTAGTCAGTCATTACGCTGTTGACTAACCCTATGACGGCATTGTGCCATGCCGGAAGGTCGCTGTTTTTGATAAGGGTGCGCCGTCGATCAACCTTAAACCATGCCTTGCGTTTCTTGCTGGAAAGGACGGTGACGGGGTTCGCATAAAGCCCTGTAAGTTAATAGCGAGAAACGGAGTCTGGATACCCCGCTTGTCGATTGGCAGTTCTATTCCGCGATAATATGAATTCATCTCTTGGCCTTTAATTGATCCGTTGTTGTCGAACACGCACCCTTTGGCTGTAACCGGAGAAGCAGGCTGTGTTGAGTTTTGATCCGTGCCAGTAGTGCATCCGTGATCTTCTGCATTGGTTCGCGCAATCGGTCAACATTCAGAATGATATAGTGCTTCGCTCAAATGACAGGCTGCGCTATGTCCCTCTGCATATTCAGCCATTTTCGGAACTTCGCTGCGGCAGATATCGATGGCATAATGGCAGCGCGGATGAAATCTGCATCCGGGGGGGATGGAGAGAGCAGAGGGGAGATCATCCTGCAACAGTTTACCTTTTGAACCGGGTGACGCGTTCACACCCGGAATTGCGGCAATAAGTGCCTCCGTATACGGATGTCGACAGTGGCTGAACAGCTCTGCTGCCGGCCCGCACTCAACGATAGCGCCAAGGTACATGATGATAATCCTGTCACATATGTGACGCAGTATCAGCAAATTGTGCGAGACAATCATCATTGATAAGGCAGTTTCAAGCTTCATCTGCAGCAGAATATTAATAATCTGTGCCTGGATGGAAATGTCGAGGGATGACACCGGTTCATCGGCGATCAGGATTTCTGGTGATGCGGCGAGGGCGCGGGCAATGCCGATGCGTTGGCGCTGTCCCCCCGAAAATTCGTCTGGAAAGCGATTTGCGATATTAAAGGGAAGGCCGACTGATGCCAAGAGCCGTGCAAGTTCTGCCTGTTGTAGAGATGTCGGCATTCCGGATATGATAAGTGGTTCGGAAATGCTGTCGCCAACACGCATACGTGGGTTGAGAGATGAAAATGGATCCTGAAAAATCATCTGGGTCTTGTGACGAAAAATCTTCCGGTCACTCTGTCCGAGCTGCGCCAAAGGAGTCCCCTTGTAGAGAACATCTCCTGAATCCGGTAGTAACAGGCCAGCCATGATCTTTGCCATTGTAGACTTGCCGCAACCGGACTCTCCGGCAATTCCAAGAGTTTCGCCGACTGAAAGGTGGAGAGAAACCCCATCGAGAGCGGTCATAAACCGTGTAGAACGTCTCTGGCCGGAAACCTTGAATTTTTTTTGCAGATTTACTGCAGACAGGAGCTTCGGCTGGGTCATAAGCATTTCCAGCAGCGCACCGTATGCGATGGCGCAACTTCCCGAAGCTGCTGCAGTTCTGAATAGCAGGCGTCTTCTGCGAGTGGGCAGCGTTCGGCAAAACTACAACCCCAGGCGTAAGCTGTCGCAATGTTAAGCTGACCCGGCATGGTGGGTAGCGCTCTCCCCGGCTCTGCATTTTGCGGCAGAGAAGCGAGAAGCGCCTCTGTATATGGGTGTCGTGGCGAGGTTAATAGAGTTGAGGTCGGAGCAGACTCAACAACCTGGCCGGCATACATGACCGCAGTATGGTCTGCCCGTTCAGCTACTATCCCCAGATCGTGAGTAATAAGCAGGATCGATAGTCCGCCGGTTTTCCTCTGAACATCGAGAAGCTCCAGTATCTGAGCCTGAATGGTTACGTCAAGCGCCGTTGTTGGCTCATCAGCAATCAGAAGAGAGGGGCGGCATGCCAGAGCCATGGCAATCATGACACGCTGTCGCATACCGCCGCTTAACTGGTGAGGGTAGTTGCGCATCCGGTCGCCTGCAGACGTAATCCCGACGTTAGTCAGAAGCTCTACGCAGCGCTCTTGGGCATCGTGCAGCGACATTCCCGAATGCAGGAGAAGCGGCTCAGTCAGTTGATCTGCAATACGCAGTACCGGATTCAGTGAGGTCATCGGCTCCTGAAACACCATTGACATCCGCCGTCCACGAATGCTGCGCAGCTCATTTTCCGCAAGCGCCGAGAGACTCTCTCCCTCAAAAATTATTTCACCTTGGCTTATAGATCCCGGTTGCGGCACAAGCCGCATAACTGCTAGGGCGGTCATGGTTTTTCCGGACCCGGACTCGCCGACAAGAGCGAGCACCGATCCGGTAGCAAGTGTTAGCGAAATCCCCCGGACGGCTTTGAAAACAGTTTTTTCAACCGGAAAAGAGACATGCAGATCGTTTACAGTGAGAAGCTGAGTCAATGGAAACTCACAGAGTTGAGGAGGAATTTTTAAAAAATCTTTTTACGTTTATATCTGCCAAGTCATAGAAATGATGCCATTTGTACACCAGGCTTGAAAATCCGGCAATCAAAAAAATTGACATACTACCGCATAATGTGTTTTTATCCCCAAGTTTTGCAACTACTCAATTATATGCGCATACTGATCCTTCCGGTTATTGCGATAGCTGTTTTATCGTGGCCGGTTAAAGACAGAATACAAGCAGCAGTTTTGGATGAAACCATCCGGATTGCCATTGTCAAGTCAGCTTCCGAAGTAACGGTGGCTGGTGAGGCGATACTTGTGACCAATGAGGTCGGTGCGCCGCTCGTCATGTCGCTTCCTGTTACGGTGAAAACTCTGAAAGATGGCTTGCTGGTTGGAGAAAAACTGTACCAGCGGCTTTCGTTTTCCGCCTCTTCTGCAGTGTATGTCAACAATAAACCGTACCGTGGACTTATAGAGCTATCCGTGGCAGACAAGGGGATTCTGGTTGTTAACCAGTTACCGCTTGAAGAGTATCTCGTAGGACTTATTAATTGTGAAATATCTTCATCCTGGCCGATTGAAGCGGTGAAATCCCAGGCAATAATCGCCAGAACATACGCACTGAATAGAAAGAACAGCCGGATGAACGCGCCGTATCATTTGGAGTCATCGGTCATCGATCAGGTCTATAATGGTATCTTGATCGAAGACAATAGAGCCCGTCGTGCTGTTCTTGAAACCTCCGGAGAAGTGCTGACGTTTGGTGGCGAAATCATGCAGGCTTTTTATCACTCCAGTTGCGGTGGGCAAACCGAAGATTCCGAGAACGTCTGGGGAGCTTCTTTATCCTATCTTAAGGGAGTTGAGTGTCAGTACTGCCTGACCTCGCCTTCCGGTACCGCCTGGGAATGCAAACTTTCCCTGAAAGAGCTTGAAGAGCGCCTCCGTCTCGGCGGACATAAAGTCTCAGGCTTGTACGATATCAAACCGGGGCCGCTCAATTTACGGGGACGGCTTGCAAATGTTTCACTGCTTGCGGCAAAAGGGAGCGTCACGATCACAGGTGACCAGTTTCGCAAAGCGGTCGGCTACGGCGTCATTAAAAGCACTCGCTTTATCATGAAAAATAACAACAATGAAATAACCTTTTCCGGAAGCGGTAATGGACATGGTGTCGGTCTCTGCCAATGGGGTTCAAAGCAACGAGCTCTCGACGGTTTCACAAGCGGAGAGATACTTGCCTACTACTATCCCGGCACTCAGTTGAAAAAGCTCTCTGACATCCGTTAAATGCCGAAATTACCTGCAAGGTTTACATGCTAGTAAAGGATTTTACTTTTTTACTACCACAGGAGCTGATTGCCCGACACCCTCCGGAAAAACGTGATGAGTCACGACTGCTGCTGCTTGACCGCTCGTCGGCATCAGTTTCAGAAGATAGGTTCAGTAACCTTCAGGAGTATCTCAACCCGGGAGATCTACTTGTATTAAACGATACCCGTGTCATTCCGGCGCGATTATTCGGACGGAAAAAAAGCGGCGGCAAGGTGGAAATCTTTCTGTTACAGCGTATGAGCGGTTGTGACGAATGCTGGGAATGTCTGGTAAAGTCGGCGAAGAGCTTTTGTGAAGGGCAGGAAATTCTGCTTGAGTCCGGCATGGTTGCAGCGATTTTTCACCGCTCGGCTTCAGGAAACTGGCTGGTCCGGTTTTCCGGAAACGAGCCGTTTTATCTCTGGCTGGAGCGGGAGGGTCATGTACCGCTCCCCCCTTATCTACAGAGGGATGACATCCCTGAAGATCGGGAGAGATATCAGACTGTTGTTGCGCGCGAACCTGGCGCGGTTGCAGCGCCGACCGCCGGCCTTCATTTTACCCACGAACTGCTGAACCGCTTGGCTTTTAGAGGTGTTGAAACCGCTTTTCTAACGCTGCATACCGGGCTTGGAACCTTTCAGCCGGTACGTGTCGAGTGTGTTGAAGAACATCTGATCCACACGGAGCGTTATGTCATTCCGCTCGAAACGGCTGATGCCGTTGACAGGACGAAAGCCGCCGGTGGTCGCGTAGTGGCGGTCGGGACAACTTCAGCAAGAACCCTGGAATATTCTGCACAGATGTACGGAAAGGTTGCAGCCGGTAGCGGAGAGGCGGATATTTTTATCTACCCTGGGTATTGTTTCAAGGTTGTTGATGCTCTGATTACCAATTTTCATCTGCCGGAATCGACGCTCCTTATGCTGGTTTCAGCGTTCGCGGGGCGTGAGTTCGTTCTTGAAGCGTACCTGGAAGCGATCTCCAGAAAATTCAGATTTTACAGTTACGGCGATGCGATGTTTATCACTTAGAGGGGTTGCGTGTCGGAAACTTTTTCTGTTATTCATTACGATTCATCGTGTAAAGCGCGTCTCGGCTCTCTGAAAACTCCTCACGGTGAGGTTGAAACGCCGATTTTCATGCCGGTCGGCACGAATGCAACGGTGAAGGCGATGACACCGGAAGATTTGATTGCTGTGAAGGCGCAGATCATTCTGGCTAACACCTACCATCTCTATTTAAGGCCGGGGCATCGGCTGGTCGCACAGATGGGTGGTTTGCATCGTTTCATGAATTGGGATAAGCCGATTCTTACCGATAGTGGCGGTTTTCAGGTGTTCAGTCTCGGCGAATTGCGCAAAATCAGCGAAGAAGGGGTTAAATTCCAATCACATCTGGATGGCTCCTACCACTTGCTGACTCCTGAACTGGCAATCTCTATTCAGGAGGATCTCGGTGCTGATGTTATCATGTGTTTTGATGAGTGCCCCCCTGCTACAGCCGAGTACCAGTATGTCAGTCGCTCCCTTGAGCTGACGTCCCGGTGGGCAGCGCGCTGTAAACAGGCGCATGGCCGGAGCGGTCAGCAGTTGTTCGGCATTATTCAGGGGGGGATGCATTTCGATCTGCGCGCTCGCAGCGTCAATGACATCTGCTCCATCGGATTTGACGGCTATGCCTTGGGCGGTCTGTCGGTCGGTGAAGAAAAGGAAGAGATGTACGGGGTCATGGAGTGCTGCTCTACTCTGTTGCCGCAAGATGCCCCCCGCTACATAATGGGTATCGGTTCACCGGAGGATCTGGTTGAGGCGGTCTGGCACGGCTATGACATGTTCGATTGTGTCATGCCAACCAGAAATGCCCGTAACGGCATGCTTTTTACCAGTCAGGGGCGGGTGAACATCAAGGCAAAGATTTACGAAGAGGATGGGGGGGCGCTTGACCCGGCCTGTAGCTGCAAAGTGTGTAAAAACTATTCCCGTGCCTACCTGAGGCATCTGTATCGATCGGGAGAAATTCTGTCGTCCCAGTTGAATACCTATCATAATCTTCATTTTTATCTTGATCTTATGAGGAGGGTCAGGGAAGCAATCTTAAATAACAGCTTCGACGAATTTCGCAGAAGCTTTACATCGACAATGCAACAGAAACAATAAACTGAAAAAGGGGAGGGTAACAACATGTTTGGATTGGCTTTTGCGATGGGAAGTGCTCCTGGTGGAGCGGGTGGTGCCGGCGGCGGTATGGCGGCATTTCAGCAGATAATTCCACTGGTGTTCATGTTTGCGATTTTTTATTTTCTACTTATTCGCCCGCAACAGAAAAAAGCCAAAGAGCATAAAGCTCTGCTTGAGTCGATGAAGAAGGGTGATAATGTTATCACTGCAGGCGGTGTTCATGGTAAGGTAACCGCCGTAGAGAACGAACTGGTAACCCTTGAGATTGCCAACAACGTAAATATCAAGATAACCAAGAGCTACATCGCTGCAATAAAGAAGGATTAGTTTAAAATCCGAAAAGGAGAACAAGCCTTATGCCAAAAGAAACCGGCTGGCGTATAAGCCTGATAGCTGCGTTTGTTGTGCTGTCGTTTCTGTATCTGACTCCGACTCTGGCGAGCAAATTGCCGTCCTGGTGGGGCACCTTTCTGCCCAAGGACAAGATCCATCTCGGACTTGACCTGCAGGGGGGTACCCATCTGGTAATGGAAGTTGATACACAGAAGGCGATTGAAGGGTCTCTCGACCTCGTCGCTACAGATCTCGAAGATACTTTGAACAGCAAAAGCCTCCGCTTCAAGCGGATTACCAGAAGCGGTTCCGATAAGGTCACCGTGGTGGTTTATGAAAAGGGGACAGCCGATACCGTGCTGAAGCTGATCAAGGATAAATATCCAGCGTATGAGCAGAGTCCGACGTTCGATGAAGGTGGCTTTGTTGCCATGACCTTGCGGGTAAACGAAAAAGATGCGCAGGATCGCAAAGACAAAGCGGTTCAGCAAGCTCTTGAGACGATCCGTAACAGGATTGATCAGTTCGGCGTTTCAGAACCAACCATCCAGCGCGAAGGGATCAACCATATTGTTGTGCAGTTGCCCGGCATAAAGGATCCACAGCGGGCGATTGATCTGATCGGACGTACTGCCCGTCTCGATTTCAAAATGGTGCGCGAGGACATTTCGCCGACATCCGGAACTATTCCTGATGATGCTGAGCTGCTCAAGGAAAAAACAGTTGATCCTACGACCGGCGCTGTATCGGAAATTCCTATTGTCGTCCAGAAAAAACCGATGATCACCGGCGACCTGTTGACTGATGCCCAAGTCAGGATCGATTCACAGTTTAACCAACCGTACGTTGCCATTGAATTTAATTCGTTGGGTGCCAAGCTGTTTGACCAGGTGACAGCGGCTAATGTCGGGAAACGTTTTGCCATCGTACTTGATAACAACATTCACTCGGCTCCTGTTATCCGTGAACGGATTTCCGGCGGCAGCGCCCAGATATCCGGCAGTTTCACCGAAAAAACCGCATCTGACCTTGCCATCGTGCTGCGTGCCGGAGCGTTGCCGGCACCGGTTAAAATTATCCAGAATGTTACCGTCGGTCCATCCCTCGGGCAGGATTCAATCAACAAGGGTTTGTATGCCGGACTAATCGGAGTGCTGCTGGTTGTTATCTTCATGGCGGTCTATTACAAACTGTCGGGATTAATAGCCGATTTTGGCATGATCTTGAACATCCTCTACCTGATGGGGGCATTGTCTGCATTAGGAGCGACTCTGACTCTCCCCGGTATTGCCGCCATCGTCTTGCTGGTCGGAATGTCGGTTGACTCTAACGTCATCATATTTGAGCGTATCCGTGAAGAGCTTAAATTGGGCAAGTCCCCCAAATCCGCTCTGGATGCCGGTTATGACAAGGCGTTTCTGACGATTATGGACTCCCATATTACCACTTTGATTACGGCGGCTGTTCTGTTCCAGTTTGGCACAGGTCCGGTAAAAGGTTTTGCAGTCTCCTTGAGTTTGGGGGTAATCATCAATCTCTTTACTTCGTTGATTGGAACCAAGGTGGCCTTTGACCTGCTTCTTCACAATGGCAAAGTTAAAAAAATGAGCATATAAGGGGGGGAACACCATTCATGGAACTTCTTGGGAAAACAAGAATAGATTTTATCGGCATGCGCAATATATCATTCATCATCTCGGCTATTATATCGATTATCGGTATCATCGGGGTTATTCAGGTTGGTCGTGGCGCGGCTAATATGGGCATTGATTTTTCCGGCGGCACAGCTATGCAGTTGAAGTTCAGCAAGCCGATTTCGATTGCGGATGCCAGAGTCGCACTGCATAAAAATGGTATTGCCAAGGCCGATCTTCAGGAAATTAAGGATGGCAATAAGCTGCTTGTCAAAATGGCCGGGGCTGCTGTAGGCAAACCGTCCGAGATGGTGCAGACCGCATTCAAAAAAGAGTTTGCGGACAATGCGTTCACTGTGGAAAGTTCGACTGAAATCGGCCCCTCCATCGGCGACAAGCTGCGCAAAGACACCCTGGTCGCTTCGGTGCTTGCAATGCTGGGTATTATTTTGTATATCGCCTGGCGCTTCGACTTCAAATTCGGAGTCGGTGCGACTCTCGCCACCATGCATGACTGCCTGGCAATGTTTGCCGTGTTTTACCTGATGAACAAGGAAATTAACCTGCTGTTTATCACCGCAGTATTGACTATAGCCGGTTATTCACTGACCGACACAGTTGTTGTTTTCGACCGCATTCGTGAGAATCTCCACAAAAATTTAAAAGGTGCGATGAATACCATATTCAACGACAGCATCAACGAAGTGCTTTCCCGTACGATTGTTACGTCGCTGACGGTTTTTCTTGCCGCTGCTTCTCTCTTCCTGTTTGGTGGCGAGGTCATCCACGATTTTTCATTAGCCCTTTTAATCGGCGTGCTGGTAGGTACCTATTCTTCAGTGTTTGTGGCCAGTCCTATAGTGGCTATTCTTGAAAATCGTGCCCTGGTAAATAAACCTAAAGTTGCGTAACCGATTGTACTGAGAGGTGTCAAATGAACAAAGAATCAACCCTGTTAGTAGTAGTTGCGCTCCTGGTTGGACTATTGGGCGGGTATCTGGTCTTCAGCATAAGTAATGCCGGTAAAGCTCAGCAGCCTGCCCCCCCCATGCAGGCAGGCAGCGGATCGCCGACGGATTATGCGCAGCGCATTGCTCACGCTGAAAAAATAGTTGCAGACGATCCCAAAAACCTGAATGCCTGGATTTCTCTCGGCAATGATTATTTTGATACGGAGCAGACCCAGAAATCGATTAACGCATACAGTAAAGCGCTGGAGATCAATCCAAACAACCCCAATGTTCTGACTGACCAGGGAATTATGTACCGGAAGATGGGTTGGTACGATAAGGCACTGGCTAATTTTGAAAAAGCCAACAAATATGACCCGAAACATGTGCAAAGCCTTTTTAATACCGGTCTGGTCTATGCTCTCGATTTAAAAGAACATGTAAAGGCCAGGCCGTACTGGAAAAAGGTTCTGGAAATTGAGCCGGACGGGCCGACGGCACAGCAGATTAAAAGTATGATGCAAGGTGGCGGAGATTCGCCACCAGCAGGCAAATAAAAACAGCAAATCCCCCGCTTGTCGGGGGATTTTTTTTCACTTCCACAACTGACAGGGACCGTGCCGGATGCAAAAAAAATGGGTTATTAAACGGGTAGGCTGCGAAATAACTGAAATCCTTGCCACATCTCTCGGCATCAGCAATCCGGTTGCGCGGATTCTGGCTGGTAGAGGGATAGATTCTGCAGAGGTTGGGAAACAGTTCCTTGTGCCAGCACTTTCAAGCATGCCGGATCCGTACCTGTTGAAAGGTATGGATGCAGCCGTCGAGAGGCTACTGAGAGCCCGAACGGGCAGCGAAACAGTCTGCATCTACGGTGATTATGATGTCGATGGCATCAGCGGAACGGCACTGCTGGTCTCTTTCCTCCGCCAGGTAGGTTTCTCCTGCACCTATTTCATCCCCAACAGGTTTGATGACGGCTACGGCCTGCATGAAGAGTCACTTCGGCAGATTATAACTCTCGGAGTTACACTGATCATTTCTGTTGACTGCGGGATTACGGCGGTCAGGGAGGCTAATTTTTGCCGGCAGGCCGGAGTTGACTTGATAATACTTGACCATCACTCCCCACAGGAAAAGATTCCTGAGGCAACTGCGGTAGTGAACCCGCTTCAACCAGGTTGTGCCTATCCGTTTAAAATGCTGGCCGGCGTTGGTGTCGCCTTTAATCTGCTGGTTGCTCTGCGCAGTCGTATGAGACAGGAAGGGCTCTTCAGTTTGGGCGCCGAGCCGGATCTGCGCGACTGGCTTGATCTGGTTGCACTTGGCACCATTGCTGATGTGGTGCCTCTGTCCGGACAAAACCGCATGTACGTCTACTACGGACTGCAAAAGCTGGAACAGAGCCTCAGGCCGGGTATTACTGCGCTGAAAAGGGTTGCCGGAATCAAGGAGTCCGTATCGTGCGGCCAGGTGGGCTTTAGATTGGCTCCTCGGCTAAATGCAGCCGGACGGATGGAAAGTGCAGTGCCTGGAGTTGATCTGCTGCTGAGTAACGATCAGGTTGAATCTGCCGGTATTGCTGATGAATTGAACGCCTCCAATGCAGAACGTCAGTCTGTCGAGCACAGCATTCTTGAGCAGGCAGTTGCACAGGTGGAGGGCGATGGCTGTTACCCGGCCCGCAAAAGTATCGTCATCGCATCTACCGACTGGCATCAGGGGGTTATCGGTATTGTTGCTTCCCGTCTGGTTGAGCGCTATCATCGCCCGACAATACTGATTGCCATTGATGCAGAGGGGAATGCAAAGGGGTCTGGACGGAGTATTCCCGGATTTCATCTGCTGGAGGCTATTACGAACTGTTCCGGGCAACTGCTGCGCTTCGGAGGGCATCGTTATGCGGCTGGAATCGGGTTGAAATCTGAAGCGGTTTCATCCTTTGCCGCAGAATTTGAAGTGGTCGTAGCCAGAATGCTGGGCGATTCAGAACTCATACCGACACTTGACATCGATGCGGAAGTAATACCAACGGAGGTGGATCTTGATCTGGCTAAAGAGTTGCGGCGCCTGGAACCGTTTGGCGCAGGGAATCCAGAGCCGAGCCTGATGCTGCGTGGCGTTACAGTAGTTGAACGTCGTATTGTCGGGGATGGTCATCTGAAACTTCGCATCGCTGCAGGGGGGGAAACATTCTCAGCCATCGCCTTCCGCCAGGCGGAGTGTCCGACAGACGGGCTCCTTGACATCGCTTTTTTCCCGGAAGATAATGTCTGGAACAACAAAACGACCCTGCAATTGAGGATTAAAGCGATTCGAAAAGCGGAGGCTTGATGCAACGAAATGAACGTTTTGACAGCGCCGACCGGATCATAAAAATAGGCTTCTGGGTTAACGCCATATTGATGGTGTTGAAGTTATCTGCCGGATACTGGGGACGCTCAGATGCCGTTTTTGCCGACGGCATCGAGAGTGCCTGCGATTTTATTGCAATTTTTGCGACCATGATGGCTCTGAAACTTGGTCGTCAGCCGTTTGATGCCAACCATCCGTATGGTCATGGCCGTGCCGAAAGCCTCGCAGCGCTTCTGGTCTCACTTGTCATTGCAGCCACCGGCGGCTGGATACTGTACGAGTCGGTTATCTCCATCACTGCAGGGCACTTTAAATCACCGGGGTGGATTGCCGTTGCCGCCGCTGCCATGACTATCGCCATTAAAGAGTGGCTCTATCGCTTTACAACCCGAACAGGCAAAAATCTGCAGAGTCCGGCTCTGCTGGCAATTGCCAAGGATCACCGGAAAGACGCCGTCACCTCAGTATCAACGCTGGTCGGTGTTGTCGGCGCATTTTTCGGGTGGGGGATCATGGATCCGCTTGCCGCCGGCTTGACTTCGTTTTTTATTCTGCATATCGGCTATCAGACGTTTCGTGACGCTGCCCATGATTTAATGGATGGCAACGCGCCAGCCGATTTTATCGATGCCCTTCAGGCTTTGGCAGAAAGTGTTGAGAAGGTCGAACATGTCCATGAAATGCGCGCCCGCCGTTCCGGACAGTATATGATCGTTGATCTAAAGCTCGAAATGGATCCGAACATGACGGTCAAGGAGTCACACGACGTGGCGACAAATGTAAAGAAGTTGATTTTTGACCGCTATCCGGGGGTAGGAGACGTCATGGTTCATATCAATCCGCACGATGAGGAACATGAGGATCTGATCAGACTATGAAACTTTGGCGTATCGTAATTGTCACACCATAACTATATTTTGAACTCTTCCCCGAACTAACACAAATCCCGCCGACTATGACGGCTGATTTTTTCCGGCTTGATCCCCCATATTTCACTGGCATACTCGTTGATGGTACGGTCGCTGGAAAATTTGCCCATGCCTGCAGTATTGAGAATTGACGTACGTGCCCATTCGCGCGGTTGCTGGTACAATGCATCTATCTCATCCTGACATGCTATATATGATGCGTAATCTGCAAGCAGCAGATAGTGATCGAGCCCGAGCAGCGTATCGACAATCGGCTTGAAGATCGCCTGGTCATTGTCTGAAAAAGTACCGTTGCCGATCATATCGATCGCCTGTTTCAGTTCCGGGTTATGGGAGTAGTAATCAAACGGCTGGTAGCCGGCCTTTTTCAGTCCGGTAACCTGTTCGGCGGTCATGCCGAAAATGAAAATATTTTCGCGTCCAACCTCTTCCATGATCTCAATGTTGGCTCCGTCCAGAGTGCCTACCGTAAGTGCTCCGTTCAAAGAATACTTCATGTTTCCGGTACCGGACGCTTCAGTGCCGGCAGTAGAAATCTGCTCGGAAAGATCAGATGCGGGGAAGATCATCTCTGCCAACGTGACATTGTAATTGCTGAGGAACACCACTTTGAGAAGATTTTTAATCGCCGGGTCATTGTTGACGACTGAACCTACTGAGTTGATCAATTTGATTATCAGCTTTGCCATATAATAGGATGGAGCCGCCTTACCGCCGAAGATGACGGTGCGTGGCGCAAAATTACCGCCGGGATTTGCCTTGATACGGTTATAACGTGTGATGACATGCAGCACATTCAAAAGCTGGCGTTTGTACTCATGAATACGCTTTGTCTGGCAGTCAAACATTGATTCGGGAGAGACATTAATGCAGTTATGTTTGCGGATATAATCGGCCAGCTTTTGCTTGTTGGCCCGCTTGACCTCGATCCACATCTGTTGAAATTCAGAATCTTCCGCAAACGGAATCAGTTTTTTCAGCTCATAAAGGTTAGTCGTCCAGCCATCGCCTATCTTTGATGATATCAGGTCAGCCAGCCAGGGGTTGCAGTATTTCAGCCAGCGCCGCTGGGTAATGCCGTTGGTCTTGTTGTTGAAGCGTTCGGGCCAGAGCTGATAAAAATCATGAAACAGTTCATTTTTAAGTATTTCGCTGTGCAGAGCCGAGACACCATTGACAGAATGGCTGCCGACAATCGCCAGGTGTGCCATCCGTACGCAGCGCTCACCATCTTCGCCGATGATTGACATCCGCCGCAGTCGGTCATTGTCACCTGGAAAACGGGCGATGATCTGCTGAATGAAGAGTTCGTTGATACGATAAATAATCTGGAGATGACGCGGCAGAATTTTCTCCATCATCTGCACCGGCCACTTTTCGAGCGCTTCAGGAAGCACCGTATGGTTGGTGTAGGCAAAGGTGTGGAGAGCGATGTGCCACGCTTCATTCCAATCAAGCCGCTTGTCATCAAGCAGGATGCGCATCAGTTCCGGGATAGCCAGAGTCGGGTGAGTATCATTCAACTGAATTGCCACTTTTTCCGGCAACAGAGCTAAGTCGTCATGCTTTTTTGCAAAGCGATAGAATATATCCTGAACCGTGGCGGAAGAGAGGAAATACTCCTGGCGCAAGCGTAATTCCTTCCCTTCAGCCATATGATCCGCCGGATACAGTACTTTGGAAATATTTTCCGTACGCATTTTTGATTCGACAGCGCCGATATAATTGCCCTGGTTAAACGAGCCAAGTTCGAAATCACGGGTCGATTTGGCACTCCAGAGCCGCATTGTATTTACGGTTTCATTGCCGTATCCGGGAATCGGAAAATCATAAGCAAGCGCCATTACATCGCTTGTGTCGATCCAGTTGTAGCGGGTATGTCCCTGATCATCCTGGTAGCTTTCAATCCGACCAAAAAACTTGATCTGATGGAGATGCTCCTGGCGCTCAAACTCCCACGGATTGCCATATCTCAGCCAGTCATCGGGAAATTCCGCCTGGGCACCGTTGAGTATTTTCTGATAGAACATGCCGTATTCATAGCGGATGCCATAGCCATACGCCGGAAGACTCATCGTCGCCATCGAATCGAGGAAACATGCTGCCAGACGCCCAAGCCCCCCGTTACCAAGCCCGGCATCCCACTCAACCTCCTGCAGCTCTTCAACATCAATCCCCATCTGCTTGAGGGCCGACTGCCACTCCTCCATGATGCCAAGATTTATCAGACTGTTTCCAAGGGTACGCCCCATCAGAAATTCCATCGAGATGTAATATACCCGTTTCGCGTCGTGAATGTAGTAGGATTGCTGGGTATCAAGCCAGCGATCTACCAGTACGTCACGCACAGCGTATGCAAGCGCCAGATAAAGGTCTGCCTGTGTCGCAGAGAACTTGTCTTTTACAAGGGTATACTGCAGGTGACGGAGAAAAGAGCGCTGTAGATCCGCAACGGTCGGTTTTTTATCTTGGTCGGGTGTTGCATCAGCCGTGGTCATGATAGCCATCCTTTTGAGGCAGAGATAACAAGCCATTTTTATTTAGAAGCTTCAGGTAATGAACTATATAGATTTCTATGGCTTAATGCAAGGTTGAGCATTTCCTTTTTGAGTGGTTTATGATAGGAGATATGCATGGGTGAAAAACTGATCTGTAATAATAAAAAAGCCTATCACGATTATTTTATCGAAGAGAAGCTTGAAGCGGGTCTGGTGTTGCAGGGAACGGAAGTTAAGTCGTTGCGAGCTGGCAAAGCCAACTTAAGTGATTCCTTCATGCTTGTGCGTGATGGTGAGGCCTACCTGCACAACCTGAATATATCTGTATATGAATTTGGAAACCGCCAGAATCACCAACCGGATCGCAACCGCAAACTACTTCTGCATCGCAGTCAGATCGACCGCCTCTATGGCAAAATCCGTGAGAAGGGTCTTTCGGTGGTGCCTCTCCGGCTCTATTTCAAAGATGGTTTGGTAAAAGTTGAGATTGGGCTTGCCAAAGGCAAGAAACTGTACGATAAACGCGAGGATTTGAAATCGAAGGACAGCCAACGAGAGATGTCGCAGGCGCTGAAAGCGAGAAATCGCAATTAATTGTCCTTGTCAAACAGTTTAATCAGCCTATTTCCCGGCACTGAAAGGCGCAGAAGAATTTCAGTCCACTCTCAGGTTGTCTGACTCATTTTGCCCTTCAGAAAGAGCCATTATTTTTAGTAATCCAATCCTTTCAAGTTTGAATTACCGTATCAAATCATTTTAAACATGCCGACTTGTCTGACCCTATCTATTAGCGTTCGACAGCCCAATTAGGATCGTCCTGAAATCAGTTATGGCGGTAATAGTGCCAGCTAGACATAGAATCAAAAATAAGTGTCACAAATTTTCTTTCTTGCAATAATGTACCAGTACGGTATAAAGGACTGCGTCTGTCGCATTTAGACTTACATCATACTACAAAGGAGAAAATATCAATGGCAAAATTTCTTGAAGTATACAAATGTAACATCTGTGGCAACATCGTCGAAACAATCCATGCCGGAGGCGGTTCACTTACATGCTGTGGTGAGAAGATGACACCGCTGACAGAAAACACAGTCGATGCAGCCAAGGAAAAACATGTACCAGTCATCACAAAAGTTGATGGCGGCTACAAAGTTACGATTGGCAGCGTGGCACATCCAATGGAGGAGAAGCATTACATTGAGTGGATCGAGTTGCTTGCAGATGGCAAAGCATACCGCCAATTTCTAAAAGCTGGCGAAGTTGCCGAAGCGCTGTTCTTTGTTGAAGCTGCTAACGTTACTGCTCGTGAGTTGTGTAATCTGCATGGAGTATGGTCCGCTCAGGTTTGATCCGGATTTATTCAGATAAGCAGCACAATAAAAGACCCTCAGGATTCCCTGAGGGTCTTTTATTGTGCGTGGCACATCAGGTAGCAGACCAGATACCTATTCCCATCTCAAGCGGAATATCCTTCTTGCCGGCAAAGAAATTTTTCAACTGTAGCTTGACATCGCTCAACTGAATGCCAACCTCGACTCCATGAAAAACATCAGAAGAACCGCTCCCGTTTGATAGCATCAGTACAGATGTGTTCAGTTGTCGTAGAGTCCGATAAAACTCGGTAATATTCTTGATGTTTTCCGGGAAAAAATCTTCGATTGGATCGAGCACCACAAGCTTTACTTTATAGTATTCACAGTACTTCAGCAGGTATGTGAGAGTTTTAGTATGGCATCCTGATACATCGATAAGGTTTGGCTGAACTCCGTAGCAGTCATCACACATTGAGATACAGGTCAGATTATTGCCATTCTGCTTTAGTTTGAAATTGAAATCAGGCTCTGATTTCTGCCACTCACGACAGAGACGTTTAAAGCGCCGACAATTATCATCATCAGTGTCCTGTGAACTCAGATAGATTACGTGTCCTTGCAGACTCGGGTATTTCCCTAGAAATGGCAGTCCCAGCGCGACCGACATTGCGGCTTGCATCGCCAGCGTAGTTTTACCATAGATGGCGTTAGTCTTGAGGCATACCAGCGACTTTGCGGGGATTATTTCCGCGATGGTGTACTCCTCTGCTTTTGGATCAGGAACCTCTCTGGTTGTCCACTCTTTAATGCCGGTATGTCTTGCAAACGGATTATCTTCCATAGTCTTTAACGTCATGAGAATCTCCTCTTTATAACTAACCAAAAACGTGCGTGTTACTGGTCGATGCCCTGCGGAGAGACGGTGCCGGTGACTCCGAGTCGGAGGCCAATTGCTTTGCCATCGACCTCTCCACAATTATAGGCGTTGCTGTTGATGTAGCTCCTGCGACCGTGCATTGTCCGTATCTTCCCGATCTCACTCATCGCCTGCCTGATCAGCCCTTCTTTAAGCGGAACCAGTGCGCCGGTGGTTATCGGTGTCTGAACTTTCTGCTCTCTCAGACGGGCAGTGATAGTGGTTACCGCCCCCAGAAAATAGGATTGACGCATCAGCTCGCGGTGTCGGTTTGGGACTGCGTCGCTGGCATGACGCTTCATGTAGCTGCTACAGAGCATTCTAACGGTTCGGTCAAGATAGGTAAAGGTATAAACTGCAACCTGTAGATCGGCTCCCACGCCAATAAAGGTCATTTTTCCGGTGGCTGGATGGTGGATTGCCTGACAATCGAAGGCGTTGCTAACTCCTGCAGACAGGTGTCGCAGCCATTTAGGCAGACTCCTTGGTACGCTGGTTTGAACCGTATCGGCCTTATCAGGCTGGTGGGCTGCCTCAATATCGGTCATAGCCAGATTATACTCTGCCAGCAATCGCTGGGCGTGACCGGCAGCCAGGGCGGCTTCATGCTCATTGCTGGAATTTGCCAAGGCCAGCAGTTTCTTGATTTTTTCTATGACTGGTGATGGTGTCAGTGTCTATGCCTCTCTGAATAGGAATGCGAATACACAAAGTTTGGTCAGAGGCTGCGCTTAAAATAAAAATTGATCAGGCGACTCTCGGCGCTCAATCGATACAGCAGCGGCAGTAGTGCCGCCAGAAAAATGATGCCGCAGCCGAGCCATTCCCGACCGCTCAGCCGTTCTCCCAGAATGGAAAAACCGGCGATCAGGCTCCAGACAGGATCGAGGGTATAAATAAGTCCCGCCCGCGTAGGGGTAACATAGCGCTGATAAATATTCTGCAAAGTGAAACATAATACAGTCGGGAAAACAGCACAATAGAAAATCGAGAAAAGGGCGGGGGTGGTAACGTTGAAAGCGGGTAGGGGGAGCAGTAGCGTGGCAGCGCCGGCGATAACTGACACAGTGGCGAACTGGACGAACGTGATCAGAAAGACATCATCGTTTTTCAATACTTTGGATACTGAGATGATGTGACAGGCGATCATAACTGCGCAGAATGTAGAGAGAAGATCACCTCGATTGAAACCATTGCCGCCTCCGGTTGCCAACAGTACGATCCCGGCAACCGCAAGAGCAATGCCGACAATATTGACTCTCCCGATCCGGTCGCGCCAGACAATTTTTGTGATTACCGGGATGAAGAGCACAAACAGGTTGTTGAGGATGCCGGCCCGCGAAATGCTGGTGCCCTGGATGCCGAAGACAAAACTCAGATTGGTCAAGCCGAGGGCGAACCCGACCGTCATGCCACGAAACAGCGTGCCGGAATCAAACCTGTGTAAACGCCTGGAGCAGACAACCAGCATGATGGCCGTTGCAAGAATGAATCTTGTCAGGACAAACAACTGCGGTGGAATCACTGTAACACCGATTTTTGTGAAGAGAAAACTCCCTCCCCAGAAAAATGTCGTCAGCACCAGAAATAAATAGACCCGGCTCATCGCCGGTGGAGCATGGTTTGTCATTCAGTGACGTTTTCTGAGTGTTCAAGCATCCGGATGCCGACCCAGCGACAGGCAAACTGATAGGCGATCCGGCCGCTGTTGTCACCCTTATCGTACCCCCACTGGATTGCCGCCGCTCGCGCATCATCGTTCCAGACAAGGGGTGATCCCATTTTGGCGAAAAGTTTATTGACCCATTGCCTGGTGACGTTGACGTATTGCTCCTGACTGAACGGATGGAAGCCGACCCAGAGTCCAAAGCGTCCTGAGAGGGAGATTTTTTCCTCAATCGCCTCGCCGTGGTGCATCTCGTTGTTGATCAGCATGGCTCCACGGTTATCGGTTTCAAATTCGGGGAGCAGATGACGGCGATTTGATGTGACATATATAAGTACGTTGTCGGGTGGCGCATAAACCGACCCGTCGAGGGCGCTTTTGAGCATCTTGTAGCTTGATTCGCCGACTTCAAAGGAAACATCGTCGGAGAAGATGATGAAGCGGTACGGCAGTCGCTTGATGCAGTCTACAATGTCCGGCAGGTGGATCAGATCGGTCTTGTCAACCTGGACAATTCGCAGTCCCTGATCGGCAAAATTGTTGAGCATAGCCCGGATCAGGGAGGATTTGCCGGTGCCGCGAGTTCCCCACAAGAGTGTGTTGTTTGCAGGATAGCCGGCCAGAAACTGGCGACTGTTTTCTATAACAACCCGCTTCTGCTCTTCGATGCCGAGCAGATCATCAAGCGCAATCTGCTCGATGCTATCTACCGGCTCCAGATAGCCGCTGAAGGAGTGCCGCCGCCAGTTCGCGGCGTGGAAGAGAGTCCAGTCAACCGCCGCCACTGGTTTTGGCAGCAGCATCTGCAGTGAGGTGAGAACCTGCTTAAGTTGTGTTTTCAACTCCTGATCCATATATAGAGCCTTATTATTTGTAGAACTACCTCTGTAAACGGCAGAGAATGCGAGTGACGTTTTAATTCAGGTTGTCCATTTTGTGACCCTCTTGAAACAGGATTCGGGCGCTGATTCTACACAAATTTGTGCTATTTGCATCTATTTTTCGTTATATCCACTCACTCTTTTAATTTGCATTGTCACAAATAAATGCTTATCTTTGCCTGAACAGCCCGATATTCTTGGATGGTAGTGAGATAATTACGACATGGAGATATTCTATGAAAACTGTTGTTAATACAAAGATGGCTCCAGGGGCTATAGGCCCCTATTCACAAGCGATCAAAGCTGGTGGATTCCTGTTTATATCAGGGCAAATCCCTGTAGACCCGGCAACTGGTAATGTTGTCGAGGGAGGAATTGAGGCTCAGACAACTCAGGTACTGGAAAACCTTACAGCAATTCTTGCCGATCAGGGGCTTGCCTTGGATAATGTTGTGAAGACGACTGTATTTCTTACTGATCTCAATGATTTTCTGGTTATGAATGGCATTTACGGGAATTACTTCAAAGGGGAAACTCCGGCTCGTGCAACTGTGCAGGTATCGAGATTGCCTAAAGAAGTCATAGTAGAGATTGACGCTATTGCAGTGCTGTAGCTGTTAAGAACAAACAGGCGCATAAATATACTGCGAGAGGTGATACATGGGAATTGAAAAGATCGATGTTGCCAACGGGATACAGTTTGTAGAGGTTCCTGAAGCTAATCTTCGCGTGCTGTGCGGATGCCCGGCGGATGCCGTCAAACATCTGATCAAGCGAGGTCTGATCCTCCCTCGAGAGATAAATGGGGTTTGCTGTGAGACAGGGCCTAATGCCATCTTGCTATCAGATATTGCTTTGCAAAATGGAGAGTTCGCCAATCTCGCTGAGTTTCCGGTGCTGCAGATGTTATACAAGCAAGGAATTATTCTGCCTGGACATCCAAACAACACGGGACGCAAACCGTTACTTATCGGCACTGCCAGTCAGGTAGACTCCCAACTCCGCTATATCTATCGAGGAAATTATGGTCTGGTGTCGCGGGAGGAGATTATTCAGACCGGGGTATCCGAGGAGCAGGCGACGGAGATGATGCGCCTGAAACTAAAGTTTGCTTTCGGACGTATCAAGCCAACTTCTGATTTCATCGATACCTGTGTAGTTGGTAACGAAAAAGTTAAAATTGCTAATGGAGTGTACCTGTGTCGTTTGCGCCAAAACGTTTTTGAATTTTCTCACGAGAGCGGCAGTGTGACGGTTGACCTCAATCTTAGTCCGGGTATCAACTACGAATGTCCATATCCACTGGGATTTCGCAGATTCGAATCGGAATTTTTCGGTGTTATTCACTCGGGCGAGGGGGATGGGTGGGACATCAATCGTCCAACAATGTCTAGCATCATTACCTATCAAGGAAAACTCTATCTTATTGATGCCGGCCCTAACCTTGTCAATACCATGTCTTCTTTAGGTATCGGTATCGATCAAGTGGACGGAATTTTTCACACCCATGCACACGACGACCATTTTGCAGGGCTTACTATTTTGATGCGTGCCGGTCGTCGCATACAGTATTATGCAACTCCTTTGGTGCGGGCTTCGGTGGCGAAGAAACTGGCATCTTTACTTGATGTAGATGAGGAGCAATTCAACGATTTCTTTGACGTTAGGGATCTGGTTTTTGACAAATGGAATAACGTTGAAGGGTTGGAGGTTATGCCGATTTTTTCGCCACATCCTGTCGAGACCAATATTTTTGTGTTTCGCACCCTGTGGGGAGATGGCTATCGCACCTACGCCCATTTTGCAGATATTGTCTCTTTAAGTATCCTAAAAGGCATGGTGACTGACCGCCATGATTTGCCCGGTCTTGACCAATCAGCTTTTGATCGCATTAGCACAAACTACCTTGCAAAATATGATATCAAAAAAATTGATGTTGGCGGTGGCCTTATCCACGGTGACGCGGAGGACTTTCGCGAAGATAAGTCCGCCAGAATCCTGCTTGCTCATCGTGCCGGTGAGCCGACACCTGAGGAAAAGGAAATCGGTTCCAATGCTGCCTTTGGTACGCTTGATGTGTTAGTGGAGGGACAAACGGAAGGGATGCGCCGCCATGCTTTTGCCTACCTTGAAGCAAATCTTCCAGGGATATCACTCCACGATCTTCGCACCCTGGTCAACCACCCCATCACTGAGATCAGCCCCGGCACCCTCTTTCTCAAAGAGGGGGAGAGGTATCAGGAGATATTGTTAATTCTAAGCGGTTGGGTGGAGAAAATACGAGCCCGAGACAGGGTTTTTGTAAGTCTGTCGGCAGGGGCGCTGATTGGAGACACT
>CAIMXI010000421.1 GCA_903845365.1 uncultured Geobacteraceae bacterium | reverse complement strand
GAAGAAACATCCCGCCGCATTGCCAGCGAAGGACTTCTGACCCATCATGCCAAAATGGCAGCCATGGGTGAGATGATTGGCGCTATCGCTCATCAATGGCGGCAGCCGCTTTCAACGGTCAGCGTAATTTTCCAGAATCTGCAGGCTGCCCGCAGGTTGAACAGGCTTGACGAAGCATATCTGGAAAAAGCAACAACTGATGCCACAGCCCTCATCAGCCATATGTCCAGTACTATAGACTCGTTCCGCAATTTTTTCAGACCGGATAAAACCAAAGAACGTTTTAACGCCCTTGATAAGATATACGATGCCACAGACTTTATCCGTGCCCAGCTCAACTCGAACGGTATCACTCTGCTGCTGCCGGAACAAGGGGGTGCCGATTGCATGATCAATGGATTTGCCAACGAGTTTGTCCAGGTGATACTCAATCTGCTGGCCAATGCACGAGACGCCATTCTGGACAAACGGCTTGTCGCCCCTGACGATGACGATAGCATTACTATAACCGTACAGCCTGAAGAGAGTCAGATTATAATCGAAATAACCGATACCGGTTGCGGCATACCTGAGCAATCCGCCCCGCGTATCTTTGAACCGTACTTCACCACAAAAGTCGAAGGGCAAGGAACCGGTATCGGTCTGTATATGTCCAGACAGATCATTGAAGAAAGCATGGGGGGGGAACTGACCTTCACCAGCAGGCAGGGAGAAACCATCTTCCGTATTGAGGTGCCGTATGTATGATATTTCAGAATTAACCATCCTGTATGTGGAAGATGAACCGGAACTGCGTGACCATGTCGGTTATGCGCTGCAACTTCATATAGATAGTGTCGTTACTGCTGCCAACGGCCAGGAAGCGCTTGAGCTGATCCGTTTGAACCGACCCGATATTGTTATCAGTGATATCCGCATGCCGGTCATGGACGGGCTTGAATTGACCGCCCTCCTGCGTCATAAATATCCTGCCATTCCGGTGATTCTCTGTACGGCTTTTACCGACACCGGCTATCTGCTCAAGGCAATTGAACTGGGTGTGGCAGCATATATATCAAAACCGATTGATACCGGGCGTCTCGTTGAAGCCATAAAACAGGCGGCACTGCCCATACTGCAACGCCGGGAGATAGAGCATTTTAAAACGGAAGCGCTGCGAGCGGGCGGCCTGATGATTGGCGACAATCCCGCCATGAAAGCGCTTGGCAGAAAAATTACCCAGGTGGCAGACAGCAATTTTTCTGTCGTCATAAGCGGGGAAACTGGAACCGGCAAGAGCGCCGTTGCCGAGCTGCTGCACGGCATGAGCGGACGCAAGACAAAGCGCATGCTGACCGTCAATTGTCGCAGCCGTTCTGCGGAACAGTTGGAAGTGGAGTTGTTCGGCAAAGCCACAGGACGTGGCCGCCCGATGACAGTTCGTGACGGCGGAGTTCTTCACGAAATCAGTGGCGGCACGCTGCTGCTCGATGCACCCGAACTGCTGCCATTGCCGTTGCAGGAGCGCATATTGACTCTCCTGGAGAATAAGTCATATCTGCCCGGTGGTGGCACTGTGGCGCTGCCGTGTGATGTTCGGGTGGTGACGCTGACGACTGCCGATCTTGGTAAAGAAGCTGCGCAAGGCCGTTTCAGCGGAAACCTCTGGCTCCGCTTGAGCGATGTGGTGCTGAATCTGCCGCCACTCCGGGAGCGGACTGCGGACATTGCTGCATTGTGCCGTACCTTCCTTGGCCAGGCTGCCGATGATCTGGGGTGCGCTTGTCCTGAACTGTCACCTGATGCCCTCTCACTTCTACAAGCAGAACCGTGGCCGGGTAACTTCCGCCAGCTCAAGCAATTCATCCGTCGGGCGGTGTTTCATGCCGGTGCCATCATTACCGCCGATGATGTCCGGGCGAATATTGCAGAGGCCGTGGGAACCGGAGGGGTCGTAGGGGCAAAAGATTTTTTGCCCCAACAATCGTACAAATTAACCGATCTGGAACAATGGGCCATCCAGAGAGCCATGCACGCCACCGGCGGCAAAAAGATGCAGGCTGCAGAACTGCTCGGCATCAGCTACAATGCGTTCAAGGAAAAAATCAGGCGGTACGGAATGTAGGGGCGAATAATTATTCGCCCATGAATTATTCGCCCGATCGTGTAAATCCCCAAAATCACATATATTAGCGTTGATGTAGTGTGAATATTAGTGTATTTCTAGTGTTAAAACAGCTATGCAGGAGGTGGGAGAAATGGCGCAACTGAAACGAAAACAACAGACCAGTATCAGTCTTACACCTGAAGATTT
>CAIMXI010000420.1 GCA_903845365.1 uncultured Geobacteraceae bacterium | reverse complement strand
TTAACTGCATATATTTATCTGATTCTGATTATCGTTCCCACGCTCCAGCGTGGGAACGAAGCCTGCGACGCTCCAGCGTCGCGTCATCCTGGAACCCGGACGCTCCAGCGTCCCGTCTGGCGTCACCACCACCGGTCAGTTTCAATCAGCCCAATCTCTCCGGCATAATTACGAGCGCTTGAATAACGCCACTGTTCAGCCCTGTCCACATACCCCCGCTTCACCGGGTTTGCGTGAATGTATTCCAGTTTCTCGCGCATCATGGCATCACTAAAAATCAGCTCGGCATGTGACCCTTCCTGCCAGAATTGATACACCCTGTCCTTCTTATGCTCCAATTTGGCAAAGTGCAACCGCTCCAGAAGGTAATCGGCTCCGTTCATTTCAAGATAATCGATAATCCGTCTGGCAGTGAAGGATTTGAAGCTGGCCAGACTCTTGTTCAGTTGTTTTGATTGCGCCACAAAGTGGATATGGTTTTCCATGACAACGTAGCCGTAAAGCTGCAACCCGTCAAATTCTCTTTGATATCTCCAACAGTTAAACAGGATTTCGGCTGCCTCGGGACGAGAGAAAACAGGAAGCCATTCCATGACCGTACAGGTCAGAAAGTGCGGTTTGTCAGGTTCGGTTATGATGTAGCGGCTTCTTGCCATTGGGTTTCCGGTGTTTATCGGCTATTGTTCCAGCAATATTCTCGTGCCACGCATTATCGTTCCCACGCTCCGGCGTGGGAACTAAGCCTGTGACGCTCCAGCGTCGCGTCATCCTGGTACCGGGACGCTGGAGCGTCCGGGGATGCATTCCCACGCTGGAGCGTGGGAACGATGAACGCTGGAGCGTGGGAACGATGAATAACAGCATGTTACAGACGTTTAGTCAATAGATGCGGTAGTTGCCTGGATCAGAAAAGAGTTCTCTGAGGAGAAGATTGTTGAGGTAATGTCCAGTTTTGTTCGCTTCAACTTTTCCGAGAATACGATAGCCGCTGGTGTAAAAATCGCCAATCAAGTCCAGTATTTTGTGATTGACCAACTCTTTTTTATAACGAAGACCCATCGGATTTATTATTTCATCACTCCCGATGACAACCGCGTTATCAAGCGACCCGCCTTTGGCCAGACCAATTTTTCTGATGGCTTCAATCTCTTCCTCAAGCACAAACGTCCGTGAGTTTATTATGGCAAACGCGTTTTCTACGTCCACCAACCGTTTTTTTTGTTTCCCTACCGGCGGACGAAACTCTATAGACATCGTAATTTCAAGTGTATTCAGCGGTTTGATCGTAACCCAGGAATCATTGTGATGCACTTCTACCTGACGGAGCACCTTCAAATACACCCCGGATTCGGGAAATTCATAGACACCTGCCTTCCACATTCTCTGATAAAATTCCCAGGCCGAACCATCCAGAATTGGCACCTCGGGGCCATTAATATAAACCAGGCAGTTGGTGATTCCTGAAAAATAGAGAGCCGCCATCAGATGTTCAATGGTCGAGACCGAAATACCGTCACGACTGATCTGTGTCGAAAGGCGTGTGTCACCAACCATGTCGTAGCGGGCAGGGATAATCTGTCCGTTATATACAAACGCAATACCGAATTCGCGCCGGGGGAGAAACTCCAGAGTCACCTCTTTACCGCTGTGCAGGCCAATTCCGGAGACTTTGAATATCTGGTTAATTGTTGTCTGTCGTTTAATCATTATAGCCATCCTTGGCAGAGGGAGTCTGGAAGCGACAGATTAGCATATACATCGGGATATTAAAAGAAAATGACGTTGCCATCGCTTAACCACTCTGCACAGCCATTGTTAACCCCTACCACAACATCAGGTTGACAATATAACGCTGCCATGCTATCGAACTCGCCGGAGGTAGATTATGTCGCTACGAAAAGATATTCAAAGTATGGCTGAAAAAGTGCTTGCAGGAAAAATTCTCGGCACCGAAGAGGCTTTAAAACTATCTGTTGCCACAGGCTCTGACAGATACCTGCTGTTTGCTGAAGCAGCCAGGATCCGTGATCACTTTGTCGGTAATTCCGTGTTCCTCTGTTCAATTATCAATGCCAAATCGGGGCGATGCACCGAAAACTGCGCCTTCTGCGCCCAGTCGGCGCACCATAACACCGCTGCCCCGGTCTACCAACTGGTGGATGAAGATGAAATGGTCCGCTGTGCCGCCCTTGCTGAACAAAACGGCGCCGGCTGCTACGGTATAGTCACCAGCGGTACCAGCATTAATAAAACTGACGAGCTTGATCGTATCTGTCGGACAGTAACACGAATCAAGAGCGAGACCGGCATATCCCCCTCCTGCTCGCTCGGAATTATGGATCGCGAAACGGCACTGCGCTTGAAAAACGCTGGAATGGAAACCTATCATCACAATATCGAAACCGCCCGCAGCTTCTTCCCGGAAATCTGTACTACCCATGATTATGAAGAGGACGTCGCTACGATTCGTGCAGCCAAAGCGGTGGGATTGCAGGTCTGCTGCGGCGGCATCTTTGGTTTGGGGGAATCATTTGCCCAACGGGTCGAGATGGCGCTCACTCTGCGTGAACTGGATGTAGAGTCGATTCCGCTCAACTTTTTGAACCCGGTGGTCGGAACCAGGCTTGAGAATGCCGATAATCTTACGCCTCTTGAATGCCTGACTACCATCGCCGTGTACCGTTTTCTGCTGCCGAACAAGCGGTTGTCAGTCTGTGGCGGACGGGAGAAGAACCTGCGCGAATTGCAGTCGTGGATGTTTCTGGCCGGCGCTAACGGCACGATGACCGGCAATTACCTGACGACACCGGGGCGTCCACCCGAACTGGATCGGCAGATGCTGAAAGACCTTGAAATCCCGGTGGAGGGTTGTTGCGGAGCCGAGAGCTGATGGCGACAGGCGCAATTTTTGTGACCGGCACCGATACCGGTGTCGGCAAGACGATTGTCGCGGCGACGCTGGCACGACTGCTCCGGATGAAAGGGATTTCGGTCGGCGTGATGAAGCCGGTCACCAGTGGCTGTCACGAAGAGAGTGGCCTGCTGGTTTCGGGTGACGCAAGACTGCTCTGTCAGGCGGCAGGCACCAAGCTGTGCGACGATGTTGCGCCGTATCGCCTGCGTGAGGCGATTGCGCCTGCTGATGCCGCCCGGATTGATGGCGTTAGAATCGATTTTTCCCATATTAAGAGCGCGTTTGAGCGGTTGGCAGCGGCATACCATTATGTGATTGTTGAGGGGGCGGGAGGATTGATGGTGCCGCTCTGCGGTGGACTTCTCGTAGCGGATCTTGCCCTTGAGCTTGAACTGCCGCTTCTCGTAGTGGCTCGCCCCGGACTGGGGACGATCAACCACACGGTTTTAACCTGCTATGCCGCGCGGCAGTTAGGGCTTCAGGTTGCAGGGGTAATTATTAACGGCATGCCTGAATCTCCAGGAGTGGCGGAACAGATGGCGCCACATCAGATCGGTTCGCTCTCCGGCGCATCTGTACTCGGTATATGGCCAGAGCGTAATGAAGTAGATGAAATGGAAGTAGTAGATCAACTGGCTGCCTGGCTTGATGGTCAGGCGGAGACGAGTATCGTGTTGCGGGAGTTGGGGGTGGAAGGTCTTACCACCCACTAACCACTCCCAACCCGGACGAACCGGAGCCAAGATGCTGTTAATAAATATGGTTTTAAACAAAAATCTTTTTGTTTTCGCCTTTATCCCTTTTATCCCTGTAAATAAAAGGTTTTGTTCTTAACTTCAAAGGCCTTTTAACAGGGATAAAGAAGGATAAAGGCGGATGAAACCTTTTAAAATCAAAGATAAATTATCCAGTTGAAAAATTATTTTAGCTGCCTTCAAGCCCTTTATTTATATGCTTTTGCGTGGATTTGTAATAATTTTTATTGCCACTTAAACAAGAATTTCAGACGTTAGTTACTAAAACAGGAGGGTGGGGGGTGGTTAGTCTCCTATTCTCCCGCTCAAAATCTTCAACAATATCTACAAGCGCCGTATGCCTGCTGACCCCGCCCAATGACTCGCTGATACCGGTTGCCCGCAGGATTTCACGGGCTTCTGCATGTGCTTCCGCAACTTTTAACTGAATCCCTTCCCGTGCCAACTCCTCCATCAGATGTTCCAGCATTTTGGCACCGGCCGCATCAATATATGGTGATGTTGAAAGATCGCAGACCGCAAGCCTGACTGGTGTCGTTTCCCGATGAAGCGCTTCGAGCACAGACGAACTGACGGCATTGACATTGAAGTAGAGTAGAGGCGCCTCAACCCGGAACAGAAACAGCCCCGGAAAGCGTTCATTACTGGGGTGACGGATAGAATCACTGAATCTGGTGCTCCCCTGGATTCTGCCGAGTACGGAAACATGCGGCCTCGCCATCAACCGGAGGAGGAAGAGGATTGAGGCGATTGCTGAAACCGTAACCCCCTTCAAAATTCCGAGCAGCAGCACCCCCACAAATGCGACCATGGCAACGTTAAACTCCAGTCGGCTGATCTGTCGAAGACGCTTGAAATCGGCAATTTTCACAAAACCGGCAACTGCTACCATGACGATGGCTGCTAAAACAGCTTCCGGAAGATTACGCATCATACCGGTAAGAAAAAAGAGCACCAGAACAAGGGTGCATGAGGCGAAAATCAGCGACAGTGGTGTCCGTGCGCCGGCCTTTTCATTGACCGCCGACTGCGACAGACCTCCTGCAACCGGGTAGCCATGACCAAGCGCCGCAACAAGATTGGCAGCTCCCAGTCCGATAAATTCCTGACGCGGATTGACAGGGTAATGATGTTTTAAGGCAAAAGCGCGGGCGGCGGCAATACTTTCAACGTATGAAAGGAGAAAACAGGCGAACGCCAGCTCAAGCAGGTCTTCGATCTGGTCAAAATGAAGGGATGGCACGTCAAAGTGGGGCAATCCTGCGGGAATAACTCCTACTACTCTGACACCCTGTTCAGTCAGCCCGAACATGGAGACGATAGCGGTTGATAATATGACGACCGCCAGTGCAACGGGACGTCCTGGTAGAATCCGGTCACCTGCCAGCAGCAGCATGAGCGAGCCGAAGCCAAGGGCGATAATCGTTCCGTTGACGCTGCCCAGTTGTTGCAGGATAACAAACAATCGCTCAAAAAAATTGTCCCCGCCACCGGCCACTCCAAGCAGTTTGGGGAGTTGTATTGATGCGATGCTCAGCGCCGCCCCGGCTTTGAATCCGAGCAGAATGGATTCAGATATGAAATTAACGAATGAACCGAGGCGCATGATCCAGGCCAGAAAGCAGAGCAGGGAGACCATTCCGGCGGT
>CAIMXI010000419.1 GCA_903845365.1 uncultured Geobacteraceae bacterium | reverse complement strand
CGTGCGGTTCGTGCTGCCAAGCCAAGTGCAATTGGAGTGTCTGTTTTTGTAATCATAAATATTGCCTCTTCGGGAAATACTACACAGATATTGGCTAAAAGCAAGTTATATACCCTGATCGGGAAATAATATAAGAGATCGCTAGGCTTTGTATTGGAATTCAGTGGCGCTTCATAAACCCCTGTACCCCCAAAAATCGCTCAATCTTCTCTCGGTTATTCCTGAACGGATTATGCCGGCCACTCATCCAATCCGAAAGTTGTTCGGGATCGCGTCCCATGGCCTCACCCAGATGGTCCAGGTTCATTCCCATAGTTCTCTTGTACTTTTCCATGATCTATCACGGTAACTTTTCCTTGCTGCTGCAACAATAATCTTGTAATAATCAATCACAATAATCGTGTAATAGCAAGGTAACCATGAAGACCAGTCCGGCCCAACAACACCTGGCAGATGCCCTGACTGTCCTGAAGATACTGCAGGACAGCGGGAAAAGTGTCATCAAGTCTACTGATCTCAAGCGAGTTCAGTTGTCCTCTCTTGTGAAAAATGGCTTCCTGAGACAGATCCTCAAGGGCTGGTATATGCCTTCCAGCCCGGATGAGCAGGAGGGTGACAGCACCCCATGGTTTGCTGCCATGCGTGAGTTTATTGCCGGGTACTGCTCGGAACGGTTCGGTGATAACTGGCATGTTTCACCCGACCTGTCCCTGTCCCTCCATGCCGGTAGCACGCTGTTGCCGAAACAGGTCACGGTCCACTCCCCCCTGGCAAAGAACGGAACTCTCTCCCTGCCAAACGGTTGCAGTCTCTTTGACTATAAAGTTTTGGAACCCATTAGTGCCGAAAAAGTTACGATGTCTGGATCTCTCCGCGTTCTCATGCCTGAAACCGCCCTGATCAAGGCTCCACCCTCCTTTTACCGAAACCATTCCCGTGATGCTCAGATCGTTCTTTCCGGGGTCAGGGATGTATCCACTCTTTTAAGGGAACTTCTTGAGAGGGGACATAGCACCATCGCCGGTCGGCTTTCCGGAGCGCTTCGGGCTTTGGGGCGGACGGAACATGCCGATCAGATTCTGGCAACCATGCGTTCTGCTGGCTACATGGTCACGGAATCCAATCCATTCGCGGAACTTTTGCCGATGAATCTGATGACGCACAGCGACTCCCGCCATGCCCTGCGGATACGTCTGATGTGGTATGAGATGCGCCAGTTGGTTCTTGAACTGTTTCCACCGGAACCGGGGACGCCAGATGATATCGATCTCTTCATGTCCCGCATAGAAGAGCAGTTCCAACAGGACGCCTACCACTCTCTCTCCATTGAAGGATACCGGGTAACTGATGAACTGATCAGGAGGGTCTCCCGTGGTGACTGGAACCCGGAAAATACCCGGGAGGATTCCGAAGCCCGAAATGCCATGGCTGCCCGCGGTTACTGGCTGACCCACAATGAAGTGATGGCCACGATCCGCAGGATATTTTCAGGTACGAACCCGGGCACGGCATTCAGTTCAGATCATGCCGCCTGGTACCGCAGTCTGTTTTCGCCCAGTGTGGATGCCGGCATTCTGTCGGCTGTAGATCTTGCGGGATACCGCAACGCACAGGTGTATATCCGCAACGCCGCCCATGTGCCCCCTTCGAAGGAGGCCGTGCGCGAGATGATGCCGGAGTTATGTGATCTACTTGAAGCGGAGTCCTCTTCGGCTGTCAGGGGGGTGCTGGGTCACTGCATCTTTGTCTATATTCACCCCTACATGGATGGCAACGGCAGGATCGGTCGTTTCCTGATGAATGCCATGCTTGCTTCGGGCGGTTTCAGTTGGACAATCATTCCGGTGGAGCGGCGCCGGGAATATATGGAAGCCCTGGATGCCGCCTCATTCGGTGGGGATATCCAACCATTTGCCACTTTCGTCCGTTCGTGCCGTGTTGTGTAAACTATCGTGCTCCCCATGAATCTTTTGGCTTCAACATACAAGCTTTTGCAGGAACTTGATGATTTTTCCTATACGCTGTCAGCTTTGGACTGCATCTGGGATATCGTCTGCCCGACCGATACCAACTGCTGGGATCATATTCGTGTCAGCAGGTACCGGGCCACCTATTACATCGCGCATATTAATGGTGATAGTGGAACAGTGGAGGTCGTGCCTGATATTGACATCAGGATTCTCTCCAGCGGTGGCGTTCCATCTTTCCAGATCCACAAGCAAGGTCGATCAGTTGTTTCATGGGAACTACTCATCACATCAGCTATTGACTGGTTGAAGGCCGTGCGCAAAGACTGGATCAAGGCCAATATACTGATTCGCGAGGCATACCCACTTCGCAACCGCTATGGCGTGGTTCCCCACTCAATCATTCGGGCCTCTCTGTCTGCGGTGTATCGCCTTGATACTGAACTGTGCAAAGAGAGCTGCATGGCTTTTGTGCGTCTGGTTGAGGATGGTTTTTTCAATAATGCGGAGAACACGGAAATTAAAACCATGACGGCAGCCGATTATTTCAGATATTGCCGGATAGCCTACATAACCGGTAAACGAGATGATGAACATGTCGATGAAAGCATGTCAGGACGAGAAATGTACGCCCACTTTGCCGATGGCCGGCACGAGGGGCTTCTTGAAATAGATCCTGAATCAGAGGAGGAGTTTGCCGACTGGATTGACGGAAAGCATCCAAAGAGAACGATTGGCGGGCATCCGTGGGAGATCAAGCGGGGTGGCAATACGACGCACATTGACTTGACTGTGTCGCGCCCGTCGTACAGGAAAGAATGGTTTAAGGTTGAACTGCTGGCGGAAGCGACAGGCAGGTTGGCGGAGACGGTCCGCATGTTTATGGCAATTCGCGAGGCAGGGCTTCCCATTTCCATCTCTCATCCGGAGGCTGTCCGCAAACGGCTTCTGGCCCAGGACAATATCGGGATAGTGCCGTCGTATGCCTCTTTGCACCGGGCGAATCAGCATTTTAGCACATCTGACGATGTGTTTGATGTCATGCACTATGATGATCTGGGCCGCTACAAGCGCCGGATAACCCCTTTCATAACGTGGGAACCGCTGCCTATCCTTAAACCGAAGGACTCCTGAACAGAATTATCTGGGCAGTCTGACAAATAATTTGGATCACATTGGCTCTTTCTTCTGTGTGGATACTATCGTATCCGTACAGCTATTCAGTGACAACGATAATATCCAATAGTTGTTTATGGCCTCTCCTGTTAACCGCACATATTTCCGTCAGACCCAGGATGCAGCAGAACTGCTGGGCAAGCTCATCCGGCTCAGAAGGAAAGAGCGCAAGATGACCGAGGAAGAGCTGTCCGGACGGGCAGGGATTTCCAGGAGTACCTTGCAGAAAATCGAGCGCGGCGACCCGAAGTGTGAGATCGGCTTGGTGTTCGAGGTTGCCAACCTGGTTGGAGTGAAGCTTTTTAGCGATGAAGAAAATTCGATCCGCTACACCTTCGGAAGGCACATTGACGATAAACTTGCCTTGTTGCCCAAGCGGATTCGCAGAGTGGTGAAGGTCAATGATGATTTCTGAATGTTACGTCTATGTCAGGCAGGATGTTTCCTTATTTTCCAAAAAACGCTCAATCTTCTCCCGGTTCTTCTTGAACGGATTATGCCTTCCACTCAGCCAGTCTGACAGTTGCTCAGGATCACGTCCCATCGCTTCACCCAGATGATCCAGGTTCATGCCCATTGCTCTCTTGTACCATGCAAGCCGCCCCACAGTGTCGTCCGGGCAGTCGAAAGGCATATAACCTAGAAATTTGATAATACTTGGATTATATTGCAGTTCTGGTTCGACACCGTGTTCCCAGTTCCAGATAGAGGACTCGGTGACGCCGATAATTTCTGCAACTTCTCTCTGGAGGAGACCGAGATCCATTCTTTTCTTGCGGATGTGTTCACCGACTGTGATGGGGAATTCAGGATAACCGGGAAGCTGCTGTTTTTCGAGGGGAATTTGAATTGAGAACGAGTGCCGTTTTGAGTCTGAAAAGTAGAGAAAGGTACACACACCTCTGCCCGTGTGGCTATCTTTCCGACCCGACTCACCCCTGCACTTGCACGCCCGTTGCCATTCACCGTTACCGTTCCCGCATTTCAGGGCCGCTGCTGGACCGGATCGACATCCACATCGAAGTGCCAGCGGTCAAATACCG
>CAIMXI010000418.1 GCA_903845365.1 uncultured Geobacteraceae bacterium | reverse complement strand
CCATCTCCCACGACCTGCGTTCACCGCTCTCCACAGTCACGGGAGTCCTGACAAGCCTGAAGGAGGAGGGTGAACATCTGGGTGATGCTGCTCGTCGAGAGCTATTGGATACTGCCTGTGGTGAGGCCGAACGCCTGAACCGCTTTGTCGGCAATCTGCTGGACATGACCCGCATTGAGGCAGGCGCTGTCAAGCTTAACCTTGAACCATGCGATGTGCAGGAACTGGCAGGATGCGCCCTGGCAGTTATGGATACACGGGGCGATACCAGTAAGGTGACATTCCGGATGCCTGAGGAGATGCCGCTGGTGCCGATGGATCTGGTGCTGATGATCCAGGTGCTGGTCAACCTGCTGGAGAACAGTCTGAAATATTCGCCGCCGGGTAGTCCGATCGAGATTATCGCTACAACTGATGCACCATGGCTGATACTCGAAGTAGCTGATAGAGGCCCGGGCATTCCTGAACATGACCTGAAACGGGTCTTCGACAAGTTCTACCGCATTCCGATTCCGGAAGGAGCGGGCGGAACCGGATTGGGACTTTCCATCTGCAAGGGGATAGTGGAAGCCCACGGCGGCAGAATTACGGCAGAAAACCGTAGTTGTGGTGGATTAAGTATCGTGGTACGGTTGCCGTTGGAGAAGTCAGGGAGAACTGCTTTATGACAACTGAGCGAACAACTGACAACCTGCCTCGCATCCTGGTAATTGATGATGAGCTTGCTATCCGGAGATTTCTACACACGGTTCTGTCCAGCGAAATGTTTGCCCTGCACGAGGCCGAAAACGGTCATGCCGGACTGGCATCGGCGGCGGCATTCCGTCCGGATGTCATTCTGCTAGATCTGGGCTTGCCCGACCTCGACGGCATCGAAGTGATCAAACGGATTCGCGAATGGTCGCAGGTGCCGATTATTGTGCTCTCGGTACGCGACCGTGAAAATGACAAGGTTGCTGCACTGGATGCCGGAGCCGACGACTATCTCACCAAACCATTCGGAGTCGCCGAACTATTGGCTCGCATCAGGGCTGCGCTCCGGCGCTCCATCCAACAGACTCCGGAACCGGTCTTTTCCAGCAACGGCCTGATCGTGGACTTGATCCGCCGCCGGGTGACTGTTGACAGCGGTGACGTTCAACTCACACCAACCGAATATGACATTCTGCGCCTGCTGGTCACTCATGCCGGCAAGGTTCTCACCCACGGCCAGATTCTCAAGCAGGTCTGGGGTATCGCCTATCTGGAGCAGCCCCATGTACTGCGGGTGAACGTCAGTAACCTGCGCCGCAAAATCGAGGTCGATCCTTCCCGTCCCCGACACATCATCACCGAACCCGGAGTGGGATATCGCCTTACCTGCTGACGACAGATTCCTGACCAACGCAGGCCTTACAGACTCAATTAATCAGAAGCTTTGCTATTTTATCTTTATGTAGAGCGAGAGGCTTGATAAGAGCAAAGTCATGGAGTTGACCCACAAAGTCACTCCTTTTTCAATTATTTGTTGCAACATTTATATTGTAATTCACGGTTTTTGTTGCTACAAATACACCAATGAAAATCACCTACGACACAGACAAGAACATCAGGAACATTGGAGAGCGCGGATTGTCGTTCGAATTGGTCTATGATCTTGACTGGACAACTGCCGTATTTGATGAAGATATCCGCAAAGACTATGGAGAGCGTCGCTTGTATGTACTCGCTCTGTTAGGTGATCGACTGCACGCCGTTATTATCACCCATAGGGACGGAGCTGTTCATGTTATCAGCTTCAGAAAAGCCAACAGAAGGGAGATTGCCAGCTATGAGTGCATCAAAGAGAAAACCTGATCCGTACATGATCGACGAAGAAAACCCTGAATGGACGGCTGAAATGTTTGCCAACGCCCGACCCGCCCGTGAAGTGCTGCCGGAGATATTCGGTAAAGAGATGGCCGAAGAGATGCTCACCAGAAAGCCGGGGCGTCCCCTGGGCAGTGGCGTCAAGGTGGCTCAGAATATCCGCTTTGACGGCGAAATACTTGAGGTATTCAAGGCCACGGGCAAGGGATGGCAGACACGCATTAACGAGGCGTTACGGGTATATCTCAAAGAGCATCCCATGAAGCACGCCTGATGTAGACGCGCATTTCGCTCAGCGACATTACTGCACTACAGAGGCGATAAGGGGACAGGCACAAATGCACTATTCTCTCCTCAAATAGGTGTCAGTCACCTTATTCTCTCTGGCAATTTCAAGAATCTTTAGCGTTTTTTCAACAACATCATCATCACAATTTATCAGCTCTTTATACTGCCATTTTTTCATGGGTTCTATAGCACGCGGGTCGCCATGATTGCCCATCCAGGTAATAATTTTACCAATTATTTCATCGTAACCGGAGTAGGTGTCTACGTCATTTAACATTTCTATAAATAGATCAAATGTTCTTGCATCACCGGAATTAGCAAGCACGTCAACAATTCCAGCTTTTACCCAGAAATCATCAAATTCATCATCCTTTAAAGCGCATGTCAGTACATCCCAGGCACGAATGTCGCCATGCTCTAATAGACTCTCAGCAGCATTTACCCTTATCATCCAATCCTTACGGTCCAAAGCTTTTTCCAGTACACCGACACCGCATGTATCACCAATGCTCAGCAGCATATTTATGCCATCAAATTTAGTCCGCCAGTTTTTTGTTTTACATAGTCGCCTCAAAGAATCCTGGAATTCTACAACTCCCAACTTTTTGATTGCCATTAGTAGGTGAAATTGAAATACATCAAATTCCCAAGGATCTTTATCAAACATGAAATTCTTATCAAGTGCTGTCTTTACAAACTCTTCAAATGTTTGCGCCACAACGGTGACAGCTTGACATTTGTCGATGTCACAAATGAGGCTGATGGATTCACCTCTAACGTATTCATTTTCATCTCTTACGGCATTTACCAAAGAATCAAAAATATGCTTTTTCGTTTCGTCAGATATACGGGTGATATTGTGGCCTTTAGCTTCTTGCAGCCTAAAAAATATACCTGAGAGAGAGCTAAGGGCGGCGCGCTTTAATTGCAGGTCATCATCATCGAGCATATGACATAGTTGAAGGAGTATATTGTCATCAACAACGATGGATGAGATTCCATGTGCTGCTGATAGTCTGACTATACGGTTTTCAGACAATAATGCTTTTCGTAACATGATATGAGCGATGGGATCTGATTTCCCCCCCAACTTATAGGCTGCTTCTGCTCCTATCTGTTCATCACTAAGTATTGAATTAAATTCATCCAGCAATTCAGGGCAGTCAAACTTATCAAGAACATTCATTGCTGCCCATCGGCACCAGCGATCATCATTATTACCTTTCATTATTGCCAGTAGTGGCTGAATGATTTGTGGGTCTGTAACGCCATCAAGATCACTAACGGCCTTACTACGAACAACGTCATTTGAACTGGCAAGTCCCTTCAAACAGTTGCTTACTGATTGCTTAGAATTTATGACAGGGCCGCCACGGATGTGTTTTCTATAAGTTTTAAGGTATTCTCCTGCAAATTGGCGTACCGTTTCGTCGGCATCATTCAGCGCATCCTCAAATAGTGACAAATGGCTGTAATCAAAATACTCTGATAAAACAGTCAGCCCTGCTATCCGTATTTGAGGATTGGTGTCGGCAACCGCCTCCAATAGCAGTTCTTCATTTTCTTCGCACTCGATTCCTCGCAGAGCATATATTGCTTCAATGCGGACCTCATTGATCTGCTCGTCATGCATTTGAGCGAGATAAGCAACCTTAACCGGAACTTTTCTTTCTGTCGGGAATTTCTCACGACTCAACCAGTACCCAAGCTCAACCATAAACGCTGGCGGTGCAATGTTTTCGTCACTGAATTTTATTTTCTGATGCCTTGGTCGGACAGAAACCTTAATGGACGGATTGCCGGGTATTATTTGGGCGGCGTTAAGGATTGAGTCACATTGAGAACGAAAAAGGTGGGATTCATCTTGACGAATATTTCTACCAAGTCGGAACATGTCAACGACTTTGGTGGGATCAGCATAGAACAAAAAACAAAGGCAGACGCCAGCGGCTTTGGCAGGGTTATGTTCCGGTGTCATGATTAGAACATCAAGGCGAGTGAATACCCCGTGTGGACCGCTTATTTTTTTGCACGAAAGCTGTTTAAAATCGGGATAGTCGTCTTCAATAACCGGTTGCCAGACGGTAATCGTCAATGCTTTTTGAATTGAGCAGAATAAATTGAATAGATTCATCTTGTAAGGCACCTCCAACACGTTATTGTGATGATGGTGCCAATATAATCAAAGGTAGTGACATTTTCGGACGGTCACTTGGAGTAGTAATATTAGAGAGATTATTTCAAACAGTGTATTCCCGATAACCTCCAGGCATTTTCCCCAAAAGACTGAAAATTAGACTGTCTACTGCTACTTCGTTTGATTCCAGTCTACTAGTCATTTGAGAGTTATATAAATCCAACAACCCAGACCGAAAAGCCTGTTCCGAAGCATATAAATGCCATTTATTGTAACCAGCTGATTGATATTTAAAAGCTAAATCCATAAGCTTGCCGTATACTACGCCGTTCATTCGTCCTGATGTTGTATTTCTATTTCCGCGATCTTGTTCAATCAACCATCTTGATCGAGCTACGGCAAGAGCTTCTTCTTTCAAAGGATCGCGTTTGCCACCAAACAGGTGGCGAAACACATCACAATCGTAGTGAAACAACTCGTGGTAGTAGGTCTTGTTGACTACAATTTCATTGACTGCTGAAAGATCGGAATGAGTAATAGAATCTAAAGTCCGTGATATTTCGCGAATGAGAGACCAGAAAAAGAGTTCAAGATTATCGCCAAACAGCAGGACTGTCCCAGGGCTCCGCATCGGTTTATAGAGTCCCAATAAAAACGGGGGCAGGTTCAGGTTGCAACCACCAGGAGACCCTGAAGAACAATTACCGGAAGCACTTTTATTCTGATCGCGATGTTTTCTAGCATTAATAATGCGGATGATGTCCTCTTCTGAAAGCTCTTCATAAACATCTGGATCTTGTTCGAGAAATGCTCCCAGTGGAGGCGCATCTGGAATTTCATCCAGCATAGCTTCCCCAAAGGGGCCAGTAGGAAGTCTGTCAATTTTTGCCTTGATTTTCTTTATTGCTTCTTCACGTGCGTTCATAATTTCTCCATAGATATTTTACTAAAAGAATACTTAGATTACTTGGCACAACTACGGTATCAATCGACTGATAATACCACCCGTTTTCTGGAGTAGCTCATTACTATTTAAACCATAAGCTCCAGAGAAAAAGGGAATGACGACAAGCACAGTTTTATCGTTCAATTTTGCAGAATAAAGTTTGCGTGTTCCACTGATATTTTCTACTTTAATCTCAGAGGTTTTGCTCCCATACCCTGCAAAACAAACAAAAAAATCAGTTAAATAGCTTGTTCCTGTGCATATAATGCATTTTGGGTTGTATTCACGGACTTTCTTAGCTATTGCAGGAAACCGGTGCATAAAACACCACGTTTTGTATAGTGCCTTCTCTTCAAAACCAGTCCACTCATTTAAGCGATTTGATCGCCATAAATCATCATCGGTGCTATTGAAAGCGATTGGATAAAGGTTTAATCTGAAAAGTTCCTGTTCATTCCTGTTTTCTAACGTTCTGTAGTCTTCAACGTTTCCCGCATTGATTGCAGTAAATAACTTGGCGACGTTTCTACCAAATGTATAATTAAGATGATCTTTCCAGATATAGTTAGTCTTAGGTGTGTACTCACCTTTGAGAATTTCCTGTGGAAGCAGTTCTTTATAATATGTATCAATGCTTGATTCACGAGAATCATAACCCCATTCAATTCCGCTTAGCCATATGTCAGCTTTTGGGTTTCCACCGTCACACCCAGATAGCGAACATGCCCATTCAGTAAACTTTTCTTTTACAGTAAGTGTCATAATGCCTCCTCAGTTAATTATTTTTCACTACAAAGTATAGGAAACATATTTTTGTGTCAAACTTTATATCCAAAAAATGGGTCTTTCTCTTGAAGCACCTTGCACTCCCACTCCCCATCCATATCAGGAAAAAAGACAAGGCTTCCAGTTCTACAGTTAAATTTTGTCCCATCATCGGTTTTCCCCTGACCTCTTGCCGTACCGAGTAACAGCCACCCTCCTGGAACTTTTGTACGGTAGACACCGCCGACCGGCTCTTTCTTTATCATCTCCCACCTCAAACCTTCTGTTTGCCATGAGTAATCGGGATCTGAGAGAAACAGTGCACTTTCGCCTCTTCCCCCGGCTCCAAATCCGAATTCAGTGAAAATGATTCGTACATACCAACCGCCAGGCACCTTGTGACGAGTTAGGTCGAGGATGTAACGCCTCACTGGTAGCTTCTCTCCCGCAAAATCTATGATCATTGAGCACTTCCTCCCTGGACCAATTATAATTTAACACCGCCTGATAGTTGAACGGTCACATTGACCTCTCCGATCACAACCCCGATCCCATTTCCGCCTTGCCTGCATTGGCTTTCTTTTCTGCCGCAGCAAGATGTTTCCGGTAAGCTTCGTTAAGTTGAGACTTGCATTTGGCTCCTCTATAAATCAGATTTGCACGGTTAGACGATATATCGGCATGGAACGTATTGCCATCTATGTCTGAAACGTTTCCTTCCATGCTCGAGTTTTGATGGAGCATCAGCAGATTGGTTTCCGGATCAAATTTCCGGTATTTTGTTTCAATCATGCTGATGATGTTCTGGTAGCTGTTAGCGAGAGATGCCGACGACGAAACAAGAGAAACTTCACTTATCACCAGCGGAAAGGAATGCCCTCCGCGTTTTTCAATTGGTACTGCTTCCGCATTAACCACTTCCAGACCCGGAGCGATTTCAAATGTTGCCTTCAGTTCGAATGCGACACCGGAGATTATTATGGGTGATGCAGTGATTTTGGGGGTGAGGCGCATGTATTTTCGTTTGGCGCCGTTTTCCCCGCTGTAATTCTCCGCCGTTGGCTTCAGGTCTTTGAATATTCGCGGGTTGTACTTAAGCATCAAGTCTGAGAGTGTTTTTTCCAAATCCCCACGTTTGCTAACCTTTCTGACATCTGCCTCGGCATCATTCAGGCTCAGGCGAACATGTTGGATGCCTTTTATGGCACTCAGCTTGACGATCAGCTGTACCAGGTTGTCATCCCATTTGATACCACCGAACGGCTCTATGATTTCCTGAGTCGCTTCAGAAGCAATCTCCAAGTCACTGGCCATTGCGTCTTTTCCCATAGCTATGCTGAGTGTGGCTAAAAACAGTAACATTGTGATTACGCCTTTTGTCCTTTGCATTACTTCCTCCGATAAAAATTTTTGATCCAGCTGCCCATTAGGTCTGATCTACCTGATAGCATTTGAGAGTGACATTTTCAGGCAGTTCTCAATAAATCGTGGTATATGACACTTGATTCATGCGGAGGGATATTATGCCAAAACGAGAAAAGGATACGTGGGCCAATCAGCTTGTTGATATTGTTGGGGCAGTCAAACTGCTCTCACGCCATAACGGGGCAACTAATGAGGATCTGATCTCAGAACTGGTGATCGGCTCTCGAACGGTTTTTCGTCTAAAGAAAACATTGGAGAATATGGGTATTCCACTTGAGGAAGTCGAAAGTAACAGTGGATGCAAGCGTTGGAAAATCCCAGCTGAGTGGACGATGACATTTCCAAAAACCAATTCAATTGGGCTAACGACCCCTGAGTTACTAGCACTGTATGCCCTGCGTGTCAGCAAAGGACTCTATAGGGGAAGCAGTATTAACTTGGATCTGGATGTTGCATTCGAGAAGATCGGCACAGCCCTCTCCCCGGCGACTCGCAGCATGCTGGAACGATATTCTTCTGTTTTTATTTCTGTGCCTAATGCTACAAAGGATTATTCTAATTCCGCTGAGGTGATTGAGGAGATCTCTCTCGCCATAATTGATCGTACTACATGCACCATAGATTATCACTCATTCAGCGATGACAAGGTTAAGAAATTTGACATCAATCCACTCCATTTATTTGAGAGAGATGGCGGATTGTATCTGCTCGTTGTAACAACTGATTACGGTGATGTGCGGACATTGGCTATTGAACGGATCAGGAAAATTGATCCTGTTGACAAGACCTTTGTATATCCAGATCAGTTTGATCCAGAAAGTTATCTGGCTACAGCATTTACCTTGTATTTTGGTGAAACTGTCGAAGTAAAAATTCGCTTTGCAGCAGATCAGAGCAGATATATTAGGGAGAGGCAGTGGGCTAACAAGCAGAAGATCATTGACGAGCCGGATGGCTCGGTGATTTTGATTTTGAAAACATCTGGCTGGTGGGATATCAAGCGGTGGGCGCTTTCATTTGGTGCCGATGCCGAGGTACTTGAACCGGCTAAGATGCGCGAAGAGATCAAGAATGATTTGTCAGTATCTTCTCGTAAATATTATGCACAATAGTTAAAAGGCGCAAGGATATTAAATCCAAATCAAATTCTTGCCGCTTGACATAACATTGAGAATATAAGGAGACAGGCACCAAATGCTCTATACTCTCCTCAAATAGGTGTCTGTCCCATTATCGCCTATGATATTGGCGTCAACGAGGCGCATTCTTCTCTTTTATCGCCTTGGCAAAGGCCTCGCCTTCATTAATCTGTTGTGCAGGGTTTGCATGGTGTTTCAGTGCGCCTTGGAGGCTATTCATCGTTTGTAAAGCAGGCACAACTGATACCGTTGTCTTTGCCATATAGACCTCCGGTAACCGCCACTTTCCAAGGTTTCTACAATTTTTTCTGACGAACAACAACATCCAGTATGAGCATCCGTCAATTCAAATAGGGGGGTTTTGATGCAACCTGGGTTTCGGGCATATTCAGCCAACGACACCTATGAACCGGGCAGCAACCGCTGCAGCACACCCTTGGCCATCTCGATAATCCCCTCGAACGAGGTATCCTTGAGCGTGCAGACAAGTTTGTAATCGGGGGTGAACTGGTATTTTTTCGGTTCACTCCGCATCATGCCGATGATGGTGTCGGGGGAAGCCGGGGTACGGGGGTGGAAGGAGATGATTACCGCTTTGCCGTCAAAATCGATATGCCTGACGATTAGTTTTTTGAGCAGTAGTCGCAGCTTCATGATCTCGAACAGATATGATGTCGCGAGCGGATATTTGCCGAAACGATCAAGCAGCTCGTTCTGCACATCCAGCACGTCTTCTTCTGATTCTGCCTGGGTCAGCTTCTTGTAGATCACCAGTCGCTGCCCGGCGTCCTTGACGTACGCCTCCGGTATGAAGGCCGGCACCTTGAGACTTATTTCCGGCTCAACCAGCTCCACCGGCTCTTCGCCACGCATGCGGGAGATGGTCTCTTCCAGCATCTGGTTGTACAGCTCGAAACCAATTTCGGTGACCGTTCCTGATTGACGGCTGCCGAGCATATCCCCCGCTCCTCGTATCTCCATGTCATGGGTCGCAATGCGGAATCCGGCACCCAGTTCTGAGATCTCCTGCAGCACCCGCAACCGCTCCCGGGCATCGGAACTGATCGCCGCCTCACCGGGAATCAGCAGATAGGCGTAGCCTCGCTGAGTAGAGCGCCCTACCCTGCCTCGCAACTGGTACAACTGTGACAGGCCAAACTTGTCGGCGTGATCGACGATCAGAGTATTGGCATTGGGGATGTCGAGACCTGATTCGATTATAGTGGTGCAGAGGAGCAGGTTGGTTTCGCCATGCATGAAGCCAAGCATGACCTTCTCCAGTTCATGCTCCCCCATCTGACCATGCCCGACCGCTATTTTGGCTTCCGGCACCAGTTGAGCCAACAGCTCCGCCCGTTTACCGATCGTCTGGACGCGGTTATGAACAAAAAATATCTGCCCGCCGCGCCGCAGTTCACGCAGTACCGCCTCACGGATCAACTCTTCGGAAAAGCGGGAGACAATGGTTTTTACCGCCAGACGATCAACCGGTGGAGTATCGATAATCGAAAGATCACGGATCCCCATCATCGACATATAGAGCGTACGAGGAATCGGCGTTGCGGTGAGCGTCATGACATCAACGACCGCACGGAACGATTTGAGCCTCTCCTTATCCTTGACCCCAAAGCGTTGCTCTTCATCGATGATCATCAGACCGAGATCCTTGAAGGCGACATCCTTCTGTAGCAGGCGGTGGGTGCCGATAATGATGTCAATCTTCCCCTTTTTGAGCCGCTCAAGAATTTCCTTCTGCTCTTTGCTGCTGCGGAAACGGGAAAGTACGTCAACGGTAACCGGGTAATCCTTAAGGCGTTCACGGAACGTTTCATAATGCTGCTGAGCCAGAATGGTTGTCGGCACGAGGATGCCGACCTGCTTGCCGTCCAGCGCCGATTTGAACGCACCACGCAGCGCGACTTCGGTCTTGCCGTAGCCAACATCGCCGCAGACAAGGCGATCCATCGGTTTTGAATGCTGCATATCGGCCAGCACATCCTGAATAGCCAAGAGCTGGTCAGGGGTCTCCTCCCAGGCAAAGGAGGCTTCGAATTCGCGATACATCTCATCAGGAGGGGAAAAGGAGAAACCTTCGGAGAGCTGGCGACGGGCATAAATCTCCAGCAGCTCCCCGGCAAGTTCTTCAATATTCTTGCTCGCCTTCCCCTTTGATTTTTCCCAGGAGACCCCACCCAGTTTATCAAGCGCAGGATGACTCCCCTCAGGGCCAACGTAGCGCTGCACGAGGCCCAGGCGGTCTACGGGGAGAAACAGTTTGTCCGAACCGGCATACTCCAGCAAAAGGAAATCGCCGCCGCTGTTCCCGACGCTGATATGCTGCAGTCCACGATAAAGGGCGATGCCGTGGTCGATATGCACCATGTAATCGCCCTGCTTCAGCTCGGCCAGAGAGGCGAGGAGCTGTTTCTTACGCACCTCGGAAACGCCGCGTCGCCTGACTCGCCTGCCGAACAGCTCTTCCTCGGCAATCAGGATCAGGCGAGATGAAGTGAGCCGGAAACCACGGGAAATATCACCGATAAGGATGGTGACCCTCCCCCCTCCCCGACCCTCCCTCGCTGGGGGAGGGAGTGAAGCTCCTCCCCCCAGCGGGGGGAGGTTGGGAGGGGGGAGAACCTCCGCAAAACCGTTTTCAGAAATAAAGCACGGAATCTTATACGGCGTCAAAAGATCCTTAAGCCGCTCGGCCTGCGCCTGCTGGTGACAGGCAATGGCAACTCTCTGCCCGCTGTCAAGCCAGTCACGCAGAGTGGCGGCGAGCGGTGCCAGAGCATGACTGCTCTCCTTCGAGACGGTCACCCGCAGGTCGCTGTTGTCCTGGCAGGAAACTATGACCGTCGTACTTATTTCTGCTGTTTCAAGAACCAGGCCGGGAAGTTCGATTACGCGGCGGGCGGCAATGAAGCTGATCAGCTCAGCCTCATTCAGAAACAGCTCCCCCGCCGGAGAGTGTGCTAATCCGGCGGTGGTCGCCTTGACTACTCCTGCTTCAACCTCTTCACATACGCTGAGACAAGCATAACCGATAGCTTCCGGGTCGAGCAGAATAAGAGGTACATTCGCAGATATGTAGTCAAAAACCGTTTCGAGGCCGGGATGGAGAAGCGGTTGGAGGAAATCAATGCCCTTAAAGTAAACTGCATTGTGCAAATCTTCCAAAATCAGACGACGGCGATTGGTCGGTATGTCGAGATCATCACAGCACTGCTTCAGGCGCGGTGCAATATCCGCCAAAACCTCGTCTGACAGCAAAATTTCCCGCGAAGGGAGCAGCACCAGCTCTTCAATCGGCTGCAGGGAGCGCTGCGTCAGCGGATCAAAGGCGCGCATGGTCTCAGCCGTATCACCAAAGAACTCGATTCGCACCGGAGTAGGCAGATTGGGCGGAAAAATATCGAGAATTCCACCCCGCACGGCAAAGGTACCGCGATCCTCCACCAGCGGTACATTAGCGTAACCGATCCTGATCAGCCGCGCCAGCAGCTCGTCACGATCAAACTCTTCACCAGGGAGAAGGTAGCAGGAAGCGTCACTCAGGGTTTTCCGAGGGAGTACTCGCTGCAACGCGGCTGCAACAGGCATGACGGTTATCCGTGAGAGATTGTTCTGCAGACGAAAGAGCGTGTCCAGCCTGGCACCGGTGACATCCGGGTGAGGGGAAGATCCGGAAAACGGCGCGGCATCCCACGCAGGAAAGAGCCCGGCAAACACGTCTCCACCTGAGAAAAAAGTCAGCTCCCGGCAAAACTCATCAGCCGCATCCTGGGTTGCAGTTATCACCACCGGAGTGTCAAGGCCTTCCCGCACCAGCTCTGCAACAAACAGAGCCGGAGACGAGCCTTTGAGGCCAGGCACCACGATCCGCCGTTCGCCAAGCCGGAGCGCCGTAATACATTCAACAGCCTGGGGGATTAGATTGGACATGGGACTCGTTTGGGAAGGAAACTTATCAATCAATGTTTGTGAAGGCCGGCTTTCAGTTTCGGCTTGCCATCTTCAACAACAACCCGGAAAGTAAAATTTTCGGTCCCCAGCTTTGCCACCAGGGTTGAGCGTTGTTTTTCAATGGTCGCTGCTACTAACTCGCGGGTAATTTTGTCGACCGGCAGTTTGCAGGCTATTCGTGCGTCACGGAATTCGCGGACGATGCGATCAATATCCGACTCTACCGAAGCAGGTTGAGAATCGGGTGCTAGCTTCTCCTGTTTACCTTTCTGGCGTAGGTGAAGATTACTGATAAAGCGGTCGCGTGAATATCGTCCCTCCTCCATCAGTTTCAAAATCCTGTTCCAGTGTTCGCGATAGGTGCCAAGGCGGGCCACCAGCATGGTGAAGCGGTGCTTGTACATGGTATTATTGATCGGCACGCCACTGTAGCGTCGCACCAATACTTCAACATCTTTCAACAATGAGAGCGGTTCGCGTTTTTCCAGACCGATAAAGTACTGTTCGTACTTGGTGATCAATTCACTCATCTTTTTATCAAGAAGTATGACATCATCTGCTATAGCCATGAAAAAACCTGTCGGCCGCTGAGTAAAGATCAATTTTCATATCGTGGAACCGGAACACAACAGAATTATCTCACGGCTGTTTTTTTTCATCCGGCGCTACCTGATCTTTTTCTTCAATCGCCTTTGTCGTATCTCTTTTCGGCTCCCACCCCTGCCAGACAAATTCCGGGTCAATCATCGGGTCATAGTATCCAGGCTGGGGTACCATGCAGAAAACCACTTCCGTTATACCGATTACAGCACGATATAATGTCATCCCGACACCCTTGACCGGACCGATAACATACCCGACCGCCCCCATCTCCCTTCCTGTCAGATAGGTCTGCTTCGGAAGTTCGGCAATACTGGTAAACGTATTGGTAACTCCTCGAACCAGCTTGACCGCCATCTTCTCAACAATCACTTCCGGCCGCTGATCGGCAGTTGCGCGACCCGGCCCCAGGACAACAAAAGCAGACAATAAAACCGATATCAGCAGAAGCTTTCTCATACGATCTCCTTTTTAAACTGACGGAGCCAGACTCTTACCACAAAGAAACGCCTCATGCAAGCATCACAGGCCAAAAAGCGTCGGTTCTTGCGGCAGAAACGGTTCAAAACGTTTCTTGACGTGACGAAGTTTTTCAATGTAATACGGCACATTGATATCTGGATGCGCCGCGTTGAAGGCCGACACCGGACGGCACTGTTCGTACGCCGTGGCACCTTTTCCGGAGCCGCTGACATAATAGCTGACGTGATCTCCGGTACGGTAGGGTCTGTCCGAAGCAAGCGCCACCTCAAAGGCTGCCGCATGGTTGCGCGTGCCCGAGCGAAGTTTTTCCTTATAGGTGTCAGGCGACTCATTTAGTATTTCGCTGCGGGCAATCCAGGCGACTTCAAGCCCACGTGCGCGAAGCCTGGCAACATACGTATCAAAAAGCCGCTCCACTGTGGCAGCGGTACCGTTCAGCAAATGTTCGACAATATCCCGAATGAATTCCCGCAAATAGGACTCAACCCCGCGTGATCTTAGCCCGCTCCCTTTGATAATGGTTCTGCCATCATACTCCTGCAGAGCATAGTTTTTGCTCTTATAGGCGAACATAGCCTGGTAGCGGCCGTCAAGATCAACCTCAATGCCTTCCGGCAGCTTTTGCGAAACGCGCCGCACCAGCTCCTGTTCCGCCTCCACGGAGGCGCAGCTCTCCGGTGGCTTGAAATAGATACCGTCCGTATCCACCTCAATCGGTTGAGCTCCTTCTGATACGAGCAGTTCAATCATATTTTTTATCGTAACCCGTCCAAGGCGGGTCACTTCGGCGGCGACCGCCGGATCGGAGAAGTTGTGTCGCGCTGCGCCGAGATAACCATAGAACGAATTTATCAGCACCTTGAACACCTGCTGAAGTGCGTCAAAATAATGTTTTTCTCCATCATCAGCGGCATCGCGGGCCCGTTGTTTTGCGGTCAGGCGAAAGCGGCGCAGATCCGCCAGCATCGGCAGAAACAGATCCAGGCTATCTTTGGCAGGGGCAAGATGGTACGTCAGCATCAGGGACGGGTAGAGTGATGCCACATCACAATGGACAATCGGGCCGACAACCCCGGAAAACGATGATTCCGTATAACCACCCTCAAAGGGTGCGACAGCGGAAGTTCGCGCTGGTATCGCATGGCCCAGATGCAGGTATTCGCGCAGAAAAAGCGCGTTGATCCGGGTGGCGTTGCCGCGAATGACGCAGTTCTGAAAGGAGTAGGGGAAAATACGACTCTGGAGAAACCAGGGGTAGCCGAGCAGGCGAAACAGGGAGAGTGTTTCGCGGGCATCATCAAGGTTATAGCGATACAGCCGCTCCTGGTCATTTAGAAAGGCTGCTGAAATCTCGGAACCTTCAAGATAGGTACGTTCAACAGCAGCAATGCCGAAATGCTGCGCTACAGATTTGAGTCCGTGACTTTCAAGGTTTCGTCCACCGATATCAAAGAGTTGTGTCAGAAAATAAGTGTCAATAATGTGGCGGCCATAAACATCCCATCGGGGATATTCGAGCGTTTTTTCAGCCAGACTCCAACGGGCATGCGGCGTTATATGTGGCGATGTTCCGTTGCGTCCCCAATTCAGGCGTATACCATGCCGCTGCGCGCGACGACCGATGTAGTCAAGATCAAAGCGGAAGATATTGTGGCCGATGATTACGTCCGGATCACAGCGGAGAATCTCACCGTTCAGAGCCCGGAGCAACTCCGGCTCGGATAGCCGCCCCCCTTGAAGCACAACTTCATCGCCATGAGAATCCTTGAGGGCAATCGATATAATACGATCCTCCAGGCGTTCCGGGTTCGAAAAATCATAGCCATCGGCACAGGTGGTTTCGATATCAACTGCCAGGCAACGCAGTTCGGAAAATTCCATACTTTTAAAGAGTGTCGTGCCACTGGCGAGCATATACTGGTGGGAAAGATCCGGTAGAAACAGATAGGGGGCATCGGGAGCGGAATATTTTTTGCCGGTTTTTTCAGCCAGAAAATCACGGGCGGTAAGACATTCATTCCATGAATCAAACAGTAACTGGCAGCGGAAAAAATCTTCTCCGGAGAGTTGCCGCACGGCACAGGGAACCCGACAGCCGGAGACGATCCCGGGGTCATTGACGAGGATAAACGGTTGAAACGGTTCGTCGTGGAAACGAACGCGTCCCGCTTCTCTGAAAAAAAGCCGGATGAAGTGCCCGAGCGGCTCAATCGCAACGATACCGGAACGTACGTCACGCCCGAAGAGCAGCGGGTTATGTTCGATGGAGCTGGTTGGCATGGGCGTTAAATTCGTTAATAGCGGTCTTCAAATAACACAGAGCAACGGAGCAACAGAGAAATCAAGCCAATTTTCTCTCAGATTTTACTCCGTTGCTCTGTTGCTCCGTGTTTCAAATGCTTTTATTCAGGCTTTATTAAATGCCTGCCTTCTGCTTGAGCAGAGCAGCCTTGTCCGTCTTCTCCCAGGTAAACTCCGGCAATTCCCGCCCGAAGTGACCATATGCGGCGGTTTTACGATAGATCGGGCGGAGCAGGTCAAGCTGTTCGATGATGGCACTCGGCCTCATGTCAAATGTTTCGCGAACCAGTGAGGAGAAGCGCTCTTCCGGCAGCTTACCTGTCCCGAAGGTGTTGACCATGATGGAGACCGGTTGGGCCATGCCGATAGCGTACGCCACCTGCACCTCGCACCGGTCACAGAGACCGGCGGCAACCAGGTTTTTGGCTACATAGCGCCCCATGTAAGCGGCAGAACGGTCTACTTTTGAGGGATCTTTTCCGGAAAATGCGCCACCTCCGTGACGCCCCATGCCACCGTAGGTATCGACGATGATCTTGCGACCGGTCAGACCGCAGTCTCCCATCGGACCACCGACGACAAAGCGTCCGGTCGGATTGATGAAGTAACGGGTGTTGGCATCCAGCAGATGAGCCGGAATAACCTTTCGGATCACTTCGGAAATAACTTCTTCCTCGATTCTTGCATGGGTTACGTCAGGTGAATGCTGGGTAGAGATAACAACCGTATCGATGCGGCTTGGTTTGCCATCAACATATTCAACCGAAACCTGGGATTTGGAGTCGGGACGGAGAAAGTCAAGCCTGCCGGACTTGCGCACCTCGGCCAGCTTTTCAACCAGTTGATGAGCCAGTTGAATCGGCATCGGCATAAGCTCCGGGGTTTCATTGCAGGCATAGCCGAACATAAGCCCCTGATCTCCGGCACCCTGCTCCTTGTAAAGCCCTTCCCCTTCAGAAACTCCCTGTGAAATGTCCGGTGACTGACGGTCGATAGAAACAAGCACGGCACAGGTATCCGCATCAAAGCCAATTTCCGAACCGGTATAGCCGATGTCTTTGATGGTCTGACGGGCGATCTCGGCATAGTTGATCACCGCGTTGGTAGTTATCTCACCGGCAATGATTACCATACCGGTGGTAACCATCGTCTCGCACGCCACGCGTGCCTTGCGATCCTGGGTGAGAATTGCGTCAAGAATTGAATCAGAAACCTGATCGGCAACTTTGTCGGGATGCCCTTCGGATACAGATTCGGAAGTAAAAATGAATTTTTCTACCATGATGGTGAACTCCTTTTATGTAATATTTCCTGCACGGATTTATTTTTCAGATTGGTGAAACTATAGTCAGATTGCTGTTTTGTCAAGCGAAGAGGGATACACCCAATTATTTCCGTTTGACTTAATTGATACGAATTAGGCACTATGGCGAAACACTCATTGATTATAAGGTGACCGCCATGTCTAGAATAATAACTTTTTTACTTGTTTTTTTTACCGGCGCCCTCCTCTCGACATCGCTATCTGCGGCGAGTAGACGCCCCGCCGATGCCTGGAATTATTATCACTTCAATGGTACTGCCTTTGTTCCCGGCCCGGCAGATGAAGGCACCGCTTTTGTGGCGGTACAGGAAAAAATGCGGCCTGTTATGCTTACAGTTCAGGCAGAGCAGCTTGAACCGACCGCTCTTCCGGATGACTCCGGTGCCATAGCCGGCATCTGTTATCTACAAAGTGCCGGGGGTAAACTCAGCAACAACAGCCGATTCAAGCCCTATCCACATGTTCCGCTGCAGATCTCGTCAGCTGGCAAACAACTTGTCACGGTTCAAACCGATAACAATGGCTATTTTGTGGTCGTTCTCCCCGCCGGAACTTATTCAGTCGGCAGCGGCCCATTTAACACCGACATAACCGTTGAACGAGGCATAACAACACTCGTCCCCTTGCGGGCCGGCAAAAGGATGGTAGATTGATGAATAGTTTCTTCGCCCGACTGACACTCAGCATCATTACTCTGTTTCAACTTTCAGCAAACGTAACGGCCGGAACGCTGGATGATTACTACCTGCAACAGTTTGGCGAATCTGGGAATACGCAGCTCCAAAAAGCGGTACTGCCGGTTTTACCGGAAACGGTGGAAGCAGCGCGCTGCGGCATGCCGCTCAAGCATGGTCTGCGCCGTGACTGGAAACTGCTGGAGCCGTCGACACGGAAGGTGCTGGCAAAGCAGTTGGCAGCACCGGCACTTAGTGGCGAACAGACATATCTGTCACTCTCCGGCAGATTTAAAATCCACTACACCACGACCGGCACTGACGCTGTGCCATCGTACTCATGGGTGCAAACAGTTGCCCAAACCTTCGATGATGTTGCCGCTTCCTATACTTCCTTGCAGTGGCAACTTGCTCCTACCGCCGGTAACAACGTACCGTACGATGTCTATCTCCTCGATCTCGCGCCACAAAAACTTTACGGAGTTACCAACAGCGACCAGTCAGCTTCGACGGCAAGCCACCCGAACGCCTTCACCAGTTGGATGGAGCTGGATAACAACTTTACCGACTCCATCTATAAAACGGGTTCCTACAGCCCGCTTCAGAGCCTGCAAATCACTGCAGCTCATGAATACCACCACGCCATACAGTACGGCTACAATTACTATTTTGACATCTGGTACGCCGAGGCAACCTCCACCTGGATGGAAGACGAGCTGTATGACAGCGTAAACCAGCTTTACAGCTATGCCACGACCTGGTTTACTCAAAGCACGTTATCCCTGGATATTGATGCAAGCACCTCTACCGGTGGCGGCTACGGCCGATGGATTTTCAATCGTTACCTGTCTGAAAAGTACCCGTCTGAAAAGTATGGAGCCGACACCGTTCGCAGTATATGGGAAAGCTTGGCAAGCAAGCCGAGCCCCGATGGCTATGCAGATATTCCAATGGCTCCGGTGCTGGACAGTGTGCTTTCTGCCAGATATGGCAGCTCCCTTGGTAACGATTTCTTTGGTTTTGCCAAGCGCGTCTACACCAGGGATTGGTCAACTCATACGTCTGAAATTGCTTCCACAGCTCTACATGCCTACTCGCCTGTTGCCACCTACTCGGTTAATAGCAGTAGCAAAACTCATTCCGTTACTCTTCCACATTATTCGTTCGCGTATTACGACTTCACAACATCAGGCGCAACTCCCCTGACGATCTCCATTAACAAGAGCAGCGGAATTAAAACCGCCCTTTTCAAAAATGGGAGTGAAATACCTGCTGAAACAGGTGGCTCTTCCTACGCAGTAGGTTCCTTTGGGACAGCCGACAAGGTAGTATTACTAATTGCAAACAGCACTGGCACCGATGGTCACAGCGCCAGCTTCAGCACTAATGGTAGTCCCGCAGCAGTGACAGAACCTGCGCCCGCAGCAGCAACATCCACCAGCAGCAGCTCCGGCGGTGGCGGCTGTTTTATCGCTACCGCCGCATACGGCAGCTACTTGCATCCGCAGGTGCAACTGCTGCGCAACTTCCGCGACAAATTCCTACTTACCAATGCTCCGGGCAGGACTTTTGTGAATTTCTACTATCGCACCAGCCCGCCTTTGGCAGATTTCATAGCCAGGCACTCAATTCTTCGAGCTGTTATACGCCTGACCCTTACGCCGCTTGTTCTCGCTATAGCCTATCCGTTAATGATGGTTATTTCCATTTTATTGATGGCGGCACTTTTTATGAAAATGCCGCGCCGCATCCTGGCAATCCGTCAGAGTATACGTAATAATATGCAGCACAAAATCCGATATTAATCTGTCTGACCGGAAGAAGTAGGCGCCGGATGCGTCAACTTCTCCCAGTCAGTAAGTATATCCATTGCTTCAGCACTGCTTGACCCGCACATCTCCTCACTCGCTTTGAGATTCCTGCAGACCGCCGGACGTTCCCTGTTGTCAAAGAGCATACATCGGTTATCATCTGTCAACTGGCGGCAGCGTACACCAGCGGGCTTGCCGCCAGCCATGCCGGGAATCGACGAGGATATTGAAGGTGCAATACAGCAGGCGGCGCACCCTGCCCGGCACTCCATAAACCATTAATACCGATACTGATCGGCTTTGTACGGCCCCTGCTTCGGTACACCTATGTAGGCGGCCTGCTCATCAGTCAAAACACTCAACTGCGCGTTTAATTTCTTAAGTTGTAAGCGGGCAACCTTTTCGTCCAGATGCTTTGGAAGGACATAGACGCCGACCGGATATTTGTCAGGATTGCAGAACAGCTCGATCTGGGCGATGGTCTGGTTGGCAAAGGAAGAGGACATCACGTAACTGGGGTGCCCGGTACCGCAGCCGAGATTGACAAGGCGTCCTTTGGCGAGCAGAATGATGCGTTTGCCGTCGGGGAAGATTATGTGATCCACCTGTGGTTTTATCTCTTCCCACTGATATTTTTCGAGCGCCGCAACTTCGATCTCATTGTCGAAATGACCGATATTGCAGACAATGGCCTGATCCTTCATGGCGATCATGTGGTCGTGGGTGATGACGTGATAGTTGCCGGTGCAGGTGACAAATATATCAGCCTTGTCAGCGGCGTATTCCATCGTTACGACTCGATAACCTTCCATGGCGGCCTGTAGCGCGCAGATCGGGTCGATTTCAGTTACCCATACCTGGGCAGAGAGTGCGCGCATCGCCTGAGCAGAACCTTTTCCGACGTCGCCATAACCGCAGATCAGAGCGACCTTGCCGGCGATCATGACGTCGGTGGCGCGCTTGATACCGTCTACCAGGGATTCGCGGCATCCGTAGAGGTTATCGAATTTCGACTTAGTGACAGAGTCGTTGACGTTGATGGCCGGGAATTTGAGATCTCCCCGCTCATGCATCTGATAGAGACGATGAACGCCGGTGGTGGTCTCTTCGGTTACCCCCTTGATCTCTGCCAGGCGGGTGGAGTACCAGACAGGATCAACAGCCAGCTTGGCTTTGATCGCTGCATAAAGAATGGTTTCCTCTTCCGAAGAAGGGTTTGTCAACACGGAAAGATCTTTTTCAGCTCTGGCTCCCAGATGCAGCAGCAGAGTAGCGTCGCCGCCATCGTCAAGGATCATGTTGGAGTAGCCGCCGTCGCTCCACTCGAAGATGCGATGGGTGTAATCCCAATACTGCTCCAGTGTTTCCCCCTTCACGGCGAAGACCGGCACTCCGACCGCCGCAATCGCAGCAGCGGCGTGATCCTGGGTCGAGAAGATGTTGCACGAAGCCCAACGTACCTGGGCACCGAGGGCGGTCAGGGTTTCTATCAGCACGGCGGTCTGGATGGTCATATGGAGTGAACCGGTGATGCGCGCTCCTTTCAGAGGCTGAGCTGCAGCGAACTCCTCGCGAATGGCCATCAGGCCGGGCATCTCAGTTTCAGCGATCCTGATCTCTTTGCGACCCCAATCGGCCAGTTTAAGGTCTGCTACGATGTAATCTTGTGACATGCTGTTTCTCCTTTTTGTTGCTGGATTATTTATGTAGACGCGGCACCGATGGCTCGTCTCACTTCAATTTTATGTATTGCTACCGTAGGAGCGCCTTGCAGGCGAGAATGGTGTGATAGCCACCTATTTCAGCAATCGCGGCAAAATGCCGCTCCTACGAGGCGCGAACGATGAGAACCGACTCCTGCCCGCTTCCTGCGTCAATACGTTCACAGTTTACCGAGACAAAATCAGCCGCTCGCAGCCAGAGAGCCAGTTCCATCTCCTCAAAACCAAGCCATTGATCGGCGAGCTGATTTCTTGCCAGCTCGCGCTCGTGACGGGCAAGATCGGCCAGCAGCAGCGTGCCGCCGGGAGCCAGAACCCGCCGGAATTCCACGAGAACTGCCGCCGGATCTGCGGCATGATGCAGTACCATGTTGGCCACGACAGAGCCAACGGCAGCATTGGGGAGCGGCAGGTGGGTCATTTCTCCCAAACGGAGATCAATGTTGGCAAGGCCGTTATCCGCCACCGTTCGACCAGCTTCCTCCAGCATCGCTGGAGAGTGATCGACGCCAATCACCCTTGCCGCTCGTGCCGCCAGGTCGGTTAACAGACCGCCGGTGCCGACACCGATTTCCAGAACCGTTCCACCCTGCGGTACAAGCTCAAGCAAGCGCTGCCGGTACTCGGGAACCGGCAGTAGAGTCCTGGCGAGGTCATCCCACTGCCTTGCATGCTGATCGAAAAACTCCTGACTGCGCCTTCGTCGCTCCTCAAAAGTTGCTGCAACGGCGTTCAAATCACGCTGCCGTTCGGGCAGAGTTGCCATTTCCCGCTCAAAGGCGACGCGAATGGCATAAAAGAAGCTGTTCGCTTCGCCAACCCGAAAGTAGCTCCAGGTTCCCTGGCGCTTGACGGAGAGCACCCCCGCTTCGGTCAGGATTTTCAGGTGCCGGGAAATCCTCGACTGCCCCATGGCCATTATCCCGGTCAATTCCTGAACGGTGAATTCACCGGCTAAAAGAACCGCAGTCAGGCGGAGACGACATGGGTCAGCTAGTGCTTTTAAGGTGTTTAGCATATTATATCAAGGTGCACAATTTATTTATATCAAGTTTTCTTGATATAACACAGTTGAAATGAGAGGTCAAAGGGAAAAAGTATTGTGTGTTAACAGTGATCTGAAACAACTCTGTAACTGCGCTAATCTCTTGACGCTTTGGCCGGTAATCGAATAGAGTGGCAAAAGTTGATTCACCACATTTCCAACTGGAGTTACCCGATATGCTACCTCTTGCCTCTATAGTACTCGCCGCCGGAAAAGGTACCCGGATGAAATCCGGCTTGATCAAGGTTCTTCACCCGATTGCCGGTCCACCCATGATTGCCTGGCCGGTCGCAGCCGCCCGCGAAGCCGGTTCTGACCCGATTGTGCTCGTGATTGGCCACCAGGCGACTGCGGTGCAGGCTGTATTTCGCGGAGCAGCAGATATTCGCTCTGCCATGCAGGAAGAGCAGTTGGGAACAGGGCATGCCGTTGCCTGCGCTCTTGACACGCTGGCCGGTTTTAGCGGCACCGTTCTTATCCTCTGCGGAGATACCCCGTTACTCCGCTCTGAGACATTGAAAAACATGCTGACGTACCACCGCGATAATGGGGCGGCCATAACGGTACTGACCGCTCTGATGGATGATCCCTTGGGCTATGGCCGCGTCGTTCGCGACGGCTCCGGGCAAGTAGCCGCAATTGTCGAGCATAAGGACGCCACCCAGGAAGAGCGGGAGATCCGCGAGATCAACAGCGGCATTTACTGCATGGACTCCGGCTTCCTGTTCGCCAATATCAAAGAGATAAGCAATGACAACGCTCAAGGGGAATACTATCTGACCGACCTGCTGGCAATTGCCGTCCGAAAGGGGCTGACCTGCCTGGCTCTACCGACAGCGGATGCCGACGAGATAATGGGGGTAAACGATCGCGTACAGCTTGCCGAGGCCGCCCGGATTTTACGCAGTCGCATTAACCGTGAACATATGTTGAACGGCGTTACCCTGATCGACCCTGACCAGACGTATATCGATCACGGCGTCACAATCGGTGCTGATACGACTATCCACCCCGGTTGCCGGATAGGCTGCGGCTCGATCATCGGCAGCGGATGCGAAATCGAAGCGGCGGTCAGCATCTCCGACTGCCGGATTGGCGATGATTGTCACATCAAAGCATCGTCCGTGCTGGAGAGTTCAGAGTTGGGCGAGGATGTGTCTGTCGGGCCGATGGCTCATCTGCGCCCCGGTACAGTGCTGGGTAATAAAGTAAAGATCGGCAACTTTGTCGAAACCAAAAAAATCGTCATGGGGGAAGGCTCCAAAGCGTCGCACCTGACCTATCTTGGCGACGCCGACATCGGTCGCGATGTCAACATTGGCTGTGGCACAATCACCTGCAACTACGACGGTGTCAACAAGCACCGCACCGTTATCGGCGACGAAGTATTCATCGGCAGTGACGTGCAACTTGTGGCGCCGGTCACAGTGGGGCGCAACTCGCTGGTTGCTGCGGGAACGACCGTCACGATCGATGTCCCTCCCGATTCGCTGGCGCTATCACGGGTTCCGCAGGTGAATAAGGAGGGGTGGCGGTTGAAGAAGAAGTCGTGACCGATACTCCGCTCCGCAAATCTCTCTACCTCCCGACAGAGTGCGAGATCATCTCGGTAACCGACCTGACCCCAGTCGAGAAGCTGTTCCGGGTCAGAAGAACGGACGGCCTTCCGCTTGGGCACCTTCCGGGGCAATTCGTGCAAGTATCCCTGCTCGGCTGGGGAGAGGCGCCGATTTCTGTGGCATCTTCGCCAACACGGGAAGGTATTTTTGAGCTGGGGGTGCGCCGGGTCGGGGCTCTTACCAGTGCTATGCACACCCTGCAAACCGGTGACACCTTAGGCATCCGAGGACCTTTTGGCAGAGCGTTCGATCTGTCGCGGCTCTGCGGTCAGGATCTTATTCTCATCTCTGGCGGCTGCGGATTGGCGCCGATGCGCTCACTGATCCAGTATTGTGAAGACCGGCCATCAGATTTCGGCAGAGTCGCCATTCTGTACGGGGCAAAAAGCCCGGCAGACCGCCTCTTCAAGGATGACCTCGCCAGATGGGACGCTTCTGCTCGCTTTGCCTGCAGCATGACCGTTGACAACATCTCCGGTGGAGACTGTTTCAGCGGCAGCGTCGGCCTTATTACCCGCCTTATCCCCCCGCTCACGTTCACTCCCGACACCACGATTGCTGCCATTATCGGCCCACCAGCCATGTACCGGGCTGTCATTGCCGAACTGTACAAAAAGGGGCTGTCATCCAGCCGTATTGCCGTTTCTCTGGAGCGGCAGATGCGCTGCGGAGTCGGCAAGTGCGGACACTGTTCGATCGAGCACCTGTTATGCTGCCAAGATGGGCCGGTGTTCTGGCTGAATGAGATCGAACATTTGCGGGGAGCCTTATGAAACGGACTCTCACCGTCTGTCCATACTGCGGAGTCGGATGCACATTCTATCTAGTCAGTGACGGAGGCCGCCTGGTCGGAGTCGAGCCGAGCACGACCAGCCCGGTCAATCGCGGCGGACTCTGCGTCAAGGGGTGGAATGCCTACGCGTTTGTTCATCACCCCGACCGCCTAACAACCCCGCTGATGCGCCGTGACGGAGTGCTGCAACCGGCATCCTGGAATGAGGCATTGAACCTGGTAGTCGAGAGACTACAAGCTGTCCAGGAAACGCATGGGAAAGATGCAGTCATGTTTGCCTCTTCAGCCAAGGCGACCAATGAGGAAAACTTCCTGCTGATGAAACTGGCTCGGGCGGTATTCGGTACCAACAACATCGATCACTGCGCCCGCCTCTGTCACTCATCAACTGTCACCGGCCTCGCGGAAACGTTCGGGTCGGGGGCGATGACCAACTCCATCTCCTGCTTCGATCAGACCGACGTTATCCTCGTTATCGGCTCCAACACCACCGAGCAGCACCCACTGATCGGCAGTCGTATTCTCAACGCCGTGCGAAACGGCACACGCCTGATTGTCGCCGACAACCGCCGCATCCGCCTCGCCCGCCATGCCGCACTGCACCTGCGCCACAAGAACGGCTCAGACGTCGCCCTGCTGAACGGGATGATGCATGTCATCATTGCCGAAGGGTTGGCTGACCGGGAGTTTATTGCCAACCGCACCGAAAATTATGACGCGCTGGCCGGGTCTGTCACCGACTGGACGCCGGAAAGAACCGCTGCCGCCACCGGCCTGAGCGCAGATAAAATTATTGCTGCAGCACGAATGTACGCCGGTGCCGGGCGGGCGATGATCGTCTATTCCATGGGAATCACGCAGCATAGTCATGGTGTCGACAACGTCCGCTGCATAGCCTCGCTGGCGATGTTGACCGGCAATGTTGGCCGCCTTGGTACCGGTGTCAATCCGCTGCGCGGCCAGAATAATGTCCAGGGTGGCTGCGATATGGGGGCTCTGCCAGACCTCTACAGCGGCTATCAAAAGGTATCCGACCCGCTCATGCGGGACAAATTCGCCCGCGCCTGGGGTGTCTCCTCACTCCCTTCAGAACCAGGACTGCCGCTGACTCGAGCCATGGATACGGCATCGGAAGGACGTCTGCACGGAATGTTTATCATGGGTGAAAACCCGATGCTCTCCGACCCTGACCAGGGACACGTCCGTAAAGTTCTGGAGAATCTGGAACTGCTGGTCGTGCAGGACATCTTCCTGACCGAAACCGCTGCCGTTGCCGATATCGTACTGCCTGCCGCCTGTTTTGCCGAAAAAGAGGGAACGTTCACCAGCACCGAGCGCCGTGTGCAACGCCTGCACAAAGCGGTAGAGCCTCCTGGACAGGCTCGTGCCGACTGGAAAATCATCTGCGATATTGCCGAACGCGCCGGATATGAAGGAATGCGCTACAGCTCTCCGGCGGAGATCCTGGATGAAGCGGCATCCCTCACACCGATTTATGGCGGCATTATCTATAAGCGCCTCGACGCACCCGGCCTGCAGTGGCCCTGTCCTGATCAGGAGCACCCCGGCACTCCAATTATGCATCTGGATCGCTTCAGCCGCGGCCTCGGACATTTCACTCCGGTGTCACACCGTTTGCCTGCCGAGCTTCCCGACGAGCAGTACCCCTTTGTGCTGACCACCGGACGCACCTATTTTCATTGGCATACCGGCAGCATGACTCGCCGTACCCATCTGCTTGCCCGCGAGGAACCTTGTTCCTTTATCGAGCTGCATCCGGATGACGCCGCAATGATCGGGATCAGAAATCGAGATATGCTGCTCGTTTCCAGCCGTCGCGGCGAAATCAGGACAGAGGCGCGGATGACAGAGATGGTCATCCCAGGTGTTCTGTTCATGCCGTTTCACTTTGCCGAAGGGGCGGCCAACGCCCTTACCAACAACGTACTTGATCCGGAATCATCCATTCCGGAGTTCAAGGTCTGCGCAGTACGTCTGGAAAAAATACCATGAAATTGCTTACCCCAGAACTGCTTGATGCTTTTTTCGCCACTCTTTCCCAGAGGTGGGAGCTGCGTCTGCCAATCCTGCTCCCGGACGGTACTCGCATTATCGGCTCCCTGATCGACGGCCGGCTCGCCCTGCATGGTGGAGCTGTTTCCGGCAAACCAACAGCAGCGTTCTTTCCGCAGCAGAGCACACTTTTAAGCGTTACGGATGGCACGGTAGAGGAGACACCATCTCCCCCTCCGCTTTTTATAGTCGGTTTCACCCCCAGCGACCTGGCCAGTCTCCGCTTCATCGACCGTTTCTTTGCGGACGGCTGGCGTGACGATCTGTATTTCACTCTCCGGGAAAATGCCGCCATTGCCGCCCTTTCCGGTTATTGCGGTTTGGGTGGTGCGTTGATTCCGCTTGCCGGTGGCGACTGCGATCTCGAATTTTTCTGGGACAGGAGTAGTTGGCTGGTGATTGCATACAGCGAGACCGGCAAAAAACTGATAGAGGATCTACCCGATGCTGCCAGGACGGAAGTGGTAGAGCTGCTCCGCCAGACCACGCCCTCGCTTCCGGACGAGAATGAAACCGTAATCCGCGCCGCCTCACTGCTGCTCCGTGCTGACCGCGTCCCAGACTCATTCTGGGCAGAGATTGGCGACCGCTGCATCGCCTGCACCGGCTGTAACCTCGCCTGCCCGACCTGTACCTGCTTCGGTGTGCAGGACTGGCGTTCAGCCAATAAGACAGAGCGCAGCAGAATGTGGGATTCGTGCCAACTGGACGGCTTCATGCGTGAGGCTGGGGGGCACAATCCACTCGGGAGTGAGGCTGAACGTACCAGGCGGCGCATTCATCACAAACTTGCCGCCGATCCTCAGAAATGGGGTGAGATCAGCTGTTTCCTCTGCGGGCGTTGCGACGCAGTCTGTCCTACAGGAATCGGGATTCTTGCTGTGGCAGGAGAGATTGTGGCTCGTTTCGCTTAGCATTGATCATAATACGGCAGACACAAATACACTTCACATCAAACAGGTAAATTAATGGCTCACACCAGCATAATTGTCAAAGGCGCGTGCGAACACAATCTCAAGTGTATCGACGTCGAAATCCCTCGCGACCAATTGGTCGTCATAACCGGTCTCTCCGGTTCCGGCAAGTCCACTCTGGCGTTCGACACGATCTATGCCGAGGGTCAGCGACGCTATGTCGAATCACTTTCTTCATATGCTCGCCAGTTCCTTGAGCAGATGGAAAAGCCTGACGTAGAATCAATCGAGGGACTTTCCCCTGCCATCTCCATCGAGCAGAAAACCACCAGCAAGAATCCCCGTTCCACCGTCGGCACCGTCACCGAGGTGTACGACTATCTGCGACTGCTGTTTGCCCGCATCGGCCATCCGCACTGCACCTCCTGCGACAAGGAGATCACATCGCAGACCGTTTCACAGATGGTGGATCAGATTATGATGTTGCCGCCAGGCACAAAACTGTCTCTTTTGGCTCCGATGATCCGTGGCCGCAAGGGTGAGTACAAAAAAGAGCTGGCTCAGTTGCGCAAAGAGGGTTTCACTCGGGTCGTGCTTGACGGAACGATCCGCGATCTGGCTGATGACATTGAGATGGACAAGAAGAAAAAACATGACATAGACATCGTCGTGGATCGGATTGTCGTCAAGGAGGGGGTAGAGCGGCGTCTGGCCGATTCGCTGGAGACAGCGCTGCACCATGCCGATGGGGTGGTAAAAGTGGAGGTTGTAAAGCCTCTGATTTCAGACAAGTCAGACCGGTCAGACAAAACAAAACCGCAAACCCTCCTCTTCTCGGAGAAACTTGCCTGCGTTGATTGCGGTTTGTCCTACCAGGAAATCACTCCGCGCCTTTTCTCATTCAACAACCCGCACGGCGCCTGTCCGGAGTGTACCGGACTCGGCACCCGAATGTATTTTGACGCCGACCGGGTCATCCCCAACCCGGAGCTGTCACTGCGCGAAGGGGCCATCGCCCCGTGGGAGAAACGCCTCTCCGGCTGGTTTCACCTGATTCTGGATGCACTTGCTAAAGCGTACTCGTTTGATATTCGCACCCCCTATAAAGATCTGCCGGAACATGTGCGTGACGTTATCATGAACGGATCCAAGGGTGAGAAGATTGAATTCTGGTGGGAGGAAGACGGTGAACGCCGTCATACCTATCAGAAAGAGTTTGAGGGGGTGCTGAACAATCTGCAGCGCCGCTGGCATGAAACCGAGTCGGATGCTGCAAGGGAAGATCTTGAAAAATATATGGATATCATGCCATGCCCTACCTGCCAGGGTGCCCGTCTCAGGCCGGAGGCGCTACATGTGCTAGTAGGGGGAAGAACCATCAGGGACGTGACTGCGTTGTCGATCAGGGATTGTCTGGTTTTTTTTGAAGAGCTCGTTATTACCGACAAAGAGCAGGAAATTGCCCGCAGGATCCTCAAGGAAATCCGCGAACGGCTCTCCTTTCTAGTCAACGTCGGCCTCGACTACCTCTCGCTCGACCGGACCTCCGGCACCCTCTCCGGGGGCGAGGGGCAGCGCATCCGCCTGGCAACCCAGATTGGATCAAGCCTGGTCGGTGTTCTCTACATCCTCGATGAACCATCCATCGGTCTCCATCAGCGCGACAACGCCCGTCTGCTCGGCACCTTGAAACGTCTGCGCGATCTGGGTAACACCGTACTTGTGGTAGAACATGATGAAGAAACCATATTGGAAGCTGACCACCTGATCGATATGGGACCTGGTGCCGGTGTACATGGCGGGGAAGTTGTGGCTCAGGGAACACCTGCGGAGGTTATGAAGAATCCTGCGTCACTGACGGGGCGTTATCTTTCAGGCGAGCTATCCATCGCAGTACCTAAGAAACGTCGCAAAGGGGACAAGTCACTCCGTATAGTCGGTGCCTCGGAAAACAATTTGAAAAATGTCACCGTCGAAATCCCGCTCGGCGTCATGACCTGCGTTACCGGCGTTTCCGGTTCCGGCAAGTCAACCCTGGTGATCGATACACTGCACAAAGTTCTTGGGCAGCGTCTCTATCGCAGTCGCGAGAAGGCAGGAGCGGTTCTGGAGGTACTGGGGCTTGAGCATCTCGACAAGGTCATCAACATTGACCAGTCGCCGATCGGACGTACGCCGCGCTCCAATCCGGCCACCTACACCGCCGTTTTCAGCGATATCCGCGATCTTTTCTCCCACCTGCCAGAGTCAAAACTGCGCGGTTACAAACCGGGGCGCTACTCCTTCAATGTCAAGGGTGGACGCTGTGAAGCCTGCTCCGGTGACGGCATCATCAAAATTGAGATGCATTTTCTTCCGGATGTCTATGTAGAGTGTGAAGTATGCAAAGGAGCGCGCTACAATCGCGAAACCCTGGAGGTTCATTTCAAGGGAAAATCTATTGCCGACGTCCTCAACATGACCGTGTCTCAGGCGCTGGAATTTATGGGTGCAATCCCGCGCATCAGAAACAAGCTGGCAACGCTAGATGAAGTTGGCCTCGGTTATATCAAACTTGGGCAGGCGGCAACAACACTTTCAGGTGGAGAGGCCCAGCGTGTCAAGCTTGCCAAGGAACTTTCAAAACGTGCCACTGGTCGGACGATATACATACTCGACGAACCGACAACCGGCCTCCACTTTCATGATATTGCCAAATTGCTTGAAGTTATCCAGCGCCTCGTCAATGCCGGGAACACGATCGTCATCATTGAGCATAATCTGGATGTAATCAAGACAGCCGACTGGATTATTGATCTGGGGCCGGAGGGTGGAGATCGTGGCGGCGAGATTATTGCGGTAGGAACGCCTGAGCAGGTTGCCAGAGTGACACGTTCATATACTGGAAACTATTTGCGGAAAATGCTATGAAGGTTTGAAGATACGCTCAAAGTCCTTTACAAAAAATATCCATGTAATGTCGAATCAACTCCTCGTCTCGCTCAGGCGAGTGATTGACAAATTTCTGAGTCGCCAGCGTGCTGAGGAAGTAATAATTTACCATCCCTGCCATCGCCAGTGCCGTATCCTCCGGGTTCAACTCTTCCCGGAACAGTTTTTTATCAATTCCTTCCCTGATTATCCCGATCAATATCTGCAGCGCAGTTTCCAGCGCCGGTTGAACTATCACGCTGAAATACCTGGTCGGATTGGTGAGTTCACTCGTGTAATAGCGCAGCAGATACGGGTATTCCCTGTTCCGGTGGATAGACCAGCGGATGTACTCCTCAATCTTGTCCAGCGGACCAGTATCTCTCTCTTTAATTGATTTCATATATTCAAAACATGAAAACTGCTCCGACAATACGGAAGAGTAAAGTCCCTCCTTACCATCAAAATAATATGAAATCATTGAAATGCTGACGCCGGCTGCGGTCGAGAGTTCCCGTATGCTGACGCCGTTCAGGCCACGCTCGGCAAAAAGTCTTGTGGCTGTCGCGATCAAGGAATTTCTGAGGTCTTTTTTATCCATGCAATTATCCGGTTTTCCTATTGCCATGTGTTTTATGAGTGGTCACAAATATCAGAACTAACAGTAAATGGAAATAAATTTGATAAAATGGTTGCATTTATAAAACAATGGGCCTAATATAAATCAAACGTTCGTTAGAACACCGATTATTGGAGGAATTTATGTACTGCCCATCATGCAAAACCCTGGAACATTCCGAT